>NZ_JBWBWM010000044.1:0-61334 GCF_056174665.1 Bradyrhizobium sp. WYCCWR15520
CGCTTGCAAAGCCGACAGACCGGTGAACGGGCGGGGTCAAGGCCGCAGCCGCCGTAGGCGGGGGCGCGCCAGCGCCAGCCTTGAGGCCGGCCGATCACCGGGCTACTTCCAGCACAGTTGCTCTGATCTCGATGAGGGCAGGAAAGCAGATGCAAACCTCGGGCAGTTCATGTCGCGAGATCGCGAAGTCATATTCAGTCGTCGTCACCCGCGAAAGCGGGTGACCCAGTATTCCAGAGGCAGCAGTGATTGAGCCGAGAAGCCGCGGCGTACTGGGTCCCCGCCTTCGCGGGGACGACAGTCGAGTATGCGTCGCTATCTCAGCGTCATTGCGAGCGCAGCGAAGCAATCCATTGTCACCACGTACGCGGACAGATGGATTGCTTCGCGGAGCCTGTCATCGGGCGCGCGTTCGCGCGACCCGTTGGCTCGCAATGACGGGAGAGTGCATCGCCAAGCATCCATCCCCTCGCCCTGAGGAGGCCGCGCAGCGGCCGTCTCGAAGGGCGGGGCCACCAGCGGGCCCTCACATTACACCGGCAGCGCGATCGAATATTTCACCTGGCTCAGCGCAAAGCTGGACTCGATCGAGGCAATGCCATCCAGCCGCGTCAGCTTGTTCTTCAGGAACGCTTCGTAGGAGGAAAGATCAGCCGCAACGACGCGCAGGAGGTAATCGCGGTTGCCGGTCATCAGGTAGCACTCCAGCACCTCGTCCCATTTCGAAATCGCCCTGGCAAAGCGGTTGAGGTCTTCCTCCTTCTGCCGCGCCAGCTTGATCGAGATGAAGACGCTGACATGCAAGCCCAGCGATTTCTGGTCGACAGTCGCGATATAGCGGGTGATGACGCCGCGCTCTTCCAGAAGTTTCACGCGGCGATGGCAGGGCGATACCGACAGGCCGACCTTGTCGGCGAGCTGCTGCATGGTCATGCGGCTGTCGGATTGCAGCAGGCCGAGGATCTTGCGGTCGATGGCGTCGAGGGACGGCATTGGGATGAACTCGTGGTTTTGGGGTCGATTGTGGTAAACTATCCCAATATTGGGCGGTATGTCGCAGCAAATTGAGAATTTTGGTGTCCTGCCGCCCGCTAAAATCGGCGCATACTGAACGCCTCCGGAGCATGGCCATGCCGATCGAGCCCGCACGCCTGGAAACGCTGACCGCGCTGGCGCGCAAGGTGTTGTGGCTGTCGTCGTGGACCATCCATCACGCCAACCATGTCAGGCCCAATAGCGACGGGTTGAAGGTCGGCGGCCATCAGGCTTCGTCCGCCTCGCTCGCCAACATCATGTCGGCGCTGTACTTCTCCGTGCTCCGTCCGCAGGACCGCGTCGCGGTGAAGCCGCATGCAAGCCCGGTGTTTCACAGCATCCAGTATCTGTTCGGCCACCAGACTCGCGAAAAACTGGAAAATTTCCGCGGCTACAAGGGCGCGCAGTCCTACCCGTCGCGCACCAAGGATGCCGACGACGTCGATTTCTCCACCGGATCGGTCGGACTCGGCGTCGCGCAAACGCTGTTCTCCTCGCTGGTGCAGGATTACGTCACCGCCCATGGCTGGATGAAGGACCGGCCCGAGGGGCGGATGATCGCGCTGGTCGGCGACGCCGAGATGGACGAGGGCAACATCTTCGAGGCGCTGCTTGAGGGGTGGAAGCACGCGCTGCGCAACACCTGGTGGATCGTCGACTACAACCGCCAAAGCCTGGACGCCGTGGTGCGCGAAGGGCTGTGGGAGAAGTTCGAGACCATGTTCCGCAATTTCGGCTGGGACGTGGTGATCGTGAAATACGGCCGCCTGATGCAGGCGGCGTTCGCCGAACCCGGCGGCGAAGCGTTGCGGCGCTGGATCGACAATTGCCCGAACCAGATGTATGCGGCGCTGTGCTTCCAGGGCGGCGCGGCGTTCCGCAAACATCTGCAGGACGACATCGGCGATCAGGGACAGGTGTCGCAACTGATCGAGCGCCGCAGCGACGAAGAGTTGCTGGCGCTGATGTCCAACCTCGGCGGCCATGACATGGCCAGCATGATCGAGGCATTTGAATCGATCGATCACGACCGTCCGGTCTGCTTCATCGCCTACACCATCAAGGGCGTCGGGCTGCCGATGCAGGGCCACAAGGACAATCACGCCGGCCTGATGACGGTGGCGCAGATGGAGAAGTGGCGCGGCGCGCAGAACATCCGTCCCGGCCATGAATGGGACAAGTTCGAAGGCTTGTCGCAGGCGCCCGCCGAACTCGAAGCATTTTTGGCAGCAGCGCCCTTCAACCAGGAGGGCCGCCGCCGTCTCACCGCTGACGTCATCGACGTGCCGCAACAGCTCACCTTCAAGCCGGCGGCGCAGATGTCGACGCAGCAGGGCTTTGGGCTGGTGCTCAACGAGCTCGCGCGTGGCGACACCGAACTGGCCGCGCGCATCGTCACCGCGTCGCCCGACGTCACCGTGTCGACCAATCTCGGCGCCTGGGTCAACCGGCGGGGCTTGTTTGCCAAGGCCGAAAACCACGACCTGTTCCGGCAGGAGAAAATCCCGTCCGCCTTCACTTGGGAGTTCTCACCGAAGGGACAGCACCTCGAACTCGGCATCGCCGAGATGAACCTGTTCATCATGCTATCGGCGCTGGGGCTGTCGCATCAGATCAACGGCGAGCGGCTGCTGCCGGTCGGCACGCTGTACGATCCCTTCATCGAGCGCGGTCTCGATGCGCTGAACTATGCCTGCTACCAGGATGCGCGCTTCATGGTGGTGGCGACGCCATCCGGCATTACGCTGGCGCCGGAAGGCGGCGCGCACCAGTCGATCGCGACGCCGCTGATCGGCATGGCGCAGGATGGGCTGGCCTCGTTCGAGCCGGCTTTCGTCGATGAACTCGCCGCGATCATGGGGTGGGGTTTTCGTCACATGCAGCGCGACGGCGGCGAGGGCGGTTCGGTCTATCTGCGGCTGTCGACGCGCACCATCGATCAGCCGCAGCGGATCATGACGCCGGACCTGCAACGGGACATCACCGAGGGTGCCTACTGGCTGCGCCAGCCGGGACCGAACTGCGATATCGTGATCGCCTATACCGGTGCGGTGGCGCCGGAGGCGATCGAGGCGGTGGGCTTCATCGGCGAAAGCCACCGCGACGTTGGTTTACTGGCGGTAACCTCTGCCGATCGGCTGCATGCCGGATGGTCCGCTGCGCGGAATTTGCGCCGTGACCGCCGTGGCATCCAGCATCTCAGCCACATCGAAAAACTGCTGGCGCCGCTCGGCCGCGACTGCGGTATCGTGACCGTGATCGATGGCCATCCGGCCGCGCTCTGCTGGCTCGGCAGTGTCCGCGGTCACCGCCTTGAGGCGCTCGGCGTCGAGCAGTTCGGCCAGACCGGCACCATTGGCGACCTCTACCGCCACTACGGCATCGACGCCAACGCCATCATCGACGCCGCCGAAAGCCTCACGGTCGGCGCGCCGGTGCGGCACCGGAAGACGGCGGTGTGATGCGAGACTTCCAATGCCGCGCCACCCCCACCCCAACCCTCCCCCGCAAGTGCGGGAGAGGGGGCGCAGCTCGGGGCTTGATGGCGAGCGTGTAACGTCGTGAGACATTGAAAGTTGTGTCTAGGTGCTACGTTGAATTTTCACTCGCTGCTTGCGGCAATCTTCTCTCCCGCTTGCGGGGGAGGGCCGGGGTGGGGGTCTCTCCACACGGACAGTCGCGATGAGGAGTACCTTGCCACCTCCGTACTCCCACCCTTATATCCAGCGCCTGCCGCATCGCGGCACCCCGCATATGGCGGGTTCAACTGCTTGGGCTTTCGTGCAAGGATGCCTGCCGAACGCTTCCGTTCCTCCTCATTGCTCCGAGATAAAGAGGTTTCCGATGGTCAATCGCATGCAATTCTACATCGATGGCGCCTGGGTCGATCCCGCCGTCAAGAAATCCACGCCCGTCGTCAATCCGGCGACCGAAGAAGCAATGTATGAAGTTGCGCTCGGCTCCAAGGCCGACCTCGACAAGGCCGTTGTCGCCGCCAAGCGCGCTTTCGTGACCTATTCGCAGACCAGCCGCGAGGAGCGCGTTGCGCTCTTGGAAAAGATCATCGCGATCTACAAGGGCCGCATGAAGGACATCGGCGCCGCCGTGTCCGACGAAATGGGCGCGCCGCTGCCGATGGCAGAAAAGCTGCAGGCCGGTGCTGGCCTGGGCCACATCATGTCGACGCTGGAAGTCCTGAAGAACTATCACTTCGAAGAGACGCTCCCCTCCGCTGTCGTGGTGCGCGAGCCGGTCGGCGTTATCGGCATGATCACGCCCTGGAACTGGCCGCTGAACCAGATCGCCTGCAAGGTCGCGCCCGCGCTCGCCGCCGGCTGCACCATGATCCTCAAGCCCTCGGAATTCACCCCGACCTCGGCGCTGATCTTCGCAGAGATCCTGCATGAAGCGGGCGTGCCGAAGGGCGTGTTCAACCTCGTCAATGGTCTCGGCCCCGAAGTCGGCGCCGCGATGGCTGAGCATCCCGATATCGACATGATCTCGTTCACCGGCTCGACTCGCGCCGGCGTCGACGTCGCCAAGCGCGCGGCGCCGACCGTGAAGCGCGTCAGCCAGGAACTCGGCGGCAAGTCGCCGAACGTCATCCTCGAAGGCGCCGACCTCACCAAGGCCGTCACCGGCGGTGTGATGCACATGTTCAACAACTCCGGCCAATCGTGCAACGCACCGTCGCGGATGATCGTGCCGCTGTCGAAGATGAAGGAAGTCGCCGCCATTGCCAAGGGCGTCGCCGACAAGACCAAGGCCGGCGATCCCCGCGCCGAAGGCACCACCATCGGCCCCGTCGTCAATCGCGGCCAGTGGGACAAGATCCAGGCGCTGATCCAGAAGGGCATCGACGAAGGCGCGACGCTCGTCGCCGGCGGTCCCGGTCTGCCCGAGGGCGTCAACAAGGGCTTCTATGTCCGCCCGACCATCTTCGCCGACGTCACCAACGAGATGACGATTGCCCGCGAAGAAATCTTCGGACCGGTGCTGACGATCATCGGCGCCAAGGATGAAGCCGATGCCGTGAAGATCGCCAACGACACGCCCTACGGTCTCGCCGGTTACGTCTCGGGCGATACGGTGGAAAGCGCGCGCCGCGTGGCCCGCCAGATCCGCGCCGGCAATATCAACCTGCAGGGCGTGCCGAACGACCGCACCGCGCCGTTCGGCGGCTACAAGCAGTCCGGCAACGGCCGCGAGTGGGGCAAGTACGGCCTGGAGGAATATCTCGAGGTGAAGGCGGTCGCCGGCTACAATGCCGCGTAATTGATGCGGCGCTCGCGCCGTTCATGAAAGGTGCCGGCTGCGGAACCGCGGCCGGCATTTTTTTGACCAGAATCGTCGTCAGGCTGAACTCGGCGTCAATGCGCAAGCCGATAATGGCGACGGCGCAATAAGAAAAGATGGAGGATGGCCGTGAAAAAGATCGCCGTTGCGCTTGTGGCGCTGATGTCGCTGACCGCCACCGTCGAGGCCCAAACGGTCAAGGATCTGCTCGAAACCCTCAGGGTGAAGTGGAACACGCCGACCGAGCCGTTCAAGATGATCGGTAACGTCTATTACGTCGGAACCGACGGCCTGGCGTCCTACCTGATCACGTCGCCGCAGGGCCATATCCTGGTCGATACGGTGATGCCGGACGCAACCTCGCAGATCAAGGCGAGCATCGAAAAACTCGGCTTCAAGATCACCGACATCAAATACCTCCTCAACACCCACGCCCATATCGATCACACCGGCGGCCTTGCCGAAATGAAGCAGGCCAGCGGCGCGCAGATGATCGCCGGCGATGCCGACAAGCCGCTGCTCGAAGGCGGCTACTATCCGGGCGCGCAGGAGGACGACGGGCTTAAGTTTCCGCCGGTGAAGGTCGACCGCACGGTGCGCGAAGGGGACAAGGTTACGGTCGGCGATGTCACGCTGACCGCGCGCGAAACGCCGGGACATTCGCCGGGCTGCACGAGCTGGGAATTCTCCGTGAAGGACGGCGATGCCACGCGCTCGGTCCTCATCTTCTGCAGTGGCACCGTGGCGCTGAACCGCCTCGCCCCCAATCCGACCTATTCCGGGATCGTCGCCGATTACCGGAGGACGTTCGCGCGGGCGAAGGAGATGAAGGTGGATGTGCTGCTCGCGCCGCATCCGGAAATGTACAGGATGCAGGACAAGCGTGCCATGATTTCGGATGGCGCGCCCAGTCCGTTCGTCAATCCAGGCGAGTTCAACGCCTACGCGGCGACGCTGGAAAAGGCGTTTGAAGAGGCGCTGGTCAAGCAGACCGCCGCGGCACAGGAGAAGAAGGGGTGAATTGACCTTGGCGCTTGAGGCGCGCGCGCGGACTTATCCGCCCGGCGCGCCCTGCGTGTTCACATAGAGCGCGTAGATCGACTGGCTCGCGGCCATGAACAGGCGATTGCGCTTCACGCCGCCGAAGCAGAGATTGGCGCAGCGTTCGGGCAGCGCGATGCGGCCGATCATGACGCCGTCGGGGGCGAACACCACGACGCCGTCGAGTTCGGGATCACCCATGCCCCAGCCGCACCAGAGATTGCCGTCGATATCTATTCGAAAACCGTCGGGCGTGCCCGGGCCGGCATCGACAAACACGCGCTTGTTGGAAAGCTTGTCGCCGGATGGCGAGACGTCATAGGCAAGGATCTTGCGGTTGGGCACGCCGCGGGATTCGATGATGTAGAGAATCTTCTCGTCCGGCGAGAAGGCTAGCCCGTTCGGCCCCAGCACGCCTTCGGCGACGATGCTGGCCTTGCCGGTCGCGGCATCGAGACGAAAGACATTGGCGTCGATTTCGGGCTCGGCCTTGTAGCCCTCGTAATTGCCGAGCAGACCGAAAGTCGGATCGGTGAACCAGATCGAGCCGTCGGATTTGACGACGACGTCATTGGGCGAGTTCAGCCGCTTGCCGTCGAAGGAATCGATCAGCACCGTGATCGAGCCGTCATATTCGGTGCGGGTCACGCGGCGGCCGCCATGCTCGCAGGTGACGAGCCGTCCCTGCCGATCGCGGGTATTGCCGTTGGCGAAGTTCGACGGCTTGCGGAAGATGCTGACCGCGCCGGTCTCCTCCTCCCACTTGATGATGCGCTGGTTCGGGATGTCGCTACACAAGAGATAGCGCCCGTCACCGAACCACACCGGGCCTTCGGCCCAGCGCAGGCCGGTGGTCAGCCGTTCCACGGATGAGAGCTTCAGCCAATACTTCTCGAAGCGCGGATCGAGTGCACGGATGGCCGGATCGGGGTAATAGGTCGCCGGGCGCCAGCCGGCTGAATGCGATGCTGCATCGGACATTTGCTGTTCTCGTTGGTGCGTTCCCAGAGCGTTTGGGTTAGCTATCATTACCTGCTAATGACCGCAAATCGGTTGCGAGACCAAGAGGAAACAAATGCCACGCATATTGATGACTGGCGCTGCCGGCGGGATCGGCGCATCCCTGCGCAAGCTGTTGCCGCCGATCTATCCCGACCTGCTGCTGAGCGATTTGAAGGCGCCGGCCGATCTCGGCAAGGACGAAAAGTTCAAGGCGGCCGATCTCGCCGATATGTCACAAGTCGAGGCGATCTGCGAAGGCGTTGACGGCATCCTGCATTTCGGCGGCTACTCGGTGGAAGGTCCCTGGGATTCGATCCTGCAGTCCAACATCATCGGCGGCTACAACCTGTTCGAGGCCGCGCGGAAAAAGGGCGTCAAGCGCGTGGTGTTCGCCTCGTCAAACCACGCCGTCGGCTTCTATCCGCGCCATCACCGGATCGGTACCGACGTCACCGCGCGCCCCGACAGCCGCTACGGTGTCAGTAAGGTGTTCGGCGAAGCGGTAGGCGCGCTCTATGCCGACAAGCACGGGCTCGGCGTCACCTGCTTGCGGATCGGCAATTTTGGCGAGATGCCGCTCGACCATCGCCGGCTGTCGATCTGGCTGAAGCCGGAGGACCTGGTGCAGCTCTGCCGCATCGGGCTCGATCATCCCGACATCCATTTCGAGATCTTCTACGGCGCCTCCTATAACGAGCGCGCCTGGTGGGACAATCACCGCGCCTACGAACTCGGCTATCGCCCGACCGGCAGGGCTGAGGATTTCCGCGAACATGCGATGGCCGAGCAGGCCAAACTGAAGCCGGACCCGGTCGGCGATTACTACCAGGGTGGCACGTTCTGCAGCATGGAGTTCGACGGGGACAAGGATCGGATTATCAACTGGAAGAAATAGCACGTCATTCCGGGGCGCATCGAAGATGCGAACCCGGAATCTCGAGATTCCGGGTCTGGTCCTTCGGACCATCCCGGAATGACGATCCCTACATCGTCTGCTTATCCGCGGCGATCCGCCCGAGATAATCCGACTTGCTGAACTGCATGTGATCGACACAGAGCTGCGCCAGCGCCCAGCTGTCGCGGCCCTTCAATAGCTCGATCATCAATTCGTGCTGGCGTCGCGACAGCGCCAGCCCATCACGGTCGGCGAGATTCTTGGCGCGCATCGGCAGCGTCAGGTTCATGTAGTCCTGCAGCGAGCGCACCAGATAGGGGTTACCGCAGGCGGAAAACAGCGCGACGTGAAAGGCATCATTGGCTTCATGGATGCCGCGCAGATCCTGCGCGTCGGCCTTGGCGCAATACTGCCGTTGCAACTCGGTCAACTGCTCGATCAGGCCGGCGGGGGTGGGCAGGGTGATCATCAGCGCCGCCTGCCGCGTCAGCATTTCCCGCACCTCGTAGATCTGGCGAACCTCCTCGGCCGAATAGAACCGCACCGTGGCGCCGATGTTTTTCTCGCGCAGCACGATGCCCTGGCGTTCGAGCTGGAACAGCGCCTGGCGGACAAAATGCCGGCTGGCGCCGTAGCGCTGCATCAGCGTGTCCTCGACCAGCCGCAAACCCGGCGCGAAGCGGCCGAAGATGATGTCCTCTTCCAGCCGGCGGATGACCTCCGCCTGCTCCTCCTCGCGCGTCGGCGCGGAAGTCTCGGTCAATGATTCCTGCGGCTTCATCGCGAGGCCTCCCAGCCCGACAGCCGATAGCAATCCTCGACCAGCCGCAAAGTCTCGAGATTATCCTGCGGCGCCGTCTCGAAGGGCGAGTCGTCGCGAAGCGCGGTCACGAAATGCGCGATCGTCCGGCTATTCGAACCTTGATACTCGACTGCGAGATCGCGCAATGGTTGGATCATGAGCGCGTTTCCAGTTTGGACCGGAAATCAGCATGCACGCGCATTATTGTCAATAATGCTGCTGTTTATCGACGATATGCTCGCCTCGAAGGGTCGAATGATCAAATATTGACAATAATCCGCCAGGCTTCTTAAGTGTCCCAGGAAACGACAGGAAGAAAAAAATGGCCGACGGACTTCGCAAGGGACTGACGAGTTATGGCGACACTGGCTTCTCGCTGTTCCTGCGCAAGGCCTTCATCAAGGCCATGGGCTATTCCGACGATGCGCTCAATCGGCCGATCGTCGGTATCACCAATACCTACAGCGACTACAATCCCTGTCACGGCAACGTTCCGCAGATCATCGAAGCCGTGAAGCGCGGCGTGATGTTGTCGGGCGCGATGCCGATGGTGTTCCCGACGATTTCGATTGCTGAGAGCTTTGCGCATCCGACCTCGATGTATCTGCGCAATCTGATGGCGATGGATACCGAGGAGATGATCCGCGCCCAGCCGATGGACGCGGTGGTGGTGATCGGCGGGTGCGACAAGACCCTGCCGGCGCAGATTATGGCCGCGGTCTCCGCCGATCTGCCGACCGTCGTCATTCCCGTGGGGCCGATGGTGGTCGGGCATCACAGGGGCGAGGTACTGGGCGCTTGCACCGATTGCCGGCGGCTGTGGGCAAAATATCGGGCCGGCGAAATTGATGATATCGAGATCGAAGATGTCAACGGCCGGCTCGCGCCATCGGTCGGCACCTGTATGGTGATGGGCACCGCCAGCACCATGGCGTGTGTTACCGAGGCGCTGGGGCTGTCGCTGCCGATGAGCGCAACGATTCCTGCACCGCATGCCGAGCGATTTCGTTCGGCGGAAGCAAGCGGCAGGGTGGCGGCCGCGCTGGCCAAGGCGAAGGGGCCAAAGCCCAGCGAATTGCTGACGCCGGCGTCGTTCCGCAATGCGCAGGTGGTGCTGCAGGCGATCGGTGGCTCGACCAATGGCCTGATCCATCTCACCGCGATCGCGCATCGCTCGCCGCACAAGATCGACCTCGAAACATTCGACAAGCTCGGCCGCGAGGTGCCCGTGCTCGTCGATCTGAAGCCGTCGGGCGAGCATTACATGGAGCACTTCCATCATGCCGGCGGTGTGCCGAAATTGATGGCGCAACTCGGCGATCTCATCGATCTCGACGCAAAGACCATTACGGGGCAGACGCTGCGCGAGGTTGTGGCTGAAGCGGAAGATGTTCCGGGACAGGACGCGATCCGTCCGCGCGACAATCCGATCAAGGTTGAAGGCGCAATGGCGGTGCTGCACGGCAACCTTGCGCCGCGCGGGGCCGTCATCAAGCAATCAGCGGCGAGCCCGAAACTGCTGCAGCATACCGGCCGCGCCGTGGTGTTCGAATCCGTCGAGGATATGACGCTGCGGGTCGACGATCCCGATCTCGACGTCAACGCCGACGACGTGCTGGTGCTGCGCAATGCCGGCCCCAAGGGCGCGCCGGGCATGCCAGAAGCCGGCTATCTGCCGATTCCGAAGAAACTCGCGCGCGGCGGCACCAAGGACATGGTGCGGATATCGGACGCGCGCATGAGCGGCACGGCGTTCGGCACCATCGTGCTGCACATCACGCCGGAATCTGCCGTCGGCGGCCCGCTGGCGCTGGTGAAAAACGGCGACATGATCCGCCTCGACGTCGCCAAGCGCAGCATCGACCTGCTTATCGATGATGCCGAACTTGAGAAGCGCCGCGCGGCGCTCGCGCCGGCCGCGACGCCCGATTGGGCGAGGCGCGGCTATGCGCATTTGTTCAACGAGACCATTTTGCAGGCCGACGAGGGCTGCGACTTCGACTTCATGCGCGGGCAGGGGAAGGACTAGCCCGGTGGCGTCATGCCCCGCGAAGGCGGGGCATCCAGTACGCCGAAGTGCTGCATTGAATTGAGAGAGCGCAGCGTACTGGATCATCCGCTTTCGGCTTTCGCGGATAATGACAGTTGAGCGGACGGCATCAATGCGCCGCTACTTCCCCTTGCTGGTGAACTTCTTCACGGCGACGCGGAAGTCTTCGGTGAGCATGGCGTCGATGATCTTCGCTTCCTCGGCATCGAGCTGCTGCTTTACCGGCGTCACCGCGGCCTGATAGACCAGCGACTTGGTGCCGGCGATCGCCGCGGGCGGGTTCTGCGCCAGCCGCTCGGCGAATTTGCGTGTTTCCGCTCTTAACTCGGCCGCCGGTACGACGCGGGCGACCAGGCCCCATTCATAGGCCTGCTGCGCGGTAAAGCTGTCCTCGGCCAGAAGTATCTGCAGCGCGCGGCGGGTGCCGACGGTGCCAACCATGCCGACCGTGCTGCCGCCATCAGGCGAGACGCCGATCTTGGCATAGGCCGGCGTGAAGCGGGCGTCGTCGGCGGCGATGCAGAGGTCGGTGACGAAGGCGAGCCCCATGCCGGCGCCGGCGGCGGAGCCGTTGACGCTGGAGAGAACGATCTTCGGCATCCGCCGCAGCGTCTCGATGAAGGCGTGGTAGTGCTTCAATAGCTCGCCGACCACGGGCGCCACGGTATCGTTGGCGGCGGCAGCGCCAATGGTCTGCAAATCGCCGCCGGCCGAGAAGGCGCGGCCTTCGCCCTCGATCACCAGCACGCGGACAGCGTCATTGCCCTCGACCTCCGCGCCGAGTTGTTCGAGCTTCTGTGCGATCGACAGATTGATCGAATTGAAGGCCGCGGGGCGGTTGAGGGTAATGGTCGCAATCGGGCCCTCGATCCTGAGCAGGGCAGGGGCGGCGGTATCATCGGAGGTCGACATGGCAAGGCCTCGGGGCGCGAGGGTGGGCCGGCATTTAAATAGAGAAGTCAGGAGGTGACAATCCCCGGGCTGGACCGGCAAAAATGCGGCAAAGGCCGCCCTCAGGGCCACCGACACCCTTGCGTCTCCTCGTGCCATGAGGTCAGATAGCGTCTGTCATCGTTCGGGACGGACACGAGCGCCGCGCCCAGGGGACGAGACAGGCAAGCCAAAATCACTGGAGAGGAAACGACATGGGTCATTCCCGTGTGCTCGAACGTAGGATGTCCCTATGACGGCAGGAACAATTGTTATCATTGGCGCTGGCCACGCCGGCTATCAGCTTGCGGCCTCGCTGCGCCAGCACGGCTTTTCCGAACGCATCGCGTTGTTGAACGATGAGGGCCATCTGCCGTACCAGCGGCCCCCGCTATCCAAGGCCTATCTGAAAGGAACCGGCGGGCCCGACAGCCTGATGTTCCGACCGGGAAAATTCTATTCTGATCAGAACATCGACCTGATCTCCGATCGTGCGGTATCGATAGACCGCGCGGCGCGCAAGGTGGCGCTCGCCTCCGGCGCATCGCTGGATTACGGCCATCTGGTACTGGCGACCGGCGCCCGCAATCGCCTGCTCGATATCCCCAACGCCAATCTCGACAGCGTGCGCTATTTGCGGACGCTCGATGAGAGCCAGTCGCTGCGCGATTACATCACGGCGGGCCAGCGCGTCGTTGTCATCGGTGCCGGCTTTATCGGGCTGGAGTTCGCAGCGACGGCCCGGGCCAAGGGTCTCGAAGTCGACGTCGTCGAACTTGCCCCGCGCGTGATGGCGCGCGCGGTGACGGCCGAGATCTCGGAGTTCTTCCAATTGCGGCATACCGCGGCCGGCATTCACATTCATCTGGGTGTGCAGGTCACCAGTATCGAGAGCGACGGCCACAAGGTCACCGGCGTCAGCCTCAGCGATGGCCGGCACCTGAAAGCCGACCTGATCGTGGTCGGCGTCGGCGTGTTGCCCAATGTCGAGCTGGCGGCGCAGGCCGGCCTGCCGGTGGCGTCGGGGATCATCGTCGACGAGCATCTGCTCACCGCCGATCCCAATATTTCGGCGATCGGCGATTGCGCGCTCTATGAAAGCCCGCGCTTCGGCGGCTCGCTGCGGCTGGAGTCGGTGCAGAACGCCACCGACCACGCGCGCTGCGTCGCGGCCCGGCTGACCGGCGATGCCAAACCCTATGATGGCGTGCCGTGGTTCTGGAGCGATCAGGGTCCCGACAAGCTGCAGATGGTGGGACTGACCACCGGCTACGACCGCGTGGTGGTGCGCGGCGATCAGGCCCAGGCCGCATTCTCCGCCTTTTGCTACAGGGGCGGACGCCTCGTCGGCATCGAGTCCGTTAATCGCGCGGGCGACCACATGTTCGGCCGGCGCCTGCTCGCCGTGAACGGATCAATCACGCCGGAGCAGGCGGCGGACACCGGCTTCGACCTGAAGAGTGCGCTGACTTAAGCCGGACTTGTAGGGTGGCAAGCTGCGCTTTGCTTACCCTACGAAGTCAGGCGCGCTTTGCGAGTAGTTCATCCACTTCGGCCGCCGTCGGCATCGACGGCGCGGCGCCCATCCGCTGCACGCAGATCGACGCGGCGGCATTGGCGTATGCGAGCGCGTCGCGGATCGGCGTTCCATTGGCAAGCTGCGCGGCGAGGGCGCCGACGAAGCAATCGCCCGCGCCGGTGGTATCCACGGCCTTAACAGCGCGTCCCGCAATCAGCGAAGGCTCGCCGCCGATCAACGCCAGCACGCCGCGCTTGCCCAGCGTAACGCAGATGATGGTGTCCGGGCCGGTTGGAAGGCGCCGCGCTGCTTCAATGAAGCGGGCAGGCTCGTCGGTGTCGTGAAGCACGCTCTGCGCAAGAAGCCCAAGCTCGGTTTCATTGAGAATGAGGATATCGACGAGTTCGAGCAGGCCGGGAGCGCAGGCGAGCGCCGGCGCCGGATTGAGGATGGTGGTCGCCCCGGCCGCGCGCGCCCGTTTGAAGAAGGCGGCGATGGTCGCTTGCGGAATTTCGAACTGGCTCACCGCGACGTCGCCCTTGGCGAGCGCAGGCGCGGCAACGTCGTCGGCGCTGACCAGTGCATTGGCGCCGGGCACCACCACGATGGTGTTATCGGCGTCGGCGATGGTGATGACGGCCGTTCCAGTGTGGATATCCGCGGTGTCCTGGACCAGCGCGAGGTCGACGCCTTGCGCGGCGAGGAACGTCCGCAATTGCTGGCCGAACGCATCTACGCCCAGCCGGCCGATCAGCGTCGACGGCGCGCCGAGCTTGGCTGCGGCCACCGCCTGGTTGGCGCCCTTGCCGCCCGGAAAATAATGCACGGCTTGGCCGGCGACGGTCTCGCCGACCTTCGGATGCCGGTCGGCTGTCGCCACCACATCCATGTTGATGCTGCCGGCGACGAAGACGCGCCCCATCTCTAATCCCAAAATTCCTTCTTGCGCCCGATCTGGAATTCCTGCTTGACGCCATCGATGTCGGCAAGCGTCGGTAGTCCAGCCTCATTGCCGAGGCGCTGGATCTTATAGGTCGAGGCCGCGCGCGCAAACTCGAAATGCTCGTGCCAGCCTTTCCCGGGATTGTTGAGATACGAAAACACGTAAGCGCCATGGAATACGTCACCGGCGCCGTTGGTATCGAGCACGCGTTCGCGCGCGATCGGCAGCGCCGGCAGTTTGCGGACCGCGCCGGTCTCGTCATACCAGAGCAGGCCTTGCTCTCCCATGGTGACGCCGCCGACCCGGCAGCCGCGGCTCTTGAGATAATCGAGCATGGCTTCCGGCGTCTTGTCCATCTGCTCGCACAGCCGTTCGGCGACGATGGCGACGTCGATGAATTCCAGCAGTTCATGGGTGTTGGTGCGCAGGCCGCCGCCGTCGAGCGAGGTAAGAATGCCGTCCTCGCGGCAGAGCTTGGCATAATGGATGGCGGCATCCGGCTGGTGGCCGTCGATATGCAGCGCGCGGCAGCCCTTCAGGTTCAGCATCGGGAAGGGATGAATGTGCTCGTCGTCGCGGCAGCGCACGATGGCGCGCTTGCCTTCCTTCGGCATGATGAACGACAGCGAGGAGGAATTGACCTTGCGCGGGTGGATCGAGATTCCGTATTTCGCGGCCATGTCCTGAAACATGCGGCCTAGCCAGTCGTTCGCGACGGTGGCTATCAGGTCGGGCACGATGCCGAGCTTGGCGCAGCAGAACGCCGCGGTGACGGCGTTGCCGCCAAACGACACTGCATAGGCGGAGGCCACATGTTTTTCGTCGCCGGTCGGCATGTGGTCCGTGATGAAGGTAACGTCGATATAGGTCTGTCCGATGAAGAGAGCCTGCATTCGTTTTCCGTCATGAGCTGAGGGGTGGTCCCGGCCCGGCGCACGCACATTAGCACCGGTTATCGGATGCATTCGCTGAAATTATTCGCAACCGTGCCGTCTTTGCAGCTTGAGATGGGAGTATGAGGAGAATACGACCGTCCTTAGGGGCTCGTATAGGTCAGTATAACGGCTGACGGCTGCCCGGGTTTCCCGGCGGTGCGACAAAAGTGGAGGGAATTGATGACCGTTTATTCCGGTCCCGTATTCGATATGGCGGTTAACCAATTTGGTGTCATCGCCAACCATCTCGAAATCCCGATGGACGAGCGCGACCGGATCCTGATGCCGAAGCGGGCCATCACCGTCTCCTGTCCGATCCACCGCGATGACGGCACGGTCGCGGTGTTCGAGGGCTACCGGGTGCAGCATCACCTCACGCTCGGCCCCACCAAGGGCGGCACGCGATTCGCACCATCCGTCGATATCGGCGAGGTCGCAGCACTTGCGATCTGGATGAGCTGGAAATGCGCACTGGTCGGGCTGCCTTATGGCGGCGCCAAGGGCGGCGTCAATGTCGATCTCTCCACCATTTCCAAACGCGAACTGGAAGCGCTGTCGCGGCGCTACATGCAGGAGATGATTCCCTTCGTCGGTCCGCATACCGACGTGATGGCGCCCGACATGGGCACCAACGAACAGGTGATGGCCTGGTTCATGGACACCTATTCGATGTATCAGGGCCAAACCGTGACCGAGATCGTCACCGGCAAGCCGGTCTCGTCGGGCGGCACGCTCGGCCGGCGCGAAGCAACGGGGCGCGGCGTCGCCTATCTCGCCAGGCGCGTGCTGAAGGAGCTGTCGATCAATCCGGGCAGCGCCACCGCCGTGATCCAGGGGTTCGGCAATGTCGGCTCCTATGCGGCGCTGGAGCTGCAGCAATACGGGTTGAAGATCATCGCCGTCAGCGATCACACCGGCGCGCTGCATGATCCGGCCGGGCTCGATATTCCCGCGCTGATGCGGCACGCTGGCACACACGGCAGCATCGCCGGCTTCTCCAACCAGATGACTTTCGATCCCGAGGCAATTCTCACGCTGCGCTGCGACGTGCTGGTGCCGGCGGCGATGGAGCGCGTCATCGATGCGAACGTCGCCGAAAACCTGAAATGCCGCGTGCTGGCGGAAGGCGCCAATGGTCCGACCACGCCGGAAGCCGATCTGGTGCTGGAAAAGCGCCAGGGTGAAGTGTTCTTGATCCCCGACATTCTCTGCAATTCCGGCGGCGTAGTGGTCAGCTACTTCGAATGGGTGCAGGATCTGCAGCAATTGTTCTGGGAGGAAGAGGAAGTGACGCGGCGCGAATACGCCATCCTCGATCGCGCCTTCGATACCATGCTGGCGCGTGCGAAAGCGGACAAGATCCCGCATCGGACAGCGGCGATGGCGATCGGCGTGGAGAAGGTCCGCGCCGCCAAGAACACGCGAGGCCTGTTCCCATGATCACCGGCCTCGATCACGTCGTCGTTCTCACGGGCGACATCAACGTGGCCTCCGCGGCTTACCAGACCTTGTTTGCCCGCGCGCCGGCCTGGCAGAACAGCGGCGATGGCGCCGACCGTGTCCTGTTCACACTCGATAACACGACGCTGGAGTTGATGGCGCCGAGTGGCGAGGGGGCCGATGCGGACCGCATTCGCGCGGTGCTGGCGGCCCAGGGTGAGGGACTCGCAAGCATCTGCTTCCGCACCAGCGACATCACTAGGATGCATCGCAGGCTCGACCGGCTCACGCTGAAGCCTGATGCCATTGCCGACGTCGAAAGCCGCGATGCGGCCTCGGGCGCGACGCTGACATGGAAGCGGACCCGCGCGGCGACCGAAGCCACGCGAGGCGTCCGCCTGTTCTTCCTCGAGCGCGACCAGGAACGACCGCTGTCAGTGCGAACCACGACCGCCTCGATCACGGCGATGGACCATGTCGTGGTCTCAACGTCGGACCCCGAGCGGGCAGCCGCCCTCTATGGCGCGCGGCTCGGCCTCGACATGGCGCTCGACCGCTCGCACCCCGATTGGGGCCGGCTGATGTTCTTCCGCTGCGGTGACCTCATCGTCGAAGTAACGCACCGGCCGGGTAAGGAGGTAGATACTTCCCAGGACCGGCTGCGCGGCCTGTGCTGGCGCGTCGCCGACATCGACGCCACCCATGCGCGGCTCGTCCAGGCCGGTGTCGACGTGTCGGAAGTCCGCACCGGTCGCAAGCCGGGAACGCGGGTCATGACGGTGCGCAGCGGCACCTGCGGCGTGCCGACGCTGCTGGTGCAGCCGTCGGCAGGGAAGCCGTAGATCTACCCTCTCCCTTGTGGGGAGCGAGACGAGCGAAGCTCGCTCTTGGGGTGGATCGAATGAGCGTCAGCTCATTCGAGATGGGTGAGGGGTCTGTCTCCGCGGATAGAGACCCCTCATCCGCCTTCGCTATCGCGAAGGCACCTTCTCCCACAAGAAGGGGAGAAGGGAAGATGGCCGTCGCCACGTTCTCAAACCGTACCTTGCGTGCTACAGCTTGCTTAGTGCGACAATCGGGCGACTGATTTGGCAAAGGCAAAACGCGTTCAGAAATGGCAGCGGGACCCGGAGGGGATGCGGCTTCGCATTCTCGAGGCCGCCAAGCAGGAATTCGCCGCCCATGGCCTGGCTGGCGCGCGCGTCGATCGCATCGCGGCCAACGCCGGCGCCAACAAGCGCATGCTGTACTACCACGTCGGCAACAAGGAAGACCTTTACCTCACGGTGCTCGAAGGCGCCTATGAGAAGATCCGTTCCGAGGAGCGCGGGCTCGATCTCGAGCATCTCGATCCGCCCGAGGCGATCGAACGGCTGATCGACTTCACGTGGAATTATTTTCTACGCAACCCGGAATTCCTGGCGCTACTCAACACCGAAAACCTTGCCAAAGCGCGTCATCTGAAGCGTTCGACCAAGGTCAAATCGATGCACTCGCCATTCGTCGAGATGATCCGCACCGTGGTGCGGCGCGGCGTCGAAAGCGGCGATTTCCGCGTCGCCGTCGATCCGGTGCAGCTCTACATTTCGATCGCGGCGCTATGCTTCTTCTATCTCTCCAACAGCGCCACGCTCTCGGTAATCTTCGGCCGCGACCTCCTGAAGAAGGAGGCGAGGGACGAGCGGCTGGCGCATATGGTGGCGCTGGTGCTGGCGGCGCTGACGGGGAAGTCGACGGCGGATTTCGGCAAGGCCGTGGGGCAGGGCGTGCGGTCGCCGGCGCATCAGCCGGTTTGACTTTTTCGTCCCAGCGAAAGCAGGAACCGATACGCCGCGCCCCCTCGATTCGAGGCGGTAGTCCTTGATCCTGCTGTAACAATTGACATCGGTGGTTATGGGTTCCTGCTTTCGCAGGAACGACGACGCGAGCGCAAATTGCCGCACGAAAACCCGCTTGCCAGTATTTATCCAACGGGTTAATTTCCCGCCCGAAAAGAAGATCGATAGGGAGTGGGACGTGGCCGAGCTGAAGCGCGAGAGTGGCTTGTCGAAAGCGCTGAACGCGGCGTGGGTGCGGCCGTTTCTGTTCCTGCTGTTCATCGTGGTGATGTGGGACGTCACCATCCGCCTGTTCCAGATTCCGGCCTATCAGATCCCGGCTCCCGGCGACGTCGTGGCGGTGCTGCGGACCGAGTGGCCGGAACTGCTGCGGCAGTCCTGGCCCACGACTTATGCCACCATCTGCGGCTTCCTGCTGTCGGCGGTGTTCGGCATTCCCGTCGCCATGCTGATCGCGGGATCGAAGACGGTCGAAAGCTATATCTATCCGCTGCTGGTATTCTCGCAGTCGGTGCCGAAGATCGCGATCGCGCCGCTGTTCGTGGTCTGGTTCGGTTTCGGCATCATCCCGAAAGTGATCTCGGCGTTCCTGCTCGGGTTTTTTCCGGTGGTGGTGTCGGCGGTGCAGGGCTTCAAATCGGTCGACCCCGATATGGTCGATCTTGCGCGAGCCATGCAGGGCAGCCGCTTCCGCGTATTTTGCGCCGTCAATCTGCCGCATGCGATGCCGGCGATCTTCTCCGGGCTGAAGGTCTCGATCACGCTCGCCGTCGTCGGCGCCGTTGTCGGCGAGTTCGTCGGCTCCAATTCAGGCATCGGCTATGTGATGCAGCGCTCGATTGGAACGTTCGACCTGCCGACGATGTTTGCCGCGCTGGTGATCCTGGCGCTGCTCGGCGTGGTCCTGTTCTGGGTCGTCGACCGCATCGAACGCCTCGTGATTCCCTGGCATGTCAGCCAGCGCGACGACATCATTTTTGCTTCGTAGGCCAAGCCAACAAACGGTCCGCTCAAGGGCCGCATCACCACGAACGGGAGGATGACCATGATACGAACGATAACGGCGATCTCCGCCGCCCTGATCTGGACCGCACTTTCGGTGCTTCCGGCATCGGCCGCCGACAAGGTCGTGCTGATGCTGAACTGGTACGTCTATGGCGAGCACGCACCGTTCTACTACGGCAAGGCCAAGGGCATCTATGCCGCCGAAGGCATCGACCTCGAGATCCAGGAAGGCCGCGGCTCGGCGGCGACCACGCAGGCCGTTGCGGCCAAGACCGCCAATTTCGGTTATGTCGACGTGCCCACCATGATGCGCGCGGCCGTGAAGGGCGCGCCGATCGTCGCCACCGGCGTGCTGCTGCAGACCAGCCCGATGTCGGCGATGGGGTTTGTCGAAAAGAACATCAAGAAGCCCGAGGACATCAAGGGCAAGACGGTCGCGATCACGCCGGCCGACTCGATGACGCAGATCTGGCCGCTGTTCCTGAAGAAGACCGGCCTGAAGGAAAGCGATTTCCAGACGGTCGCCGGCGACGGCCAGACCAAGCTGAACGCCGTCATCAACGGCCAGGCTGACCTGCTGCTCGGCTATGTCATGGACCAGTCGATGAAGATCAAGGACGCCACCGGCAAGGACGTCAACGCGATCAAGTTCGCCGACTACGGCATCAACATGGTCTGCTCGGGCGTCGTCGCCAACACCGAGTTCGTCAAGGCCAACGCCGATCTCGTCAAGCGCTTCATGTCGGCGACGACGAAAGCCGTCGAAGCCGCAGAGAAGGATGCCAAGGGCGCCGCGCAGGCGATCCTCGACGCCAACCCGAAGGGCGGCAAGATCGAAACACTGACGCAGGGCTTTGAACTGACGATCCCGCTCTACCGCACGGCCGAAACCAAGAACAAGCGCCCGTTCCAGGTGACCGACCAGAACATGACCGATACGGTCAATCTGATGGTCGAATATGGCGGTCTCGACGCCAAGGCCAAGGACAATCCGAAGGCGTTCTACACCAATGATTACCTGCCGCAGGGCGGTTCGTGAATACCCGTCGTCATTCCGGGGCGATGCATAGCATCGAACCCGGAATCTCGAGATTCCGGGTCTGGTCCTCCGGACCATCCCGGAATGACGGGCATCTCGACAACGGAATGAGCTGAATGAATCCCGCGACGAAACCAACCGAGTTCGACCAGCCAGCCGCGCATCTGCGTCTGGTCTCCGATCGTGCCGGCAGCGCGTCGGGCATTACGCTGTCCGGCGTCTCAAAGACCTATCGCTCGCGCGACGGCGACGTGCCGTCGCTGCGGCCGCTGGATTTCCACATCAATGAGGGCGAGTTCTTTGTCGTGGTCGGCCCGTCCGGCTGCGGCAAGTCCACACTGCTCAAGATGATCTCCGGGCTGCTCGCGCCTTCGACCGGCGAAATCCTGGTCGAAGGCGAGAAGGTGACAAAGCCGCACGGCAATGTCGGCATCGTGTTCCAGAACGCGCTGCTGCTGCCGTGGCGCAACATCCTTTCCAACGTCATGTTGCCGATCGACATGAAGAAGCTGCCGCGCGACGAATACCTGCCGCGCGCGAAAGCGCTGTTGAAGCTCGTCGGTCTCGAAGGGTTCGAAAAGAAACTGCCCTGGCAATTATCCGGCGGCATGCAGCAGCGCGCCTCGATCTGCCGCGCGCTGGTGCACGATCCCAAGATCATGCTGATGGACGAGCCGTTCGGCGCGCTCGATGCCATGACGCGCGAGAAGATGAATGTCGAGTTGATGCGCATCCAGCGCGAGACCGGCAAGACGGTGCTGCTGATCACGCATTCGATACCGGAGGCGGTTTTCCTCGCCGACCGTGTGCTCGTCATGACCGAGCGTCCCGGCGCGATCGCGGCGATCTACGACGTGCCGCTGCCGCGCCCGCGCTCGCTGGACGCGATGGCCGATCCCGCCTTCACCGAACTGGTGCAGCGGATTCGCAAGCACTTCTTCACCCAAAGCGCGCTGGACTGAAAGCTGGCTTGATGCCGTATCGTTTGGCCGTACGAGACATTTCCTTCTTTGAACGTCCGGTCGCTTTTGCCCGGCCGTTCCGGTTCGGTGCGGTCGTCATCAACGCAACGCCGCAGGCTTTCGTGCGCGTCGAGATCGAGGTCGAAGGCAAGGGGACGGCAACGGGCGCCAGCGCTGAATTCCTGGTGCCAAAATGGTTCGACAAGCGGCCGCATCTCTCGCCGCAAGAGACTGTAGCCGAGTTGCGGCGCACGCTGATGATCGCGCGGGATTTCTATCTCGCACATATGACGTTTGAGACAGCGTTCGGCCTACACGCCGCCTGTATCGGCGCACAGATCGAGGCCTGCGCCAAAGAAGACATCCCGCCGCTGGCTGCGGCGTATGGCCCGGCCGAAATCGACAAGGCGATTCTGGATGCGCTGCTGCGCTGCACGGGTGCCAACTTCTTCGACGGCATGGCGGCGAACATTGCCGGTATCGATGCGCGCTTGTCGCGCGATCTGGCCAATGAGGACGTGTCGCAGTTTCTCGCAGGCCGCAAACGGCTGGAGCGCGTCGCGATCCGGCACACGGTTGGCATGGACGACAAGGTCGAAGGTGAGGGCGGTGTTGCCGACTTCAGCGAAAACGCCGGCGCGCGCTATTTCAAGCTCAAGCTCAACGGCGATCCCGCACACGATGCGGATCGCCTGACCCGGATCGGCAAAGAACTCGCGTCACTGTCGTACGATTACCGCGTCACACTGGACGCTAACGAGCAATATGTCGATCTCGCAGTCTTGAGCGCTCTGGTCGAACGGCTTGATCGTGATCCCGCGCTGCGGCCGATCGCATCGAAACTGCTCTACATCGAACAGCCGATGCCGCGCGACATCACGAAGGCCTCGCCACTCGGTGCGTTGGCGCGCTGCGACTTCATTGTCGACGAAGCCGATGATTGCTACGACGCGTTCCCGGTGGCGCGGGCGCTCGGCTATCGCGGCATCTCCTCGAAATCCTGCAAGGGGATTTACAAGTCGGTGATCAACGCCACCCGCGCGGCCAAATGGAGCGCGGGCGGTGAACAATGCTTCATCGCAGGCGAAGATCTCACCTGTCAGGCCGGCCTTGCCGTGCAGCAGGATCTCGCACTCGGCGCGCTGATCGGCGTCACCCATGCCGAGCGCAACGGCCACCATTATGTCGACGGCTTTGGCGATACGCCTGCCACGGAGGCGGAAGCGTTTCTCGCAGGTCATCCCGATCTCTATGTCCGCGACGGCGAAAAAATCCGGCTCGCGATCGATGACGGCAATCTCCTGACGGGATCGCTGACGACACCGGGCTTCGCCACTGCCGTGCATCCGGACTGGTCCGCGATGTCGCCGCTCGCAGAGCCCACAGCAAAAATTTCTCTGGAGAAAGCAGTATGACGACCAAACGCCTCGGCCTGATCATGAACGGCGTGACCGGCCGGATGGGGCTCAACCAGCATTTGATCCGCTCCATCATCGCGATCCGCGACCAGGGCGGCGTGCTGCTATCCAACGGCGACCGCATGTTGCCCGACCCGATCCTGATCGGGCGCGACGCGGAGAAGGTCGAGAAGCTCGCCAAGCGCTTCAACGTGGAGCGATGGTCGACCGATCTCGACAAGGCGCTTGCGGACACGAACGATAGCATCTTCTTCGATGCCGCGACCACGCAGGCGCGTCCGTCGCTGCTGACCAAGGCGATCGAGGCCGGCAAGCACGTCTATTGCGAAAAGCCGATCGCGACCAATCTCGAAGAGGCGATCGCGGTGCTGCGGCTTGCCAACGCCAAGGGCGTCAAGCATGGCACGGTGCAGGACAAGCTGTTTCTGCCGGGCCTGAAGAAGCTCGCTTTCTTGCGCGATTCCGGATTCTTCGGCCGCATGCTCTCGGTGCGCGGCGAGTTCGGCTATTGGGTGTTCGAGGGCGGCTGGCAGGAGGCGCAGCGGCCGTCGTGGAATTACCGCAGCGAGGACGGCGGCGGCATCATTCTCGACATGGTCTGCCACTGGCGTTATGTGCTCGACAATCTCTTCGGCGAGGTCGAGAGCATCTCCTGCCTCGGCACGACGGATATTCCCGAGCGTTTCGACGAGAAGGGCAAGAAGTACACGGCGACCGCCGATGACTCCGCCTATGCCACTTTCCGCCTCAAGGGCGGCGTGATCGCGCATATCAATATGAGCTGGGTGACGCGGGTCTATCGTGACGACCTCGTCACCTTCCAGGTCGACGGCACGCACGGTTCAGCGGTCGCGGGCCTGACGGATTGCGTGATCCAGGCGCGCCAGGCGACGCCACGGCCGGTATGGAACCCGGACGAAAAGCGGACCCATGATTTCTATGCCGACTGGCAGAAGGTTCCGGAGAACGTCGTCTACGACAACGGTTTCAAGGAGCAGTGGGAGATGTTCATCCGCCACGTCTGCGAGGACGCGCCTTACAAGTTCACGCTGCTGGAAGGCGCCAAGGGCGTGCAGCTTGCCGAATGCGCGCTGCAGAGCTGGCGCGAGCGGCGCTGGATCGACGTTGCCCCGATCAAGGTGTGAGGAGGCCTAGCCATGAACAAGCCTGTCCTGCCGATGTCATCGCTGTCAGTGAAGCTGCCGAGGGCGGACCGTTCCATCGAAACTTATCGTCTTGCCGCCTCGCGAACGTTTCCGGCAAAGCTCGAAGGCACGCTCAACCGCGTGGCTTTCTCGGCCGCGCACGTGGTTGCGGATCCGTTTGCCGATAACGATCCCTGGCTAAGCGCTGCCATCGATTGGGACCGGACGATTGCGTTCCGCGAGCATATCTGGGAGCTCGGCCTTGGCGTCGCCGAAGCGATGGACACCGCGCAGCGCGGCATGGGGCTGGACTGGCCGACGTCACTGGAGCTGATCCAGCGCTCGGTGAAGGCGGCCAAAGCGAAGGGCAACGCGCTGGTGTTCTCCGGCGCCGGCACCGATCACCTCACGGTGGAAGACGCGAAGTCGGTCGATGACGTCGTTCGTGCCTATGAAGAGCAGATCGCCGCGGTCGAGAAAGCCGGCGGCCGTATCATCCTGATGGCCTCGCGCGCGCTGGCGAAACTCGGCCGCAGCGCCGACGATTACGCCAAGGTCTATAACCGCGTGCTGGGGCAGGTGCGGGAGCCCGTGATCATCCACTGGCTCGGCGACATGTTCGATCCGGCGCTGGCCGGCTATTGGGGCACCGCCGATCTCGACAAGGCGATGGATACGGCGGTCGCCATCATCAACGCCAACGCGGCCAAGGTTGACGGCGTAAAAGTCTCGCTGCTCGACAAGCAGCGCGAGATCGACATGCGCCGGCGGCTCGACAAGAACGTCAAGATGTATACCGGCGACGATTTCAATTATGCCGAACTGATCGCGGGCGACGAGCAGGGCTTTTCCCACGCGCTGCTCGGCATCTTCGACGCCATCGCTCCCGCGGCTTCCTATGCGCTGTCGCGGCTCGCAGCCGGCGACGATGCCGGCTTCCATGACGTGCTGGGGCCGACGGTGCCGCTCTCGCGCCATATCTTCCGGGCGCCGACGCGATTCTACAAAACCGGCATTGTCTTCATGGCCTATCTCAGCGGCCATCAGGATCATTTCACCATGGTCGGCGGGCAGGAGAGCACGCGCTCGACGCTGCATCTGGCCGAACTGTTTCGTTTGGCAGACAAGGCCGGCCTGCTCTCCAACCCTGAACTGGCGACACGGCGCATGAAGACGGTGCTGGCAACGCGCGGCATCGAGCCCTGATGCGCAATTTCTCGAGCGATCATCGCTGGCTGTCGCTGAACACGGCGACGGTACGCAAGCAGGGCGATCTCGTCGCCATCATCGACGCCTGCGCGCGGCACGGCATCCGGGCCATCGACCCCTGGCGCGACCAGGTCGCATCGGTTGGCCTCGACCGCGCGGTGCGGGCCGTCCGCGATGCCGGGCTTGAATTGTCGGGCTATTGCCGTGGCGGTATGTTCACCTCCGATGCGGCGCGCCGCGTCGAGGCGCGTGACGACAATCGCCGCGCCGTCGACGAAGCCAAGGCACTGGGCGCGCCCTGCATGGTGCTTGTTGTCGGCGGCCTGCCGCAATATTCGCGTCCGGGAAGCGCTGTTTCGAAGGACATCGCGGCGGCACGCACGCAGGTTCACGACGCCATCGCCGAAATGCTGGAATATGCGCAGCAGGCCAACATGCCGCTTGCGATCGAACCGCTGCATCCGGCCTATGCCGCCGACCGCGCCTGCGTGAACACGACCAAGCAGGCACTGGATATTTGCGACCAGCTCGATCCGCAGCGCACCGGCGCGCTCGGCGTGGCGCTCGACGTCTATCACATCTGGTGGGATCCGGAATTGATGTCGCAGATCGCGCGCGCCGGAAAGGATCGCCTGCTCGCGTTTCACGTCTGCGACTGGCTGGTGCCGACAAAAGACATCCTCAACGACCGCGGCATGATGGGCGACGGCGTCATCGACATCAAATCCGCGCGAGCGGCGGTCGAGGCACAGGGCTTTGCCGGTTATTCCGAGATCGAAATCTTCTCCAACGACTGGTGGGCGAGGCCGATGGACGAGGTTTTGAAGACCTGCATCGAGCGGCATCGGACGGTGGTCTAACGGCCGCCAATCGAAGCCGCTTGTTCGCTGTCTCAATGGCGGACGGTGATGTCTCGTATGTGAACTGACACGCCTTCTGGTTGTGATAGTGTCGCGTCAAGAGACAGCGCGCGGTTCCAGATTTAACCTTTTGCGCGGCTATTTAGATTAACAAAGGGTTACCGTTGCGCCCCCGCGAACTCCGGCGCTAGCTACACCGCACGGAGAACGTCTCCGCGAGCGATGAGCGACAACATGAAAATCCTTTACGCAATTGCGACCCTCAGCCTGCTTTCGACCTCGGCGCAGGCCTGGCAGATCGTGGACCGCTGCACCCACAGCAGGTACTTTGGCAGTGTGTGCACGAGGTCTTTTGTCGACGACCCGGTGCGCAACCAGGCGCAAGAGCTGGAAGACGAAAAGGCAAGGCGCGCCAGCATCGAGAAGTGGGAAGCGTTCTGCAAACCGAAGCGCACCTACGACAATGAAGGCGTGGTCCGCCTGGTCTACGCCCGCAAGGGGTGTGAGTTCGGCCGCAGCGAGTAACTGTCCGTTTCCGCTCCTCGCATTCAGCGAGGAGCATCCCGGGCCTTTGCTCGGTGATGCCGTGGCCTTGCTGCGCCCGAAAGACAGCTAAATCTTTATCGACCAAATTGCGATCCGGTTAGTCACGCCGCTTTACGACGCCTCAATGCTTGTCGGCCATTGCTGACGCACGGCATTTATTCAAGAGGCAGTATCAATGCGCGTGTTCATCGCAATCTCGATTGTCATCGCTTCGGTCTCGTCCGCGCCCGCGCAGACTGCGGATGCCGCCCAGGCTGCCCAAGCGGCGAGGGCTGCCGCGGCCGCCTGGGCTGCGGCCAGTGCCTACGCGCCGCGGTACAGCCGGCAAAGCAATTTTTACGTTGGTGGCAGCAGCACCATGAAGATCACGCCCCGGACGGCCGAAGACCTGAAGGCCGATGAAGCCGGCCAGGCGGCATGGAAGGAACGCTGCCAGCCGACCGTGGTCGAGGACCGCGAGGGGCTGCGGCGCGTGAGATATGCCGAACGGGATTGCGATCTCTCCCGCTTCAACACCGCCGGCAATTAGCCGCTGCGCGCGGGTCGGATCGACCGGCGCGCCGGCTGAGCGCTGCCTCGCTATCGCGGTTGGGCAAGGAAGGCGACGATTTTCTTTCTGTCGTCGCTCGATGAGAGGCCACCGTACGGCTTCATGCTGTTGCCGGGTACGACCTCATCGGGATTTGCAATGAAGCGGTCGAGCTTCTCCTCGTCCCAGACAAAGCCAGCCTCCTTCATTGCGCCGGAAAACGCGTAATCCGGCAGCGATCCTGCTTTCCGTCCGACGATCTTGTACAGGTTGGGACCAAGCCGATTGTCGCCCTCTCTCACCAGGTGGCAGGTCCGGCAGGCATTGTTAAACGCCTGTTGTCCTGAGGTGTCCTCCGTGCCTTGCGGCGCCTGAGGCAGGGCGGAAGGCGATGCAAGCATGTACGCCGTTCCGCTCAATGCCATTATCAGGAGCAACCGGCGCCGGCGTCGCGCACGTTTGTCTTGCCGGTTGGATGCTGGCCGGAGCGTAATGGAGTGCCATGGCCTCATTCGATCACCTCGTTAGCCAAGGGATTGGTCAAAGTTGCGGTCACGTCAGGGGCTTGCGATCTGCCGCAGCGTGTTGAAGCGCGCCTTCTGTTCGCTGCCCAGCGTGGCATAGAACTTGTCCAATGCTTCCTGCACCCAATCGGCTGCCTCGATCATGGCCTTGAGCCGCTTCTCCATCGCGTCCAGCCGCCCGACCGGGGTAAGCGGCACGTCGTCCGGGCAGACAGCTTGCAGTCCTGCAACCGCCTTCTTGGTCACGTCGCTCAAGCGGTCGAGCGCTTCCTTTTGCTCGCCTGCCGGCCGTACGACAGCCTCGATCCGTTCGATCGGCATTTGGGTGAGGCTGGATTTCGGATCGCCGCAGCCCTCGGCTTGAGCATTCGCTTGCTGCTGCGGGCGTTCGCCGAGGCTCGGACCGAGCGCGTTGAAACGTGCCTTTTGCTCGTCGTTCAGCGAATTATAGAACTTCTCAAGTGCCGGCCGTACGATGGTTATCGCGTCGAGCGTCGCTTTTACGCGGTTCGTCATCGCTCGCAAGCGGCCAGGTGGCGTCATCGCATAGGAATCGGCGCAGGATTCCTTGAACACGTCGGCAGCCTTTGCCGCAGCGGTCTTCAATTCATCGAGCAGGGCACGCTGCTCGGGTGTCGGCCGTACCGCCCGCGTGATCTCCGCAATCGGCCAGGCGGTCACGCCCTTGCCTGGATCTCCGCACAATTGCCGGAGAGTCTGCGGGCTCACGCTTGCGCGTCCGCGCGCTCGAGAATCGGTGATCGCCGCACCTGGTTCAGGATATCGGGCATAAGCGGAATAGGGGCTGTCCGTACCCCAGAATACCGCGTCGACGAAGTCGTCGTAAGCGTAGGCCCAATAGCCGGGGTCGTAGGCGGTGGGCCAGAACGTATATTCGAAGATGTCGGAATAGGCATAGGGCCAGAATACCGGACCGAGCCAGGCCACAAACGCTGCGTGGTGGCCGCGACGCCAGGCGTGGCGCGGAGCCCAGCCGTGCTCCCGGGCCGTAAGTGCCGCTCGGGCCTGCAGGGCATCATTACTGCGGAACTGCGCGGCAAACCGTCCGCGTGCGGCGGCCTGCACAGCCGCCGCAGCGGCGGATCGTTCGGCCGAAGGCGGGGGTGCCAGCCGCTGCAGGCGCGCCTGATCGCTTTGCTGCATGCGCTGTTCGCGCTGGAGCAGGCGGCTCTGTGTCTGCAGCAACCGCTCCTGCGCACGTTGCGCCTGGCGGCCTTCGGGCTTTTGCGACTGCAATTGCTGCACACGCTGCTGCAGGCGATCGATGCGGCCCTGGCGCTCCGTGCTCTGGCGCGACAGCACCTCACGCTGCCGCTCCTGGACCATTTGCTGTCGCTGCTGGATGCGCTGCTCGCGCTGCTGCGCGCGCGTTTCGATCTGTTCCGTTCGCGACGGCCGTGCCTCCGCACCGGGAGATGCGCTCGGGCGCGATGGCGCGGCGATGCGCGGCTCGGGAGCTCTCGTCATGGCCGGTCGTTGCGGCGGTGCTGCACGCTGGATTTCGGGGCGTGGCCCTGCAACGCGCGGAGCGGCCGGTCGCGACGGTGCGGCGATACGCGGTGGCGCATGATGCGGCGCCATGGCCGGGCGCTGTGGCGGGGGAGCCGCACGGAACGCCGGCGCCGCGGGCCGCGCCATTGCCGGAGGTGCCGCAGGCCGAGCCATTGCCGGAGGTGGTGCCGCAGGCCGGGCCATTGCCGGAGGTGGTGCCGCTGGGCGAGCCATAGCCGGCGGTGGTCCCGCCGGTCGGGCCGCTGGCGCAGCCCCGCCAACTGGCCCGCCACCTTGGCCATGACCTCTGCCCTGTTGGGCGGACGAGCCGGTGCTCAACGCGATCGCGGAGACACCAAGGAAAAACACGGCAACGCGAACCCCGAGCGGAAGCATGGTCGCAACTCCCTCGTGCTTCGTCGCCCGCAAAGCTAACGCGCATGCGTAGGAATCGTTCGCTAGGAGCCTATGACTTATTATGCGATCTTGTGACTTTTGCGATCTTGTGACGCGGGAGCGGCGCTATAGCCTTAGCCGACCGTGCAGGGCACGCTCAGAAATCCGCGGAATCTCACCCGGCCGCCGCGGACCGGTTCGCCGTCGAGCGCATAATCCGGAAAGCGCGCGAGGAAACGCGAGATCGCAATCGCGCCCTCGAGCCGCGCCAGCGCCATCCCGGCGCATTGATGCGCGCCGGTGCCGAAGGCGAGATGCCGGTTCGGCGTGCGGCTGACATCAAGACGTTCGGGGTCGGCGAACTGCGCGGGATCACGGTTGGCCGCGCCGATGCACAGCGTCACCGGCGTGCCCGGTGGCATCTTGATGCCGCCGAGCTCGAACGGCTCGACTGTCATGCGGTTGCCGAGCTGGTTGGAGCTCTCGAACCGCAGCATTTCCTCGACCGCGGTCTTGATCAGCGACGGGTCCTCGATCAATCGTCGCTTCTCGACGGCGTGCTGCAGCAGCGCCACCAGCCCGTTGCCGATCAGGTTGGTGGTGGTCTCATGGCCGGCATTGAGCAGGAAGATGCAGTTGTGCAGCAGCTCCTTTTCGGTGAGCCGCTCGCCATTGTCTTCGCCCTGGATGAGCCGGGTCAGCACATCGCGGTCGGGATTGCCGGGCTTGGCCCGCCGCCGTGCCACCAGTACTTCCAGATAGGCAAGAAAATCCTTCACCGCCTTGTTGCCGCGGGCGAAAGCATCCGGGCCGATAACCGGCTCCAGCGCGCCGAGGATGGCGAGCGACCAGTCGCGCAAGGGGCCGCGCTCCTCCTGCGGAACGTCAAGCAGATTGCCGATCACCTCGATCGGAATCGCGGTCGCAAAATCCTCGATCAGATCGACCTTGCTTTTGGCCGCGATGGTGTCGAGCAGCCGGTCTACCAGCCTGACCAGATCTGGCTCCATGCCGGCAATCGCGCGTGGCGACAGCGCGCCCATGATGAGGCGGCGGACGCGGGTGTGGGCAGGAGGATCGTTGAAGACGAGGCTGGTGGTGTGGTGCTCGTAGAGCAGGGAGTCGCCGTACTTCGGCGAGAACTCCTTCTTCTTGTCCGACGAGAACGCCTTGGTGTTCTTGTAGGCCGTGACCAGATCGTCGTAGCGGGTCAGGAAATACGAACCGTTCGGCAGCCGCTTGACCGGCTCGTTCTCTCGCAGCGCGCGATAGGTCGGGTAGGGGTCCGCGTAGAACTCCGGCGTCAGCTTTTCGAGGTCGAAGGTCGCCGCCAGTTCGCGCGCATTCAGGTTCATGGCTCGCCATACCCTTTTGGGAGGTCGGGACAAATCGGCAAATTAGTCGCATGTGCAACTATCTTAGTTGCCGTTGCAGGGGCGTCAAGCGGGTGCGCTGCTGCCCACCGGGCGTCTCTGCGGCTCGCTTGGGTTGCGGCCCATCCGAAATGAGCCGGCAGGGTGCGCGTCGAACTCTGGGAAAAAATCGTGGCTGAACAAGGCGATGAGGCTGTGTCTTTGACGCCACCCCGGGACAGAATCCGCTTGGTGCGCTGCAATAGATCCTTGACTTCGTCAAGGTGAGTGATTACTCACGCCCTCATGTCCACCCTGCGTATGACCAGTGACTTGCGGCGCCAATTGATCCTGAGCGCTGCCAAGCGATGCTTCGCCCGTAACGGCTTTGCCGGCACCACGACCAAGAGCGTGGCGGCCGCCGCGGCTATTTCGGAAGGGCTGTTGTTCAAGCACTTCCCGTCCAAGGCCGCGCTCTATGCCGAAATTCTCGCCGAAGAATGCGAAGCCGATCCGGATTTCGCGCACCTGCTCGGCCAGGAGCCTTCCACTGCCACACTGGTCGAACTGGTCAAGGGCATGGTTGACCATTTCATCGAGGTATCGAACGGATCGGACCAGGAAGAGGCGCAGCGGCTGCGGCTGATGACGACCAGCCATCTCGACGACGGCGAGTTCGCGCGCCTGCTCTACGACAAGATCAGCGGCCTGATCAGGCCGGTATTCACCGCATCGATCGAAAGTGCGGTCGCGTCTGGCGATGCGGCGCGGATCGGCAGCGATCCGCTCAACCTGTTCTGGTTCGCGCATCACACCGTGCTGATGGCGGCGCTGACGCGGCTTCCGGTCGTGCCCTGTCTTTCCTACGGCAACGCCGCCGATCTCGAGCGGCAACTTAGTCAATTCATCCTGCGCGGCATCGGACTTAACGAGGCCGCAATTGCTTCTCATCTGGACGGCGGGCTGTCACCGAATTCGGGACAATCGGTAACGGCGGAAAGTGCATGACATGAATATCCTGACTGAACCCAAAATTTCGGGCAAGCCGATTACCGAGAAGCCGCACAAGCGGCCGGTCCGGATGGTGCGCTGGTTCATCATCATCGGAACGCTGCTGGCTCTGCTGGTCGGCGGCTTGGTGTGGTTCAACTACTTCCGCGGCAAGATGATCGCGCAGTTCTTCGCGGGCATGAAGCCGCCCCCGATTAGCGTCAACGTCGCCACGGCGAAGTCCGAAACGATTCCCAATCTTCTGACCGCGGTCGGCGATCTCGCCGCCGTGCATCAGGTCAACGTGACCTCCGACGTGAACGGCCGCATCACCGATATCCTGTTCACGGCAGGCGCTAGCGTGAAGGCGGGTACGCCGTTGGTGCAGTTGTTCGACGGTCCCGAGCAGGGCGACCTCGCCAACTTCAAGGCACAGCAGCGCGTGGCGCAGATATCGCTGGATCGCGCCAAGCAACTGGCCGAGCGCCAGGTCGGACCGCAAGCGACGGTGGATAATGCCCAGGCTGTGTTCGACCAGGCCAGTGCCGGCATCGCCAAGACGGAAGCCATCATCTCACAGAAGCTGGTGCGGGCTCCCTTCGACGGTGAACTCGGCGTTCGCAGGGTCGAGGTCGGACAATATCTGACCGCCGGGACGCAGATCGTCTCGTTGACCGATCTGTCGGTGCTGTTTGCGAACTTCACCGTGACGGAAAAGGATTCCGGCCAGCTCAAGGTCGGCCAGATCGTCCGTATCGCGGTCGATGCCTATCCGGGGCGCACCTTCGAGGGCAAGATCACCACCATCGAGCCGCAGATCGCGACCGAAACGCGAAACATTCGCGTGCAGGCCACGATCCAGAACCCGGACAAGATCCTCAAGCCCGGCATGTTCGCGACCACTACCGTGGTGCTGCCGGACAAGCCGCCGGTGGTCACCGTGCCCGAAACCGCGATCGACTACACGCTCTATGGCGACTCGGTCTACCTCATCAGCGAGAAGAAGGAAGAGGATGGCAAGACCAGCCTCTCGGTGACGCGGACCTTCGTGCAGACCGGCAACCGCATCGAAGGACGCGCCGAAATCCTGAAAGGGTTGAAAGATGGCGACCGCGTCGTCGCGGTGGGCCAGCTCAAGCTGCAATCGGGAGCGGCGGTGACGCTCTCGAACGATCCGGTGCCGCCAATTCCGGCGAAGCCGCCGCGCTACTGACACGCCTGGTAACTCACGATCGCGCGGCCCAAGGGGGCCGCGCTGGCGAAAGACGGGCAGCGGTGTTCTCGAATGATGCCGCGCCCCGAAATGCTGAACTCAGCGGGATAATCTACAGATGGCCTTCACCGATATTTTCATCAAGCGTCCGGTCCTGTCGGTCGTCGTCAGTCTGCTGATCCTGCTGATCGGCCTGCGGGCCGCTAGCGTATTGCCGATCCGGCAATACCCGAAGCTGTCGAATACCGTGGTCACCATCACGACCGTGTACCCGGGCGCATCGGCCAATCTGATCCAGGGTTTCATCACCACGCCGATTGAGCAGGCGGTCGCCTCGGCCGAGGGCGTGGACTACATCACTTCGTCGTCCGTGCAGGGCACGAGCACGATCCAGGTTTACGTCAAGCTGAATTTTGACCCGAACCAGGCGCTGACCGAAGTGCTCGCCAAGGTGAATTCGGTCAAATACCTGATCCCGAAGGAATCGAACGATCCCATCGTCGTCAAGACGACCGGTCAGACCACGGCCGTGATGTATCTCGGATTCTCCAGCGACGAGCTCTCGGGTTCGGCGATATCAGACTATCTGACGCGCGTGGTGCAGCCGGTACTGTCGACCGTCGATGGCGTGGCGTCCGCCGATATTCTCGGCGGCCAGACTTTTGCGATGCGGTTGTGGCTCGATCCGGTCAAGATGGCGGGGCGCGGCGTGTCGCCAAGCGATGTCTCGCAGGCGATTGCCGCAAACAACTTCCAGGCCGCGGCCGGGCAGTCCAAGGGCTACTTCATCGTCTCGAACGTTCAGACGAATACGGACCTGCGGAACCTCGAGCAATTCAAGAAGATGATCGTCAAATCCAAGGACGGCGGCTTCGTGCGGATCGAGGATATCGCAACCGTCGAGCTTGCCGCCCAGAGCTCGGATGCGAGCGTCGCCTTCAGCGGCGAGCGCGCGATCTTCATCGGCGTGCAGGCGACGCCGCAAGGCAACCCGCTGACGCTGGTCAAGGGTGTGCGCGCGTTGATGCCGGAGATCGAACGCAACCTGCCACCGTCGATGAAGATGAAGGTGGCCTATGACTCCACCAAGTTCATTCAGTCGTCGATCGACGAGGTGAAGAATACGCTGATCGAGGCGGTACTGATCGTCGTGGTCGTGATCTTCCTGTTCCTGGCCTCGTTCCGTTCGGTCATCATCCCGGTGGTCACGATTCCGCTGTCGTTGATTGGCGTCTGCAGCCTGATGCTGGCGATGGGCTTCAGCTTCAATCTTCTGACGCTGCTGGCGATGGTGCTGGCGATCGGACTCGTGGTCGACGACGCCATCGTGGTGGTCGAGAACATCCACCGCCATCTGGAGGAGGGCAAGACGCCGGTGCAGGCGTCGCTGCAGGGCGCGCGCGAAATTGTCGGACCCGTGATCTCGATGACGATCACGCTTGCCGCGGTGTATGCGCCGATCGGCTTCCTCGGCGGCCTCACCGGTTCGCTGTTCCGCGAATTTGCTTTCACGCTGGCGGGCTCGGTGATCGTATCGGGCGTGATCGCGCTGACGCTGTCGCCGATGATGTGCTCGGTGCTTCTCAAGAGTGCGGATGAGGGCCGGTTCGCCAGGCTGGTCAACAGGGTGTTCGGTGGGATGACGCGCTGGTACGGCCGTCAGCTCGACCGTTCGCTCGATTATCGCCCGATCACCGGGCTGTTCGCGCTGACGATCCTCGGTCTGGTCGGCTTCCTCTATATGAACACCTCCAAGGAGCTGGCACCGGAAGAGGACCAGGGCATCGTGTTCTCGGTGACAAAGGCGCCGAAATACGCCAACATCGATTATGTCGACTTCTATGGCGACAAGCTCGACAAGGCGTTCGCCAAGTTTCCCGAAACCGACCTGACTTTCGTCCTGAACGGCATCAACGGCCCGCAGGGCGGCATTGCCGGCATGCTGCTCAAGCCGTGGGACGAGCGTAAACGTTCCTCGATCCAGCTGAAGCCGCTGGTGCAGGCTGAAATCGGTAACATCGAAGGCGTCCAGGCATTTGCGTTCAACCTGCCGCCGCTTCCGGGCGGGCCGGGCGGCCTGCCGATACAGATGGTGATCAATTCGACCGCCGGCTTCCAGGCCGTCTACGAGCAGATGGCAAAGCTGAAAGAGGCCGCGCGCAAGAGCGGCATGTTCATCGTCTCCGACAGCGACCTCGAGTTCAACCAGCCGGTGGTGCGCGTCTCCATCGACCGTTCCAAGGCGAGCGACCTCGGCATCAACATGGCGCAGGTCGGCAGCACGTTGCAGACGCTTTTGGGCGGCAACTATGTCAACAGGTTCAACCTCGAGGGACGATCCTATCAGGTGATCCCGCAGGTCCCGCGCGGCATGCGGCTGTCGCCGGAATCGCTCGGCGGTTACTATGTCCCGACCAATACGGGACAGCTCGTGCCGCTGTCGACCATCGTGTCGATCGAGACCGCTACCGATCCAAATTCGCTCACGCACTACAACCAGCTCAACTCGGCGACCTTCTCTGCGGTGCCGATGCCGGGCGTGACGGTCGGGCAGGCCGTGGACTTCCTGGAGGGCGAAGCCAAGAAGCTGCCTGCCGGGTTCGGTCACGATTATCTGGCCGACTCCCGCCAATATGTGCAGGAAGGCAACCAGCTCGCGATCACCTTCGGCTTCGCCCTGATCATCATCTTCCTGGTGCTGGCGGCGCAGTTCGAAAGTCTGCGGGATCCGCTGGTGATCATGATCAGCGTGCCCATGGCGATCGTCGGTGCGCTGATTCCGCTGTTCTTCGGCGTGGCGACCATCAACATCTACACCCAGGTCGGGTTGCTGACGCTGGTCGGGCTGATTACCAAGCACGGCATTCTGATGGTGGAGTTCGCCAACGAATTGCAGCTCAAGGAAGGCCTCGACAAGCGTTCGGCGATCGAAATGGCGGCCCGCATCCGGCTGCGTCCGATCCTGATGACGACGGCAGCGATGGTCACCGGCCTGATCCCGCTGCTGACGGCAACCGGTGCTGGCGCCGCCAGCCGTTTCTCGATCGGCCTTGTCGTCGTATCCGGCATGTCGATCGGCACGCTGTTCACGCTGTTCGTGCTGCCGGCGGTCTATGTCTGGCTGGCCACGGACCACCAGGCCAAGGCCGACTCGCAGCGGACCAAGGAGATCGCCGATTTCGATCTCGGCACGCAGGGGCTCAAGCCGACCTGAGCTTTTTCGCCGGGAATGATCGCGGGCGACGGCAGCGGAAATCGCTGCCGTCGCTTTTTTATATCGGGAGGATGCGGCCCCGGCGACGCCGTCGGCGCTCCATGCTAGGAAACAGGAAAAAAGGGAGCCAGCATGACCAGTGAATTTGCAGCCGGAAACTACCGCTTCATTCCAGCCGTGTTTCAATATTCCGGCGGCGTGGCGGCCAATCCCGGATATGAGATCGAGCGGGTGCGCTTCGACAAATGGGTGCCGCTCGCCGAGGGATTTGCGCAGATCGCAAAATATATCGAGGCCGCAGGCAGGCCGCTGACGTCGTTCTGCGCCTGCGAGCTCCGATCGCCGGCCGCATTCACCGACGAGGGTTTTCGCAATTTCAACCTGCACTACGTCAAGACGCTGGCAGAGTGGGGCGTGTATGACGGGACGACCAATCCGGTGGCGCGCAGCAATGTCTGCCCGGAGATCGATCCGCCGGCCGAGCCGTCGTTCCACGCCTTTTCGTTCACGCGGCCGAGCCAAAGCACAGCGCCGAGCTTCGTGATCGCGGGCAGCGGCGAGTCGCAGGAGGGCAACGCCAGCTATGCCGAGCGTACCGTCCGTTACCGCGATATCAGCCCCGACGGCATTGCCGAGAAGGTTCGCTACGTTGCCGGCGTGATGGAGCGGCGCATGGGCGAGTTCGGGGTCGGCTGGAAGGACGCGACAGCGGTGCAGACCTACACCATCCACGATTTCCATCATGTCTTTGCTGACGCGCTCGTGCGCCGCGGCGCCGCGCGCGCGGGCCTGACCTGGCATTTCGCCCGGCCGCCGGTGATTGATCTCGAATATGAGATGGATTGCCGGAGGGTGCTGCGGGAAGTGGTGATTTAGGGGTCGCTATCGACCAGCGTGGAGGATTGGCCGGCGTTACGGCAAGTGCGTTTGCGCTGGGCTTCAATCCCGAACGAACAGTTTTCGCTTTGTTGCATCAATCGTCTTGCCCATGAGCATCGCCGGATCCTCGGCTGTGAATACGATCTCGATACCCCGAACGGTGTCTATGACGTCGGGAGGGACCTCGGTCTTCCGTCGGGCGCCAAGGATCCAGCCTGCACCCTGGTTGGACCATTTCCTATCGCCAGGGCCCTTTGACTTCTGTTCCCGCGCCCAGCCTACCGATGCGATGTGCTCGTCGCCCGATATCCGGCGCACATCCCGCATGAACGTTTGCACCAGCGCCAAGGCGGCATCTGTCAGGCTGACCGAACCAAGAGACGGGGCACCCTTGCGAAAGGCTTTGTCACTCTCGGCCGTGCGGGGCTGATCCGGTACCGCTTCCAGCATCTTCACAAACAGATCGGGGTAGGCATCGAGAGCGATTTTGCCGGCGAATGAAAGCTCGGCGGTAGCGTCGATGAACGGCTCCAGTGCTTTCGTGGGAGCGTTCTTATCAACGGCTTGGTCAAGCATGTCCCCGCCGAGTTCTCCGATGTCTTTTTGAAGGCGTGTTATCTCGTCGTTGAGGAGGTTGGCGGTTGTTCGTTCAATATCGCGCGGGGTCGCGTGGAACACCCTTGGAATGGACGACCGAGGCGAGGCGCGCGCAATGTCCGGATGGGCCCGATAGATCGGGTCGATAATGCTGTAGTAAAGATCGCCACGAATAGAGTCGGATCGCGAGCTTTCATCGCGAGCGTCGGCCAGGAGTCGGCATGCCTTGTGAATGTGCTGGTCGACGTAGATCGCACTGCGGCGGCTGACCTGAATTGGTGCGGCTGGTTTGGTGCGTTCCGCGCTGGTGGCTTCCACCCGGCACGGATCGTTGCGTACGACTAGCTTGCTGCTGGGAAGGTCCAGCTCGGCGGCGTGGGCCAGTGCGGTCGATCCCCAGATCAAGCTCGACGCTATGAAGACGCGCATGACATGCCCCCACCGGAAACTGCAACCGGCAGCTCCGAGAAGGTCGCCGCTTCGCGTAAATAAACTGTGCATCTCGAAGTTGCGATTTGACCAATGTGCCTACCTTTCCCGCGGATCCAGCGCATCGCGCAGGCCGTCGCCGACCAGATTGAACGACAGCACGACCAGGAAGATCGCCAGCCCCGGCCAGATCGCCATCCACGGCGCGTTGGTCAGAAAGCGCTGCGCGGCATTCAGCATGCTGCCCCAGGACGGTGCGGGCGGCTGTTGGCCGAGGCCGAGGAAGGACAACGCGGCTTCCGCGATGATGGCGGCGGCGATCGACAGCGTCGCCTGCACCAACAGCGCCGGCATGATGTTGGGCAGGATGTGAAACAGCGCGATGCGCCAGCGCGGATTGCCCATGGCGCGCGCGGCCTCGACATAGTCCTCCACCTTGACGCTCATGACCTGGCCGCGGGTCAGCCGCACGAAGATCGGCGTCGCCGATATGCCGATCGCGATCATGGCGTTGCCGAGGCTGGGGCCTAAAAATGCAGCGAGTGCAATGGCGAGGATCAGGAACGGGCAGGCCAGCATCGCATCCGTGATGCGGCTGATCAGGGCGTCGATGAAGCCGCCGCGATAGCCCGACAGCAGGCCGAGCGGCACGCCGATCGACAACGCGATGCCGACTGAGATGGCGCCGGCCAGCAGCGACGCCCGCGCCCCATAGATCACACGGGCAAGAATATCGCGGCCGAGTTCGTCGGTGCCGAACCAGTGCAGCGCGGAAGGCGGCTTGCGCACCAGCGACCAGCTCGTCGCGATCGGTTCATAAGGCGAGATCAGCGGCGCAAACAGCGCGAGCAGCACGAAAGCGCCGATCACGACGAGGCCAGCCACCGCGCCCTTGCGCTTGAACAGCCGGCGCAGCGCGCGTCGCGCCGGGCTCTCCAACTCGTCGGATGCGGCCAACTTTATCGTGCCGAGGGCAGCGTCGGTCATGGCCTAGGCCCTCAGCCGGGGATTGACGAGCACATAGGCGATATCGGCAATGAGATTGAGCGTGATGTAGATCGTCGCGGTGGTCAGCACGACGCCTTGCACGACAGCGTAGTCGCGGTTGAACACGGCGTCGACGATCAGCTTGCCGAACCCCGGAATCGAGAAGATCTGCTCGGTCAGCACCGCGCCGGACAACAGCGTGCCGAGTTCAAGCGCGCCGAGCGTGATCACCGGCGTCAGCGCGTTGCGCATGGCGTGCTTGAGAATGACCGAGCGTTCCAGAAGTCCCTTGGCGCGGGCGGTGCGGACGTAGTCGCTTTCGAGCACCTGCAGCATGGCGCTGCGGGTGTGCCGCATCAGGATCGCGGCAATTGCATTGCCCAAAACGAAAGCCGGCATAATGGTGGAGGCGATACTAGCGCGAAAATTCTCGGTCAGCGGCACATAGCCCGACGCCGGCAGCCAGCCGAGCTGGATCGAGAACAGGAAGATCAGCATGATGCCGAGCCAGAAGTTCGGCGTCGAGATCCCCCACAGCGCGAAGAAATTGGCGCCGTAGTCCCAGGCCGTGCCTTTCTTCACCGCCGATACGATGCCGGCGGGAATGCCGATCAGGAAGGCAATGACGATCGCCATCGACGCCAGCTGCATCGTCACCGGCAGTTTTTGCGCAATCAGTTCGCGCACCGGCACCTTGTTGCGCAGAGATTCGCCGAAATCGCCCGACAGCACGCCCTTGACCCAATAGACGTACTGGACAGGGACCGGCTGATCGAGCCGGTACTGCTGACGGATTTGCGCGATGACGTCGGGGTCGCGCTCCTCTCCCGCCATCACCAGCGCCGGATCGCCCGGCAGCAATTGCTGCAGCGAGAAGATCAGGACCGACACGAAGAACAGCGTCGGGATGAGCTGGACGATGCGCCGCGCGAGGAAGTTCAGCATGGCATGGTCCGTATACCGGATGCACCACTCACTTCAGCTTCAACCCGACCACGCGCACAAGCCCGTCCGGCATCTGCTTGTAGCCTTCGAGCTTCGTCGTATGCGCGATCAGGATGCGGCGGTGATAGATGTAGAGCAGCGGCTTCTCGTCGAGCACGATCTTCGCCAGCTTCTCATAGATCGCCTTGCGCTGCGCCTGATCGGTGACCAGGCGGCCTTCATCGAGCGCCTTGTCGGCGTCCTTGTTGGACCAGGCGCTGTAGTTCTGCGGCGCGTCGGTCTTCTGGAAGATATAGGAATTGCCGTCCGGATCGATCCGGCCGCTCCAGGCCAACAGATAGGCCTGGTATTCTCCGGCCTCGGCCTGCTTCAGCGAGGTCGCGAACTCGGTGACCCTGAGCTTCATGTCGAAACCGGTCTCCGCGGCCATCGATTGGATTACCTGCGCGGCAGCCTCGGTTTCCGCGCCCTTCGACACCATGAAGTCGACGCTGACCGGCGTCGTGACGCCTGCTTCCTTCAACAGCGCCTTGGCCTTGGCGACGTCGCGCTTCGGCACCGGGAAGGCCTTTTGGTAATAGGAATGATCCGGATTGATCCACTGGTTTCCGGGCTTGAATTCGCCGTTGGATACCACCTCGCTGATCGCCTCGCGGTCGAGCGAGAGGTCGAGTGCCTGGCGCACCTTGGCGGACTGGCTGAGCGGCCCCTTGGCCTTGTCCTTGCCGACGTTCAGCGTCACGCCCTGATAGCCGAGCTCGATTGCGGTTGAGAGCCTGAGTTTCGAATCGCTCTTGACTTCCTTGATGTCGGTCGCGAGCAGGCGTTCGATCAGATCAAGGCCGCCGGATTTCAAATTGGCAAGACGGACCGTCGCGTCCACCAAAGGCAGATAGACGATGCGGTCGATATGGATATTGTCCTTGTTCCAGTAGTCGGCGAACTTCTCGAACACCATGCGGTCCTGCTGCACGCGTTCGACGAATTTGTAGGGGCCGGCGCAAACCGGGCGCAGGCCGAACTTGTCGCCGGCCTCTTTGGCCGCCTTGGGCGACACCATCATCCCGGCGCGATCGGTGAGCTGCGCAACCAGCGGCGAGTAGGGCGCCTTCAATGCCAGCTTGATGGTGAGGGGATCGACGACGTCGATCCGATCGACCGCCGCCAGCTCCGGCTTTCGGAACGAGCCCGGCAATGTCAGATGACGCTCCAGCGAATACTTGGCGGCCTCGGCATCGAAGGCCTCGCCGTCGTGAAACTTGACGCCGGGCCGGAGCTTGATGGTGACTTCCTTGCCGTCGGCCGATGTCTCGTGGCCCAGCGCGAGCTGCGGCACGATATTGAGCTTGTCGTCGATATCGAACAGCTTGTCGCAGAACGATGCAAACACGATCCGGCCCACGTAAGTGCGGGCCATGGTCGGGTCGAGGATATCGGGGTCCTCGGCGAGCCCGATCCGCAGCGTGGTCTGGGCCTGAACATTTGCCGGAAGCGACAGCAGCAGCGCCGCCGCAGTGACTGCCAAACGAAAGATTTTCATTGCTGCCATCCCCTTATCCACGATTACGCAATTGGCTGTGTCCCTGACATGTCAACCCCGGCGCGGCCTGCACCTTCCGTGCCACCGCTGAAGGCGGCGACCAGTTTTTCCAGCACCGGCGAAAAATCGCCATCGGCGGGAACGATGGATTCGGATGCCGGCAACTCGGCTATACGGTGACACGCCGTGGCGTGGCCTGTGCCGTCGGCGAGCAGGGGCGGAACCTCGGTGCGGCAGCGCGCGATGACGTAGGGGCAACGGGTATGGAAGCGGCAGCCCGAAGGCGGATTGAGCGCACTCGGCATCTCGCCCTCCAGCACGATGCGGCTGCGTTTGGCCTGCGGTTTGGGCACGGGGATAGCAGACAGCAGCGCGCGGCTATAGGGATGCCGTGGCGCGGCGAACAGCGCGTCAGCCTTCGCGGTCTCGACGATGCCGCCGAGATTCATCACGGCGACGCGGTCGGCGATGTGCTTCACGACGGCCAGATCGTGGGAGACGAAGATGTAGGCGAGACCGAGCCGGTCCTGCAGGTCGCGCAAGAGATTGAGGATCTGCGAGCGGATCGAGACGTCCAGCGCCGATACCGGCTCGTCGCAGATGATCAGTTTCGGCTCCACGGCGAGCGCCCGCGCAATCGCAATGCGCTGGCGCTGGCCGCCGGAAAATTCGTGCGGATAGCGGCGGGCGAAGCGCGGCTCCAGCCCGACCAGCCGCAACAGCTCTTCTACCCGCTCGCGCCGCCGCGCGGTCGGCACCAGATCGTGCAACGCCAGCGGCTCGCTTAGGATCTGGCTCACCGTCATGCGCGGATTCAAGGAGGCGTAGGGGTCCTGAAAGATGATCTGCGCATCGCGGCGGAAGGCGCGCAACTGGTTGGCGTTGAGGGCGCCGAGGTCGCGGCCTTCAAAGCGAACAGTGCCCGCATCCGGCTCGATCAGCCGCAGCACCAGCCGGCTTACGGTAGACTTGCCACAGCCGGATTCGCCGACCAGCGCCAGCGTCTTGCCGGCCTCAACGGTGAAGCTGACGCCGTCGACCGCCTTCACATGTGCCGTGGGCCGGCCGAATACCGAACGCGCGGCGACGAAATGTTTTACCAGACCTTCGACTTCGAGAAGGGCGGTCATGACACCAGCCGCTCCAGCGGCGCACGGATGCAGCGCGAGGCGTGGCCGGGACTGACGATCGCCAGCGACGGCGGCGCGGCGGTGCAGGGCTCGACGACAAACGGACAGCGCGCGGCGAAGCGGCAGCCGGGCGGCGGATTAGCCATGTTCGGCACCATACCCTCGATGGTCGCCAGATGCGAGGCACGGCGATCGAGCCGCGGGATCGAGCCGAGCAGGCCGACGGTGTAGGGATGCTGTGGATTGGCGAAGAGTTCGTCGACCGGTGCGCGCTCGACGATCTCGCCGGCATACATCACCGCCACCTCATCGCAGACTTCGGCGACCACGCCGAGATCGTGGGTGATCAGGATGATCGCGGCGCCGCTGGCGGCCTTCAGCTCACGCATCAGGTCGAGGATTTGCGCCTGCAGCGTGACGTCGAGCGCGGTGGTCGGCTCGTCCGCGATCAGAAGGCGGGGGTCGCAGGCCAGCGCCATCGCGATCATTACGCGCTGGCGCATGCCGCCGGAGAGCTTGTGCGGATATTCGTCAATGCGCTTGTCGGGCGAGGGGATGTGCACGCGCCGCAACAGCTCGATGGCGCGGTCGCGCGCCTGCCGCCGCGACCCGCCGCGATGGCGCAAAATCGTCTCGATGATCTGGTCGCCGATGGTAAAACTCGGGTTGAGCGAGGTCATCGGCTCCTGAAAAATCATCGCAAGCCGGTTGCCGCGCAGATCGCGCAGCGTGTCGTCGGGAACGTCGAGTAGATCAAAACCGTCGAAGCGGATCGAACCCGAGACTTCGGCGGAGCGCTTCGACAGCAGCCCCATGATCGCGAGCGAGGTCACGCTCTTGCCGCAACCGGATTCGCCGACGAGGCCGAGCGTCGCGCCGTTGGCGACGCTGAGGTCGACACTATCCACTGCGTGGGTGGTGCGGCCATCGTCGCCATGGAAGACGACGCGTAGTTTCTCGATCTCGATCAGCGGGCCCGCGGTCATGCCTTGCCCGTGGTCGCGGCTTGAACGCTGGCGTCAATGACCGCGCGGTCGGTGATCCCGGCCGGGTTCTTCCGTGTCGGCAGGAAGGGACGGAAATGCACCCAGCGCTCACGGCTGACCTGTTCGAGACGTTCGAGTTCGGCAAGCGGATCGGTGTGGTCGTCAACGCGTAGGTCGAGATCGGACCATTCCTCCTCGCCATGGATCAGAAGCGCGGCGGATTGCTTGCCGCGCTTGTCGCCGCCGGCGGCTTCACCGGCTTTCATCGCCGCGATCAGCCGTTGCGCAAAGGGCAGGGCGGCGTTGGCGGCATAGGTTTTGGCGGTGTCGTCGAGCACGGCGGCGCCGGTCAGCATATTGCCGGCGAGGGAAAAACCGTCGCCCTGGATATTCCCGCACCAGTCGACACATTCGCGGCCGGTGTGCGCGGCAATGCGGCCCTTGATATCCATGACATGGAGCTGCCGGGCCTCGCGGCCGTCATCCGTGGCGATCAGCGTATCGATCACCTCGCGCGGGCTGCGCCCTTCGCGGAGCAGCTTCACGCCGTCGATCCCGTAATAGGGATTGACAAGGGCCTGCGTGGCGATGCCGCCGATGCCGGGGACGATATGCGGCACGCGCGCGCCGACCGCAAAAAACCGGGTTGCGACGGCGATGCCGATCTGGCCGGTTGCGGGATCGCAGGCGATGATCGACCAGGTCATCTTGTCTCTTCTCTAATTATCGTCCAGCCGCGTAGCCCTGCATGCCCCGGGGATTGGCGGCGGCGCGGCGGCGGCGGCCGACCCTGGAGGCTGCGGTGAGGCGGCCTTCCGACCATTCGGGACCGATCTCGACGACATGGCCGCGGCCCTTCAGCGTATCGACAGTCGCCTTCGGCACGCGGCTTTCGAGGACGAGCACGCCGGGGCGCGCGGTGCGCGGCCAGAACGAGATCGGGAAATGTTCGGAATGCCAGGCCGGCGCGTCGATCGCTTCCTGCAGGTTCAGTTTGGCGTGGACATGCCGCAGGAAGAATTGCGTGGTCCATTGGTCCTGCTGATCGCCGCCGGGCGATCCCCAGGCCATATAGGGTTCGCCGTCGCGCAGCGCCATGGTGGGCGAGAGCGTGGTGCGCGGGCGCTTGCCCGGCGCCAGCGCGGCCGGGTGATCTTCCTCCAGCCAGAACATCTGCGCGCGGCTGCCGAGACAGAAGCCGAGCTCGGGAATGACCGGCGAGGATTGCAGCCAGCCGCCGGACGGCGTCGCCGAGACCATGTTGCCGGCCTGGTCGATGATATCGAAATGCACGGTGTCGCCGCGCACCTCGCCGAAGCGGCCGACGGTCGGCTCGCCCGCGCCCATGGCGCCGACCGCCTCGCGATGGCCTTCGGCACGGCGCAGCTTGACGACCGAGCCAAAACCTTCCACCGAACCCGGAATGAAATCGAGCGAGGCCTTGTCTCTCGAGACCAGCTTGCGGCGCTCGTCATTGTAGGCGTCCGACAACAACGTCGTGATCGGGATGTCGGTGAACTTGGGATCGCCATAAAATTTCTCGCGGTCGGCGAAGGCGAGTTTGGCGCATTCGATCTGCAGATGGATGAAGTCGGGACCGGCCGGATCGAGCCCGTCGAGCTCAAAGCCTTTCAGCAGCGCGAGCTGTTGCAGCATCACCGGACCCTGGCTCCAGACGCCGGGCTTGCACACGGTGTAGCGGCCATAGTCATAAGTGAGCGGCGCCTCAACGGTCGGCTGCCAGCGCGCCATGTCGTCGGCGGAGAGCACGCCGCGATGCGGCGAGCCAGAGACGTCCATCACTTCCTGGGTGCGGGAGAATTTGTCGATCGCTTCCGCCACAAAACCCTGCGACCAGGATTGTCGCGCGCGCTCGATTTGCGCCACGCGGTCGCTGCCCGCGCTCTCCGCTTCTTTCAGGATGCGGGCATAGGTTTCCGAGAGTTTCGTGTTGGTGAAGAGCGTGCCCGGCCGCGGCACTTCATTGTTCGGCAGATAGACCGCCGCCGATGTCGTCCAGTGCTTCCTGAACAACTGCTCGACCACCTGGATGGTTGCGGACGCGCGCTCGACCAGCGGATAGCCGTTACCGGCATAGGCAATCGCGGGCTCCAGCACATCGCGCAGCCGCATCGTGCCGTAATCGCGCAGCAGCAGCATCCAGGATTCGAACGTGCCGGGCACGCAAGCCGCGAGCAGGCCGGTGCCGGGCACCATCTCCAGGCCTTCGCTCTTGTAATGCGCGATGGTGGCCCTTGCAGGCGCGGGACCCTGGCCGCAGATCACCTCGGTGCGCCCGCGTTTGACGTCGTGGACGATGATCGGCACGTCGCCGCCGGGACCGTTCAGATGCGGCTCCACGACCTGCAGCGTGAAGGCGGTGGCGACGCCGGCATCGAACGCATTCCCGCCTTTTTCCAGGATGCTCATACCGACAGCAGTCGCGATCCAGTGGGTGGAGGTGACCACGCCGAAGGTGCCTTCGATTTCCGGTCGAGTGGTGAAGGGATCGGGATTGATGTTGCCCATGGGAGTCCAATGCCGTGCTGGTATCGCGATGCCGGCGCACTTGACCACAGGCGAGGCCGAATGCCAACCAGTGGCATGCCACGCATTGCACCCATTCCCGTGGTCATACCACGGCGGCAGTCTCAACCGGATGGTTGACGGCGTGGCAGGCGACGCCGTCGATCAGGGCGGGCGCTTCCTTCCGGCAGAGATCGAACGCCAGCGGGCAGCGCGGGTTGAAGGCGCATCCCGGCGGCGGGTCGATCGGATTGGGAATCTCGCCCTTGACCGGAATCCGCTGGCGGCCGGACATCGCCAGATCAGGAACGGCGCCCAGCAGCATCTTGGTGTAGGGCATCCGCGGATTGGCGAACAATTCGCGGCCTTCGGCAATCTCGACGATACGGCCGAGATACATCACGCCGATCCGGGTCGCCATGTGCCGGACCACGGCAAGGTTATGGCTGATGAGGAGATAGGTCAGGCCGAACTTGTCCTGCAGGTCGCGCATCAGATTGAGGATCTGCGCCTGCACGGAGACGTCGAGCGCCGAGGTCGGCTCGTCGCAAACAATGAATTCGGCATCCGAGGCCAGCGCGCGCGCAATCGCGATGCGCTGGCGCTGCCCGCCGGAGAATTCATGCGGATATTTCAGCCCGTCGTCCGGATGCAGGCCGACGAGACTCAATAATTCGCCGACCCGCGAGCGAATGTCGCGCTCGCCCTGGATCAGGTCGAAGGCGCGGATCGGCTCGGAGACGATGGCGTCGACCCGGAAGCGCGGATTGAGGCTCGCATAGGGATCCTGAAAAATCATCTGGATACGGCGGCGCAACCGCTGCCGCGCCTGGGCCTGCCTCGGATTCGTCATCGACACGCCGTCGATGACGACTTCGCCCGAGCTCGGTGGCAGCAATCCCACCACCATCCGCGCCACGGTGGTCTTGCCAGAGCCGGACTCGCCGACGAGGGCGAATGTTTCGCCCTTCCGGATGTCGAAGGTCACGCCGTCGACCGCCTTCAGAAATTCCAGATGGCCGCCTTCTAGAACGCGGTTGAGCCACGGTTTCGAGACGTCGAATACGCGGCGCAGGTTTCTCACATCGACGTAGGAGGCCGTCATGCCGCGGTCTCCTTCGCGGCTTCGTTGGGCGCCGTATCGTAGAGATGGCAAGCCACGGCATGCGACCCCTGCTTGAGCGGCTCCGGCCGCTCGACGCGGCAGCGATCGAACGCAAAGGCGCAGCGCGGATTGAACGAGCAGCCCGGCGGTATCGCTGACAGCCGCGGCATCGAACCCGGAATTTGCACCAACCGCTTCTCTTCGCCCGCAAGCGTCGGGATCGCGCCCATCAGGCCCTTGGCGTAGGGGTGCAGCGGATCCTGCACGACGTCCTGCACCGGGCCGATTTCGGCGATCCGGCCCGAATACATCACCGCGACGCGGTCTGAGGTCTCAGCGATCACGCCCATGTCGTGGGTGACCAGCATCACCGCCGTGCCGTGATCGCGTCCCAGCCGCTTGATCAGCGAGATGATCTGCGCCTGCACCGAGACGTCGAGCGCAGTCGTCGGCTCGTCGGCAATGATCAATTCCGGCTCGGCGCAGATCGCCAGCGCTATCACCACACGCTGGCGCATGCCGCCGGAGAATTCGTGCGGATAGGCGTCGATGCGTTTTTCCGGCGCGGGAATTCCGACCTCGGCCAGCAGATCGATCGCGCGCTTGCGCGCTGCGGTTTCCGACAGGTCCATGTGGGTCCTGATCGTTTCCACGATCTGGTCGCCGATCCGGTACAGCGGATTGAGGCTGGTCAGCGGATCCTGAAAGATCATTCCGATCCGCTTGCCCCGGATGCGGCGGATTTCTTCCGGCGGCAGATGGTCGATCCGCGTTCCCGACAGGTAGATCTCGCCGCCTGCAATGCGGCCGGGCGGATCGATCAGTCCGATTACGGCAAGGCCGGTGACTGATTTGCCGGCGCCGGACTCGCCGACCACGCCGAGCACCTCGCCCTTGGCGATGTCGAAGGACACGCCGTTGATCGCGCGCAGCGTGCTGCGGCGGGTGAGGAATTCCACCTCAAGATTGCGCACGGAAAGGACAGGAACGGTCATCGGAGCTTTGGATTGAGCGCGTCGCGCAGCCAGTCGCCGAGCAGGTTGATGGAGAGGATCAGCCCCGCCAGCGCGATGCCGGGGAAGGCGACGATCCACCATTCGCCGGCGAACAGATAGTTGTTGCCGATCCGGATCAGGGTGCCGAGCGAGGGCATGGTGTCGGGCATACCGGCGCCGAGGAACGACAGCGTCGCTTCGGTGATGATGGCAAGCGCCAGATTGATGGTCGCGATCACGAGGATCGGCCCCATCGTGTTCGGCAGCACGTGCCGCAACATGATCTTGGGCGCGGGCAGGCCGATCAACTGCGCGGCGGCGACATAATCCTTGCTCTTCTCGACCATGACCGAGCCGCGCACGGTGCGGGCATATTGCACCCAGAAGCTCAGGCCGATCGCGACCACCAGCACCGCCAGCGTGCTCATGGCGTCCAGCCGGTTACCGAACACGGACTTGGCAACGCCGTTGACCAATAGCGCGATCAGGATGGCGGGGAAGGTGAGCTGGACGTCGGCGATACGCATGATCAGCCCGTCGACCGCGCCGCCGACATAGCCCGCGACGAGGCCAAGCGTGATGCCGAGCGTGCCGGCCAGGATGACGCCGAGCACGCCGACCACGAGCGAAATCCGCAAGCCGTAGAGAATGGCTGAAAACACGTCGCGGCCCTGCTCGTCGGTGCCGAGCAGGAACGGGCTCTGGCCCTCGGCGGTCCACAGCGGCGAGATCCGGGAGTTCATCAATTGCAGTTGCGCCGGATCGAACGGGTTCTGCACCGACAATTGCGAAGCAAAGATCGCCAGCAGGAAGAACATGACGGTGACGGCGGCCGCGACCATCGTCATGCGGGAACGGCGGAACGAATAGAATATGTCGCTGTCGAGCCCGCGCTTCAGCCAGTTCGTTCCGGAACGCGCCGCTGCTGCGTTCGGTTCAACTCGGTGTGGGACGACGGCGTCGGACATCGGATCGCTCGCTTATGCCGGACGGCTGATGGTCGAGCGCAGGCGCGGATCGACGATGGTGTAAAGGATATCGACCACCAGATTGATGGTGACGAAGATCAGCGACACCATCAGCAGGTAGGCCGCCATGATCGGGATATCGACGTTTTGCACGGCCTGCACGAACAACAATCCCATACCCGGCCACTGGAAGACGGTTTCAGTGATGATGGCAAATGCAATAACCGAGCCAAACTGCAGCCCCGCAACGGTGATGACGGGAACCAGCGTGTTCTTCAGCGCATGGCCGAAATGAATGGCGCGCGTGGTCAGGCCGCGGGCGCGGGCGAAACGGATGTAATCGGTACGGAGTACTTCGAGCATTTCAGCGCGCACCAGCCGCATGATCAGGGTCATCTGGAACAGACCGAGCGTGATCGAGGGCATGATCAGCGCCTTCAGTCCGGACAGCGTGAGCAGTCCGGTAGTCCACCAGCCGATCCGCACCACGTCGCCGCGGCCGAATGAAGGCAACCAGCCCAGCGTCACCGAGAACAGATAGATCAAGAGAATGCCGATCAGGAAGGTCGGCAGCGAGATTCCGATCAGCGATACCGCCTGGAAGAATTTTGTGAGAATCGTATCGCGCCGCAGCGCCGAATAGACGCCCATCAGGATGCCGAACACCATGGCGAGAACGGTGGCGCAGGCGGCAAGCTCTAACGTCGCCGGCATCCGCTCCATCAGAAGGTTGGAAACCGGCTGACGAAATTGATAGGAGACCCCGAACTTGAACTGTACGGCGTTGCCGAAATAGCGCGCGAACTGAACCGGCACGGGATCGTCGAGCCCAAGCGACTTGCGTACCGCCTCGCGTTCGGCGGCTGGCGTATCCAGCGAGACGATCTGGTTGACGGGGTCGCCGGCGAAACGGAACATCGAGAACGCAATGACGCCGACCGCGATCATGACGCCGATGGCCTGGATAGCGCGGCGAAGAGTGAAAGCGAGCATGAATTCCTTTCACTGCTCTTTAGATGCGGCGGCGGACGTCGCTGTCGCCTCGATATAGAAAAGTCCCGGAAGCCATAAGCCGCCGGGACCTGTGTTGCAGCCCAATTAGTCCTGTTTGGTCGCCCAGTACAGCAGGACCTGATTGTCGGCGCGCTGGCTCAGCTTGACTTTTTTCGACACGCCCCACGCCAGCGCCTGCTGATGCAGCGGGATGTATGCGAAGTCCTTGGCGCCGATCGCGTAGGCGTCCTTGATCAGGAGATCGCGCTTGTTCATGTCGGACTCCTGCAGCACCTTGTCGGTGAGTTCGTCAAGCTTCTTGTTGCAGTAGCCGCCGAGATTGGCCTCGCCGCGCGCCGATTTCGGATCGTCGCGGCAGCCCATGATGTCAAACAGGACGTTGTGGGAATCGAGCGTGCCGGGGGTCCATCCGAGCAGATAGAACGAGGTCTGATAGCCGCCGGGCTTCAGCACCTTGGCGAAATACTGCGCCTTGGGCTGGGCCAGCAGCGTCACCTTGACGCCGATGCGGGCCAGCATGCCGACGACCGCCTGACAGATCGCGGCGTCGTTGACATAGCGGTCGTTGGGGCAGTCCATCGTGACTTCGAAGCCGTCGGGGTAGCCGGCTTCGGTCAAGAGCTTCTTGGCGCCGTCAGGATCGAGTTTCGGGCGCGTGAAGTCACCGGACAGCTTGAACAATTGCGGTGCGATCATCAGCGGCGAAGGCGTCGACAGGCCGCGCATGACGCGGGTCTTGATCAGTTCGATGTCGACGGCCTTGAAGAAGGCCTCGCGCACCTTGATGTCCTTGAACGGGTTCTTGCCCTTGACGTTGGAGTAGAGCAGCTCGTCGCGCACCTGATCCATGCCGAGGAAGATGGTGCGAAGTTCCGGTCCCTTCAGCACCTGGGCGTTCGGGCTGGAATCGACCCGCGTGATGTCCTGGATCGGAACCGGCTCGATGACGTCGACTTCGCCCGACAGCAGTGCGGCCACGCGCGTGGCGTCCGAGCCGATCGGCGTGAACACGATTTCCTTGAGGTTATGCTCCGGTTTGCGCCACCAGTTCGGATTGGCCTTGAACACGGTCTTGACGCCGGGCTGATGGCTTTCGATCGAGAAGGCGCCGGTGCCGTTGGCATTGAGCGAGGCGAAGCTCGGCGTCGTCGCCGCGGCGGGCGTGGGCTCGACGGCATTGTTCGCCTCGGCCCATTTCTTGCTCATGATGTACCAGGTATCCCATTGCGAATTGAGGATGGGATTGGGTGAGGTCAGGACGAAGTCCACCGTGTGGTCGTCAACCTTCACGACCTTGGCGTCGGAAGGAATGCGGGTCTGCAGATTCGAGCCCTTCTTGCGGACCCGTTCCGCCGAGAAAACGACGTCGTCGGCGGTGAAGGGGTCGCCGTTCTGGAATTTCACGCCCTTGCGCAGATGGAACCGCCAGCGGGTCGGCTCCGGCGTTTCCCAGCTCTCGGCCAGCGCCGGGATGATCTTCAGGTCCTTGTCGCGGGCGGTAAGGCCTTCGAAGACGTGAGCGAGATGGGCGTGGGTGGTGCTCTCGTTCAGCGTGTAGGGATCGAGCGACTTGAGGTCGCCCTGGTTGGCATAGCGCAGGGTCTGGGCCGATGCGGGCGCCATTGCCAGCGCAAGGATCGAAGCCGTGGCCGCTGCAAGCAAAGTCTGACGTACCGACATTTGTTCGATTTCCCCGCTTGATCAGCAATTTCTACAATTAGCCGCCGATATTGCCGACCCATGTTGCCAAAGTCCAGCCACCGCGCAAAGCACGATTTCCCCGCACTGCGTGCCGATTTGCGCGGCGGTGCGGCATTGACTAGTTTCACCTTAAGACGTGCGTGTAAGCACGTTACATTGAACTTTCGGAGTGCAGATGGCGGAACTGAAGGCCGACGTTCTCGTCCTGGGTGCGGGCATGGTCGGCGTCAGCGCCGCTTTGCACCTGCAGAAGCGCGGCCGGAACGTGGTTCTGATCGACCGGCACGACACCGCCGGCGAGGAGACCAGTTACGGTAATGGCGGATTGATCGAGTGCGCCTCGGTTTTTCCCTATATGTTTCCGCGCGACGTAGGCCAGATCCTGCGCTACGCTTTCCTTCGCGCGCCGCAGGTGAGCTATCATTTCAGGGACTTGCCGGCCTTCCTGCCGTGGCTGACGCGGTATTTCCTCGCTTCGTCGCCCAAGCGTGCACTGCACAGCGCGATGGCCGAATTGCCGCTGATCCAGCGCAGCCTGATCGAGCATGAGGCGTTGATTGCGGAAGCCAATGTGCCGGAACTGTTGCGGCGGACCGGCTGGATCAAGCTGTTTCGCTCCGAGGCGACGTTTGCGGATGCGGTACAGGATCTCAAGCGCGCCGGGCAGCATGGCGTCACCGGCGAGGTGCTGGATGGGCCTGCCATTATCGCGCGTGAACCGCATCTGACCGGCGATTTCTCCGGCGCCATCCATTTTCCCACGCCGGGATTTGTGCCCGACCCCGGCGGGCTGGCCAAGGCCTATGCGGCGTTGTTCGGCCGCAAGGGCGGGCGATATCTCGTCGGCGACGCCCGAACGTTGGAGCCGTCCGGCGGACGGTGGCGGGTGGCGACGCTGGAAGGCTCCATTACGGCGCGCGAAGCCGTGGTGGCGATGGGGCCGTGGTCGGACCAGGTGCTCCGGCCGCTCGGCTACTCGATCCCGCTGCAGGTCAAGCGCGGCTATCATCTGCACCTCAAGCCGCGCGGCAACGCGGTCTTGCGCCACCCCGTGCTGGACACCGATCTCGGCTATCTCTTGGCGCCGATGAACCGCGGCATTCGCCTGACCACCGGTGCCGAGTTTGCCCACCGCGATGCACCGCCAACGCCGGTCCAGGTCGAACGGGCGCTGCCGCGGGCGCACAAATTGTTCCCGCTGGGCGAGCCGGTCGACGCCAAGCCCTGGATGGGCGCGCGGCCCTGTCTGCCCGACATGCTGCCGGTCATCGGCAAGGCCCCCCGCCATGACGGGCTGTGGTTCGATTTCGGCCACCAGCACCATGGTCTGACGCTCGGCCCCGCCACCGGCCGCCTGCTGGCCGAAATGATGACCGGCGAGACCCCGTTTGCCGATGTCCGGCCGTTTGCCATCGAACGGTTTGGTTGACCATATCGGGAATGGAGGGGGCCGGGGACCGGGTCTTGTCCTTGCGTGACTCGGGACATCGTGGCGATACTGCAAGGAGCCAGCAAGAGGAGCGGTCATGAAAGTTAACGTCGAAATCGATTGCACGCCGCTGGAGGCCAGGCAGTTCTTCGGATTGCCCGACGTCTCGCCGATGCAGACCGCCGTGATGGACAAGATGCAGCAGCAAGTGATGGCCAACATCGAAAAGGTCTCACCGGAGTCGCTGATCCAAAGTTGGTTCACGTTCGATCCCAAGATCGCCGAGCGATTTCAGGACATGTTCGTGACCATGGCCGGCCTTGGCGGCATGACCAAGAAGGATAAGTAAGTGACGGTCGCGGAGAGCGCGGCTGCAACGGAGGAGCAAAGGCTTCGGCCACCCAGCCTGTTTCTGATGCTGGCCGAGACGAGGGCGCTGTTCGAACTGAACTCGAGCCTGTTGCTGTCGCCGCTCTTGATGCGCGCGCCGCGCGGCGACGGACATCCGGTGCTGACGCTGCCGGGCTTTCTTGCCAGCGATCTGTCGATGGCGCCGATGCGGCGCTACCTGAAAGAACTCGGCTACGACGCCTATGCATGGAACATGGGCCGCAATTTCGGCGGCGTTGCTTCCAAGCGGGGTGCGTTGCGCGAGCTCCTGCGGCGCATTCACGACCAGACCGGTCGCAAGGTCGGTCTGGTCGGCTGGAGTCTCGGCGGCGTCTATGCGCGCGATCTCGCGCTGCAGATGCCGGACATGGTGCGCTCTGTGATCACGCTCGGCAGCCCGTTTGCCAACGACATCCGGGCGACCAACGCGACGCGTCTGTATGAGGCGCTCTCGGGAGAGACGGTCGACGACAATCCGGAAATCCGTCAGGCGATCGCCGGTGACCTGCCGGTGCCAGCGACCTCGATCTATTCTCGGACCGACGGCATCGTGAACTGGCACACCAGCCTGTTGCGTCCTTCGGAAACCGCCGAAAACATCGAGGTGTACTTCGCTAGCCATATCGGGCTCGGCGTCAACCCCGCGGCATTATGGGCGGTGGCCGACCGTCTGGCGCAGGCGGAGGGCGAATTTAAGCATTTTGACCGATCAGGACCATTTGCCATTGCCTACGGCCCCCCTGAAAATGCACAATCGTAAGTTAAACGCCCTGAGCTAGGGCATGATCCCGAAACATCCCGCCCTGCAATCGATGCGGGATGGCTAGCGGTTTTCGGATATGCTCCAATAACAAAGACATTCCAGACGCCAGAAGCGCCGCCAAGGCGCCGCGTTATCTACTGCGGGAGGAAAGCATGGCGGACGCCAAGAAACTGTCTTCGCTGGACGCGTCGTTTCTGTATCTGGAAACGCCGGAAATGCCGATGCATGTCGGCAGCATGGCGATCTTCCGCCTGCCCGATGGCTACAAGGGCGACTTCTTCGAAGAGTTCAAGGCCATGATTGCCTCGCGGCTGCACATCGCGCCGATCCTGAAAGCGCGCCTGGAGAAGGCTCCGCTCGACATTGATCATCCCTCCTGGGTCGAAGACGATCAGTTCGACATCGACCGCCACATCTTTCGCGCCAGCCTGCCGGCGCCGCGCGATCGCGCGACGCTGGAACGCATCGTCGGCTGGATGCATGCAAAACTGCTCAACCGCGCCCGCCCGCTCTGGGAGTTCTATGTCTTCGAAGGCATGAAGGACAACGAGATCGGGCTGTACTCCAAGATGCACCATGCCTGCATCGATGGCGGCGCCGGCGCAGCTCTTACCAGCATGATCTACGACATCACGCCGGTGCCGCGTGAAGTCGAACCGCCGAGCGCGCGCAAGGTGGCGCAGGAGCCGCGCGACATCGCCGCCAACCTGATCGATTCCTACCAGCAGCTCTGGACCCAGCCGTTCGACGCCAAGGCGGCGCCAAAGAGTCTCGAACTGCCGCGTACGGGAAAGAGCGATCTCGGCTCGATCCTGTTCGACAACGCCATGTTCCAGATCGAAACCGCGGTGAAGTTCGCAAGCAGCGTGCCGACGGTGCTGAAGTCTCTCTCCGACGTGGTCGGCAAGATTTCCGATCCGAAATCGCGCGATAGTCTGGCCAGCATGGCCTCGCCGCCGACCATGCTCAACAAGACGATCTCGTCGGAACGCAGCTTTGCCGGCGTCTCGATCTCGCTGTCGCGCGCAAAGGCGCTGGCGAAGGCGTCGGGCGGCAAGCTCAACGACGTCGTGCTGGCGCTGTCTTCGGGCGTGGTGCGGCGCTACTTGCTCAGCCAGGGCGGTCTGCCGAACAAATCCCTGACCGCGGCGGTGCCGATCTCGCTGCGCGAGGAGGGCAATGCCGACGCCAACAACCAGGTGTTCGGCATGATCTGCTCGATTGCCACCAATATCGAGGATCCGAAGGGACGGCTCGAAACCATCATTGCGCAATCCACCAAGTCGAAGGAGATGTCGCATCCGCTGCGAGCGCTGATGCCGCAGGTCTCCAACCTCTCGATGCTGGGCGCGCCGATCGTGACCCAGATATTGGCGCTGCTCTACAGCCGTTCCAACCTTTCCGACGTGCTGCCGCCGGCAGCCAACATCACCGTATCCAACGTCCCCGGACCGCGGCAGACGCTGTATGCCGCCGGCGCAGAGCTCCTGCACATCTTCCCGGTGTCGATCTCGACGCATGGCATTGCGCTCAACATCACCGTGCAGAGCTACCGCGACCAGCTCGATTTCGGCTTCATCGCCGGCGCCAACATCATTCCGCATGTCCAGGTCCTCTGCGACATGCTTCCGGTCGAATTTGAAGCGCTGGAGGCGGCATACGCACCGCCGCCGAACATGACCAGTGCAGCTGAATAGGAAGTTGACATGATTGAAATGCCGCCGCTGCAGTTCGCCCAGGTGAACGGCATTCGCATGGGCTTCTACGAGGCGGGGCCCCAATCCGATAAGCCGCCGATCGTCCTCTGCCACGGCTGGCCGGAGCTGGCGTTTTCCTGGCGTCACCAGATCAAGGCCTTGAGCGAGGCCGGCATCCGCGTGATTGCGCCGGATCAGCGCGGCTATGGCGCGACCGACCGGCCTGAAGCGGTCGAGGACTACGACATCGAGCACCTGACCGGCGACCTCGTCGGCCTGCTCGATCATCTCGAGATCCGCAAGGCGATCTTTGTCGGTCACGACTGGGGCGGCTTCATCGTCTGGCAGATGCCGCTGCGGCATCTCGATCGCACCGCGGGCGTCGTCGGTGTCAATACCCCTCACATGGATCGCGCGCCGGCGGATCCCATCGAACTGTTCCGCATGCGCTTTGGCGACCAGATGTATATCGTGCAGTTTCAGGACCCGGCGCGCGAACCCGATCGAATATTCGGCAGCCGAGTCGAACAGACCTTTGATGCCTTCATGCGCAAGCCGGTGCCACGCCGCGACACTACGCCCGCAGACCAGCCGGTCGCCGGTGTTGGCGCCTCGCCCAGGCTCAACCTGGCGTTTCCGCAAATGATCGCCGGCTACGACGCCAAACATGATCCGCGCACGCCGATCCTGAGCCCGGAAGAAAAGAAGGTGTTCGTCGATACCTTCACGAAAACCGGGTTTACCGGCGGCATAAATTGGTACCGCAACATGTCGCGCAATTGGCAACGTTCGGAATGGCTGGACCACACCGTGCGGGTGCCATCGTTGATGATCATGGCCGAAAACGATCACGTGCTGCCGCCATCGGCCGCCGATGGCATGGAGAAGCTCGTGCCAGATCTGGAGAAGTATCTGGTACGCGACAGCGGCCATTGGACGCAGCAGGAAAAGCCGGACGAGGTCAGCAGCAAGCTGATCGAATGGCGCAGGAAAAGATTTGGGTAGGTCCGCATAACAAGCGGTCATTGCGAGCAGCGCAGCGACGAAGCAATCCATTCTTTCTTTTCGCCGAGCGATGGGTTGCTTCCGCCTTCGCTCTACGGGCTACGGCGGACAAGTCGCTTCGCTCGCAATGACGGTTGAGGCAGGCAGGAGATACTTCGACAATGGCGTCCCCTAACAAATTGAGTCCGATTCCGCATCCGCCGAAGAAACCTGTCGTCGGCAACATGCTGTCGCTGGATCCGAACGCGCCGGTGCAGCACCTGGTCAAGCTTTCCAAGGAGCTCGGGCCAATCTTCTGGCTCGACATGATGGGTGCGCCGATCGTCATCGCCTCCGGCCACGACCTGATCGACGAACTCTCCGACGAGAAGCGCTTCGACAAGACGGTGCGCGGCTCGCTGCGCCGGGTCCGCGCCGTGGGCGGCGACGGGCTGTTCACTGCCGACACGTCAGAGCCGAACTGGAGCAAGGCGCATAACATCCTGCTGCAGCCGTTCGGCAACCGCGCGATGCAGTCCTACCATCCGAGCATGGTCGATATCGCCGAGCAGCTCGTCAAGAAATGGGAACGGCTCAACCCCGACGACGAAATCGACGTCGTGCAAGACATGACGGCGCTGACGCTCGACACCATCGGGCTATGCGGTTTCGACTACCGTTTCAATTCATTCTACCGGCGCGACTATCATCCGTTCGTGGAATCGCTGGTGCGCTCGCTCGAAACCATCATGATGACCCGCGGCCTGCCGCTGGAAAATCTCTGGATGCAGAAGCGGCGCAAGACGCTGGCCCAGGACGTCCTCTTCATGAACAAGATGGTCGACGAGATCATCGCCGAGCGCCGCGGCAATGCCGAAGCCGCCGAAGGCAAGAAGGACATGCTCGGCGCCATGATGACCGGCGTCGACCGCACCACCGGCGAGCAACTGGACGACGTCAACATCCGCTACCAGATCAACACCTTCCTGATCGCAGGCCACGAAACCACCAGCGGCCTATTGTCATGCACGATCTACGCGTTGCTCAAGCATCCGGAAATCCTCAAGAAGGCCTATGAGGAAGTCGACCGGGTACTCGGGCCCGATATCAACGCAAAACCGACCTATCAGCAGGTCACGCAGCTCACCTACATCACGCAGGTGTTGAAGGAGGCGCTGCGGATGTGGCCGCCGGCACCGGCCTACGGCATCACGCCGCTCAACGACGAGACCATCGGCGGCGGCAAGTACAAGCTGAAGAAGAACACGTTCATCACGGTTTTGGTGATGGCGCTGCACCGCGACCCCAGTGTCTGGGGTCCGAATCCTGATGTCTTCGATCCCGAGAATTTCAGCCGCGAGGCTGAAGCCAAGCGCCCGATCAACGCCTGGAAGCCGTTCGGCAACGGCCAGCGCGCCTGTATCGGCCGCGGCTTTGCGATGCACGAGGCGGCGCTGGCGATCGGCATGATCCTGCAGCGCTTCAAGCTGATCGACCACCACCGGTACCAGATGCACCTGAAGGAAACGCTGACGGTCAAGCCGGATGGTTTCAAGATCAAGGTGCGTCCGCGCGCCGACAAGGATCGCGGTGCCTTCGCTGGCCGCGCTGCGGTCGCTGCCGCCGCCTCGAGCGCGGCGGCGCCGCAGGCGCGCACCCGCCCCGGACATAACACGCCGCTGTTGGTGCTCTACGGCTCCAACCTCGGCACCGCGGAAGAACTGGCAACACGGGTGGCAGACCTCGCCGAGGTCAACGGCTTCTCGACCAGGCTCGGCGCGCTCGATGATCACATCGGCAAACTGCCGAAAGAGGGCGCGCTGATGATCTTCTGCGCTTCCTATAACGGGGCGGCTCCCGACAACGCCACGCAGTTCGTCAAATGGCTGGACAGCGGCCTGCCGAAGGATGCGTTCGCCAAGGTGCGCTATGCCGTGTTCGGTTGCGGCAACAGCGACTGGGCCGCGACCTATCAATCCGTGCCGCGCATGATCGACGAGCAGTTGGCCGCACATGGCGCGCGCAGCCTCTATGGCCGCGGCGAGGGCGACGCGCGCAGCGACCTCGACGGCCAGTTCGAAAAGTGGTTCGCGGCGGCAGCGCCCGCGGCAATGAAGGAGTTGGGCGTCGATTCCAGCTTCGCCCGTAGCGCCGACGACGCGCCGCTGTACGCGATCGAACCGGTGGCGCCCTCCGCCGTCAACACGATCGTTACCCAGGGCGGCGTCGCGCCGATGAAGGTGCTGGTCAATTCCGAACTGCAGAACAAGGCCGGCGCCAATCCTTCCGACCGTTCGACCCGGCATATCGAGGTGGAATTGCCGCCCGGCATCACCTACCGCGTCGGCGACCATCTCAGCGTCGTCCCGCGCAACGATCCGGCGCTGGTCGATTCCGTCGCGCGCCGTTTCGGCTTCTTGCCGGCCGACCAGGTCAGGCTTCATGTCGCCGAAGGCCGCCGTGCGCAATTGCCGGTCGGCGATGCCGTTTCGGTCGGGCGATTGTTGACCGAGTTCGTGGAACTGCAGCAGATCGCAACCCGCAAGCAGATCCAGATCATGTCGGAACACACGCGCTGTCCCGTCACCAAGCCGAAGCTGCTTGCCTATGTCGGCGACGATGCCGCGTCCACGGAGCTTTATCGTTCGGACGTCCTCGCCAAGCGCAAATCGGTGTTCGATCTGTTGGAGGAGCATCCGGCCTGCGAACTGCCGTTCCACTGCTATCTCGAAATGCTGTCGCTGCTGGCGCCGCGTTATTATTCGATCTCCTCGTCGCCCTCGTCGGACTCGGCGCGGTGCAGCGTCACGGTCGGCGTGGTGGAAGCGCCGGCGAGTTCGGGACGCGGCGTCTACAAGGGCGTCTGCTCTAACTATCTCTCCGGCCGCCGCGTCGGCGATACCGTTCATGCCACCGTGCGCGAGACCAAGGCCGGCTTCCGTATGCCGGATGATCCTTCGGTGCCAGTGATCATGATCGGCCCCGGCACGGGGCTGGCGCCGTTCCGCGGCTTCCTGCAGGAGCGTGCGCATCGCAAGGCGCAAGGCGCCAAACTGGGGCCGGCGATGCTGTTCTTCGGCTGCCGCCACCCTGAACAGGATTTCCTCTATGCGGATGATTTGAAGGCCTTCGCCGCCGATGGCATCACCGAGCTGCACACCGCGTTCTCGCGTGCCGACGGGCCGAAGACCTATGTGCAGCACCAGGTGGCGGCGCAGAAGGACCGCGTCTGGAACCTGATCGAGCAGGGCGCAATCGTCTATGTCTGCGGCGACGGCGGCAAGATGGAGCCGGACGTCAAGGCCGCGTTGGTCGCGATCTATCGCGAAAAGTCGGGTGCGGATGCCGACGCCGGCCTGCGCTGGATCGACGACCTCGGCACCAAGAACCGATATGTGCTGGATGTGTGGGCGGGTGGATAGGTTCGTAGGGTGGGCAAAGGCGCTCTTGCGCCGTGCCCACCATTGTAACCTCGGCTTCGCTTGCAATGGTGGGCACGCTACGCTTTGCCCACCCTTCTGTAACGGGCCTCGATTAGTCAATCCCTTTGCGTTGTCCGCCCGCCGGGGTCTTGCTTCTGTACGGGGTCGGCGCAGGGCCGCCACCTGATGGGGTTGGAAGAGGATAGG
>NZ_JBWBWM010000045.1:0-58371 GCF_056174665.1 Bradyrhizobium sp. WYCCWR15520
GCGCTTGCCGTCATCCCCAACAACCCGTCACGGGCGCTCAAATATCCGCTCGACAAGCATCTCTATGCCCAGCGCCATCTCGTCGAATGCTGCTTCTCGAAACTCAAGCAGTTTCGCCGCGTCGCAATCCGCTTCGAAAAGACCGCTCGAAATTACCGTGCCGTCGTCACTCTCGCTGCCATCGTCCTATGGATGCGATAAGTGTCCACACCACCTAGAGCTCCTCGGCGTACTTTAATCCGCTTTCGGTGAAATACTCCACCTTGGTCTTGCCTCCGCCCGTCCCAAGCGCAACCATGGCGAAGCCGTGTTCGTAGGCGCCGTCGCTCACATTCAACTGTGTCCCTGCAACAAGCGCGGGCGGGTCGGCGATGCCCTTGAGCACATCGTATGGTTTCTCTTCTTCGAAGATCGGAATCGCGCCGTGGCCAATGCACCTCCCGCGCTCCAAGCCGAGATAGCCCTGGTAAACGCAGAGATTGTGTTCATGGCCCCAGAGCCATGCGGCGATTTTGCCTCTAGCCTTTAGACGTTCGAAGAGCGCGAGCAGGTTCGGATTATAGGGCAGAAGGGTCCCATCGCCTCTTGGCTTGCCGATCTGGGAAAATGCCGAGAACAACTGATGATGCGATACCAGAATGGTCTCTCCGGGAAATTCCGCGACACGCTGCTCTAGCCATTGCTGCTCGTCTTCCTCGACGAACGTGAGCGCGTCTGTCACAGAAATCGGACTATAGTCGTGCAGGCCGGTATCCATAGCCAGTATTTGCCACGCGGCGTCCGCGGACCGCAGGCAGAAGAAGCTTGCTTTCTGCGCCTGCTCGCCCGCGTTAAGCGTCCTGGCGAGATCGTAATAACCTAGCCCACCACTATACATGTCGTGATTGCCCGCCAGAGTGAAGGTCGGAATAGCAGGATCAAACGTCGATCGGATCAGATTGACGAAGTTCGCTTGGCATTCCGCAGGAGTGCCGGAATAGTAGATGTCTCCGAGGTGAAGCAGCACATCGGGTTTTTGCTCTCTGATCCTTGTCAATATTCGGCGTGCCGGCTGCGCGCCAGTGCCCCAGTCGCCGAAGACGGCGATGCGCGCACCCGCTGCAATCGGGATCGTGTGCGCACCGACTTCTGCCGCGCGGACATACGGGATCTTGCCTCTACTGCCATTGGCGCCGAAGAATTCTGCGTATTCGGAGAGCGTCGAGGCCCATTTCAGGTCGCATGTGCCGCCAGTCATCTGCTCTTGAATACGTGCAGCGCGCGCGTCGTCACCGCTGACCAGCGCTTCCAGGTATCTCAGTCCCAGGCTGGCACAGATCCTCGGGATATCGGCGATCCCTTCCTCGGTGTCAGGAATCTCGCTTGCGTTTTTTGATCTCAGCTCTGCAATCTCGTTTACCGCCTCCATCAGCGGATCGTCCGCTTCGACTGCGCCTTCTGTTGTCGTCTCTTTGGCCTTCTGCGACACATAGTCGGCCGCAGCGGACTGATACAGAGACAGGAAGTGGTCCCGGAAGGTTCGTATGTCGCCCATCGAGCTTACCTAAAGACGTTGACGGATCAGGATGGCCACCATGACTGCCCCGCGAAGGTGCGCAGGGCAAGCCACAGCTGAAAATTACCTGTCAGTATGGCGAGGAACCACTGTGGGAGCTTGGATAGCATCTTAAGCACCTTGGCTACGCCATCGGCATCAACGGCGGCCGCCTCTGTGCTTCGAGCCGCTTTCACTGAGGCTGCCAGCGCCTGAACCGCCAATGCCACCAACATAACGGTGCCGGCGAGAACCATGAAAGCTCCCGAGATGGTCAGAATGGCCACCAACAGAGTATTCATTAAGCACCTTAGGAGCGTTTTGACCTTCGCTTTCGTTTGGTGCCGCTGCGCAACGCCACATTGCCCCCGCGGGTCGTGGCATACTGATCATTTTCTAAGATGATCGATGGAAATCTGACGCCGGCCATCTCCGAGATGTCGGAGATTGGATACATGAACGGCACCAACTCGTCTGCGGGGGTGAACTCCCACTCGACGTCCGACAGATCCTGTTCCAGGATGAAACCGAACGCTGCGCAACCCTCGTCGGTTCGGACGACGACGACCTTCCAGAATTTCTCCGGAATGCGCGCCTTTAACACCGTTCCTCGATCTCCTGCGCCGGTGAAGACCCGATCGTCGTCGGTCAGCACGGGCCCGGCAAACACCGACAGCCGCTCGCTCGCCGCTTCCGACAGGACATTGTTTTCAAGGTCGCCCCAATTTGCGTCTCCGAGCGTTGATCTATTGAATTCTTTCACTTGGGGCGAGCAGTTCGTGACGTGATATGTGTCACCATTCGCGCGGCGGAGCTCGTCGTACGTCTTGCCCCACGCGACGTCCTCCCGCCGCACGATATGTCCTTTGTCGAAGGCCTGACGGTCCTTGTTATAGAAGACGTCTGGAAGTTGAAACCGCGCATTGATGCGAGGATCTGAAAACCATTTTTCCTGATCGTTCGGACCAAGCCCGCTCAATCCGCGTCTTGTATAGTCCTTTCCGGGCTCCGGCTTCTTCAGCTCGGGTGTGGCGGCGACATTGGAAGCCGTGAACAGTGCGATCCGTCGCTTCTCGTGCATCGCAATCGAGAAGTGCTCATATTTGAGAATGTTCTCGCCGATATCGCTCTTGGCAAGAACCGTCGGGTCGGCGGCGCCGGGTAGCGGAATCTGCAGAGGGATTTCGCCTGCGATGTTTTCGTTGAGAAAGCTTGCAGAATATCCGGTCCGGCTGTCATAGCTCGTGTCCCTGAACGGCTCGCGCATCGCTTCGGTGAAGTCTGCGACCGCCTCGGTTTGCGGGGGCGCCGCTTCCACCCGCGTTCCCTCGCCCGGGCGCCCAAGAGAGACGGTAATGATCAAAGGTACCTCAATCCTCACCGAGCCATCCGTCACGCCCGTCTGCGGACCCTGGCCCGCCGCGACCGGGGCGGCGGGCTTTTGAACCGGTGCACCTGCAGTCGGCTTGGACGGCTCAGCTGTTGTTTCAGTCTGATCAGCTCTTGCCCACCAGCTTGCCCAGTCACCGGTTCCTCCACGGGCACCGTCTCCAAAGAACTTCACGCCAGCGTCCACGATGCGGGTGTCTCTCGAGAGTTCGAACGAGGGGACCGCATAGTTCTTCTGATGATACTGGCCGCCGAAGTGAAGACCCAACACCTGCCCGGTGCCGAGATCAAACATGGCGCTTCCGGAATTTCCGCCCAGCGTGGAACAGTCGTGAGCTGCGGCGGGGACCGTCTTTCCGAAGCTTGCCGCGCCCACTCTTCCATGCAGTGCGCCAGGTTGCAGCCGTTTGACGCCATAGTTTCCGTCAAACAGCTCCTGTTGCTCGTCCGAGGGATTTCGCGGGTCGAAGGCAGGATATCCGATCACAAAGATCTCGTGTCCCTCAGGCAGTTGCCGCGCATCCTGAAGCGAAAGCTCGAGTTTTGGGTGATCGTGGTCCAGTCCATCGACCTTGAGGATCGCCATATCCCAATACGGATGGATCATTATTGTTTTCTCGACCGCCAGCGTTTTGGGATTCGGCGGACCGTTCAGTTCGCGGAGAAAATCCACGTCGGCTTTGGCGTTAGGGAGAAATTCGATCAGCCGGCTGCCCAAGCCGCGGGAGAAAATTTCCGCAACGTGCCGATTTGTCATCAGAAGACCATTGCCGACGACGAATCCCGTACCAGCGTAAGGATATCTCCTGTTTCCGGGCAGTCCGATGCGGCCAACAGACGGGATGACTCTCTCGATCCGCATCTTGATGGTCTGATCTTGTGACAGCTTGGTCCATAGGGGATGTGTCGAGGTGAACGTCCCATTGATGATGTCGATCGCGGGCCGAATGTCGGCATCGATTATCGCCTCAAGCCCAAAGGCTTGCTCGGATGAAAGATCAGCGCCACGATCGACCTGGCGAACGGCTTCCTCCGCATGGACTGTCGGATCGACCCCCTCAAGACCCGATGCGCTTTCACGACGCCTTTCGGCAGCCTCCTGGACGTGCGGCTGGAGATCGCCATGGGCTCGTTTGAGCAAGGAAACGTAATCTCTCAACCTGTCCTGTTTGATATCGGGCATGCGGATATCCCCCAACTTTCCAATCCTAGGGTTCCATAATACTCAATTATGGGTTGAACACAGATGACGTCGCGGTAGTCGCACGCAGTGAGCGAGTCGTGATAGCGATGAGACATTTCGCATGCTGCCATGCGCGAGCATATTTCCTCGATGCATGCGTCGATCCTGGCTCGCTTGTTCGCCACTCGACCGGTGCGAGGTCACAGATGGGCGAACATGCGCAGAGCTGCATCGATGCATCGATCCCAGCTGCAATGTCAGATGCCGCATGTGACGACTCCAGAAGTTTTGCTATTCAAGATGCCTGGCGCCCGGGTCGTGGCGGTGGCAGATGCCTATCGCTGCGAGGAGGGATGCTTCCCTGCCGCGGTGTTTGAAAGAGCCGTTCATGAGCTTGTATCCCTGCGTCGAGCGGTAGCCGTGGCGGGGGATGGTGGCCGATGTGATCCATGAAAGTAAGCTGGGGAAAGGCCGAGGTCCCAATGCGCTTTTGCGATGGCCGGAAGTGCCTTCGCACAAAAAGCAGGAGTAACGGCGATGAAACCGCATCCAGTCGACGTGGCCTCCGGCGGCAGCGCAGGTTCGAGCTGGCGGTTGTGCGCTCGAGCGCCAGATAGATCACGGGCGTCCAGAATCCGAAAAACGGAGGATGGAGCCTTCCGAAGGCGCGAACTCGCGGGACGGCTGGGTGTCACGTTCAGTAGCTCCAGAAATATGAGACAGGTAAAAACAGGGTGGCTGCAGCAGGCTGGCTGACATCGTAAAGTCCCTCGAGACTCCGATCGCCTGCTTCTTCTTCAGTTCCGCTCGTCCCGACCGCGGCAGCGGCGCTGAAACTGATCGGCTGGTCACCGCGTTTTCTGAAGATTGTCAATCGGAAAGCCCGGCGGGAAGTGATCGACCTGATCGAAAGCTTCGCTTGGGGACCTGGTCGGAAGCGATAGGACTTAGACCATCTCGTTGATCCACAGGAGGAAGAGGACGAAAGCCGATAGCCCCAGTTTTGGCCTGTGATCCGCCCGCTCGGCCAAGAGCAATGCAAACACGGTGGCCATCGCGACCGGCCCCAACTTGGAGGTGGACACCGGCAGCATGGTCAGCAGGCAAGATGATACGCAATATCTGCCGTGCAGCCATCCGTTGCGCATCGCGTCGCGGTCGGCAGCCCGTCCAAGCGCACGTGCCGGTGCGATATGGTGGCATCTGTTGAGGGCGCGTTTCTTGAATTCTGTTAGCTGCCACGTTGCCGCGGCCAGATAGAGCACCGATACGCTCATACGATTGGAGGATTGCGGCCATCCGATCAGATCGCTGGCTGCAGCGATCCCGACACCAACGCAGATCCACCGCAGCAGGAAACCGAAGAGGAATAGCGACACCGAACGGCTGCGTCGAACTGTCGGGCTTCTCGCTGCCAGAATCTTTATCTGGGGCGCGGCGAGCGGCACCATCATTGCGGTCACCATCAGGATCCAAAGCAATTGCGGGACCAGATAGCGGGACACCAGATCCTGGCCGATCGGCCGAGCCGTGCAGACGTCGATTGGTCCGACGAAGAAGGGGAGAGCGAGAATAATGGCCCAAGCCGACGCTGCGGGCAGCATCGCGAAGCGCGCGACGTCCGATGCAAGGAGTCCGCCTCGCAAGAATGCTAGCGGACGATCGATGCCAATGGAAAGGTTTTCCCCCATTAGAGCATGACCCGGAAAAGTGTGAGGCGGTTTTCGGAAAAGATTATGCTCAAACAACAATCTAAAGCGCGATGACGATTCATTCCCAATCTCATCGCGCTTTAGTCATAAAACAGTGAAATCTTTCCGACTGTGACGTTCGCAGGCTTGCGCTGAACGGCGGCGTAGTCGGCGAGTTCGGCGGGAGCGTCTGCATCGGCCTTTGCAACACCCTCTCGCACGAACGTGACCTTCAGGCGGGAAACATTGGCTTCCGACAGCTTCAGCTGACTGGCCAATTCGGTAATCTCAAACACTTGGCTAAGTCCGCTGCCGCCGTGGCTAAGCGACTTGTCGCTCGCCCGTTCGAGTCCGAAGGTTGTCATCACGCCGATGAATGAAGCCGTTGGCCGATCGTCGTCTGGCACGTCGATATAGACGAGATAGTCGCCTGGGATTCCGGCTCCGGTGATGTTCTCCAGATTGAGATAGACATGACGTGGCTGCGCCGTGGCAGCCTCCAAGCCTGACGGCGGCACCAGGACAACGTCAGCTTTGGTTGTGGGTCCCGTCAAAACGACTGGTCCTTCGCTTTCCCCGCCGAATTCCGGCCTCGCTCCGCTAGCCACTGCCATCTCCACCGACTCGAGCTCCGGTTCCTGCGCGACAGGTACCGCCTCGTAAGTATAGCCGTGGAGCACCTTGGTCGGCATGTCGGCACAACGGAATGTGATCGGCCGACCGTCTCCGTCGTGCATCTGGAATACCACCGAAGTCAGCCATCGTTCGTCACTTGGGTCTTGAAACTGAGGCCCCTGATTGCGCCAAACCTCCCACAACCGGTCGATATTGGCATGGTGCAGCCAGAAAATCGGATCAAGTGCTGCGGTGGATGGGTCTGACATAAAGCCGGAATCGCCGCCGATCTTGACGTGGATACGGTTGTGCGGAACGCTTTCGATGCCGCCATTATCGCCGCCGCCGGGATTGAAGCCCGTCTCTGGCCCTCCGAAGCCGGACGGAACTCCCGGCCTTGAGTTTGTGAAATTGGTGAAGCGCAGGGCCCCGGTCGAAACGGCGGTGTCGTCGAGCTCGAAATTTCCACCGAAAGCTCGCGCTCGTCGCGACCAGAGTGGATTGGGACTACCGTCTCCAAGGGTCCGCTCGACGAAGGCGCTCGGCAGCAATCTCGCATTGCGCTCGGTGGACAGGCTTTCGCTATAATCCCAGAAAGGGAGCGCCCAATCAGCGGGGCCGCCCAGATCCTTGACCGTTTTGGCGATGGTCGCTTCGAAGCTTGCCAGATATCCGCGGTGCCATGGGAGAAAGAACCAGCTCTGGTGCTGGCATTGATCCCAGTAACCGCGCGCGGAGGCTGGGGTGGCCATACCTTGTGGGGTGCCGTGAACGGCGGCGAGATATCGCCACGAGGACGGATCCTCAATGGGGCGCCTGATGAGAGCTGCGACGGCCTGAGCATACCAGGCTAGGGTCGCGTCGCTGCGGTCGAGCTTCCAAACATTCCTGCGGATCCTTGCAGCCATGTCGCACCTCGTGTCTTGCAAGCCTGAGAGTCCTCGCGCTCACGCGGGAGAAGCGAAACTAGGAGAATCCCTAGGCGCTGGCGAATACGAGACCTAAGCCGCCCGGCACCAGGACCAGATACCGTTTTGACGAACACTGGGGAAAACCCCAGTTCTCCCGATACTTGGACTCGGTGATTGTCGGCCAAGAACCGGCAAGTTGGCAAATGCCCTGCGAAGGTCCGTCACTAGGGTGATCTGATCCGTACCATGACTTCCCAGCTTCATCGATTGTCCGCCATCCGCGCCGTGCTGGCCGGCTCCGTTCCGTCCGGGCACGAAAGCAGCGCCCCGGCGACAGACGAGGCAGTCGCGCTCGAGGCGGATTCCATCCTGCAGCGCGTGTCGACCTCATTGGACCTTGAAGCCGAACGTCGCGGTGCCGTTGCTGGATCTGAGTTTGCGAAGGCCAGGTCGCTCTTGATCGGGCATGGGACGCAAGCCCTGCGAAAGCTGTCGGCCGGCGACGGACCGGAGAATTTCTCTGACGACGAGGTCGGTTCTCTCGAAGCCGTTGTGCAGTTCGACGGCTCAAGACCGGCTCTAGTCCTCCGCGAGGGCGCCGTCGACTCGCATCATCCCTTTCTGGGCAGATGGGCAAACGATATCGGCGGCGGTGTACAATCAATCCGTCAGTGCGCGAGCTCGGTCGGTCGGCTCGAACCAAGTGGCGGGGGTCCGCTCGATTTCTTCGGGACAGGGTTCATCTTCGATTGCAAGGCCATGCTCATCATCACCGCCGGCCACGTGTTGGACCAGATCGTGAAGCGCGTTGGCCGCAACGGGTCGAAGTCAGGTGACGTCCTTAAGCTCGGCGATGAAGTCCGGATCGACTTCGATGGCGAGGCTGACAGCGCTGCAAAGCGTCTCTTGAAGGTCGAAGCCGGGGTTCGCGTCGGCAAGTCGGCAGACATGGCGCTGCTCGCAGCGCGTCCGCTGAGCGAAAAGGAGGACCCAGATCACGCAGACGCCGAAGTGCCGGCGTCGATCGACACTCGCCTGGTCGTGCCTCCGGGGGGAAAGCCGGTCCCCGGATCACTCTGCGTGATCGGATTCCCAGCCCGCTTTGCGCCACCGCGGTCTCAGCCGGACGGCCATCAGGTCGATTGGGAGTGGGTGAGACATCACCTGACTGGCGCAGCGCAGGGAGTAAAACGACTGGCGCCGGGACTTCCATTGCGGCAGCCAGATCCGAATTCCGACGGCCGCACCTTCGGTCATGATGCCACGACCGCCGGCGGAAACTCCGGCTCACCGGTGATCGCCTGGAAAGATCAGCATCAGCCCGCGATCGGAGTGCACGTGTCTGGCATGACGTTCGAGACGAACGAGGCCGAATTCCTCGCCTCGAACGGAGAGGATCTAAATTGTGCCATGCAAGCGCTGCGGAAGTGGCGCGCATGACGCTGTCGGCGGACGATATCGCCTCAGCGGCGCAGTTGATTCACGATCACCGCGGGATGACGGTAGAGGTGTTCGGGCGATCTTTCGACACGGTAGGGCGGGAAAGCAAAAGCCGTGTCTTTGCCACCGTCTACGCGTTAAGCGACAAGGATTTCCTGCTCGCCATCAAGGAGTGTCTTCGCATCGCCGCCGACAATGGCTTCGTCGAGAAGCTGCTGGCGGAAATCAGTTTCAATCTTCCCAATCAGGACGATCTCAGAACGGTCGTGCCAACCGACATCATCTTGAAGGCGGAAAAGGGTCTGCATCAGACCGTCTTTCCGGACAGTGGCGGCCTCCAAAGCGTCGAGATCGTCAACGTGGTCGGAAAGGTGCAGCCAAAGATCGGAGTCATCCGAGATAAGAGATGCAATCAGGAATACATTGGGACGTGCTTCCTCGTGGGAGCCGACCTGATCATGACAGCGGCCCACGTCATCTGGGGCATGATCGATTTCGAAAAAAATCCGCCACAGGAGATCCCCGGGGCCACCGATGGAGTTCAGGTCGAATTCTGGAATCTCGGGGGCCGTTTTGCTCCCAATCAGCCCCGAGTGGCCAAATTCGCCCGCAAGTGGTTAGTGGCCGCCAGTGAACCGTGCGGCACCCCGCCTCGTGACCTCGATTGCACAAATCTAGAGCTCGCCGCCAAAAATCACGATTTCGCGCTCGTGCGCATTGATGAGAAGATCGGGGATAAAATCGGCATTCTGGACATTCATGACCCCGCCGATGCTCAAATGAACACCCTATTGGTCGTCGTCGGTCATGCCGGTGGCACAGATTGCTGGTTTCATAGTGAAACGCTGCTGGAACATCGCAGACGCACCGGACGGTTGCATCATAAGGCGAATACCGCTGACGGAATGTCAGGTGGCGCTTGCCTCGACAAATTGGCGCGTGTGGTTGGCATTCATGAAGGTACTGTTCAATCCAACGGGAGCCGCTACAACCGGTCGGTGCACATGCTGCCCATCAGGCGCAAGATCAAGCAGCTGACCGAAGATCCCTTATCGCCCCGGTCGCGGCGATTGCGCTGGCTACCTGCGTCACAAGCCACCGACTCCTGGAAGAGTCTTGGCTTTCCAGATGTGAGGTCGGATCATCCAATTGTGGGGCGAACCGCGTTCCAAGATTGGGTCAGGCGCGCCGCAATGGCGGCAGCACCGAGCGGCTAGCGCTGGTTTCGGGGGCCCAGGGCTCGGGCAAGACGTTCACAGGAGCCTTGATGCGCGCCAAACTTTCGGATGCGCCCGACATACTTGTCCAGATCGCGCCAGAGGTGGCGCGGCTGACAACGATTCCGAACCTTTTCGAGCGCCTGGCAGTTGCCGCGGGCATTTCCGAGGATGATCCTTTTCGGGCAGCCACCCGTCCCGACATCGGCCTCTTGCGCCATGATCTTATCCCGCAAGGCCTGGAGACCCTCGACCGTCTGCTGACGAAGAGTGAGGGCACGAAGAGCCGCCTCTGGCTGATTGTCGACTTCGGTCGAGATGAAGGCTGGTTGACCGGGCGCCAGGAGGATTGGATGGCCTTCATGAGTCAGGCTCTACAGCGGGATTGGATGAGGGTGGTGGTCGCCGGAATTTCGGAAGGGCGCCAGGCCGAATTTCATGCGATCCTCTCCAACAAATCCGTTCCGTTCCCAGAGACGATCGCAGAGCTCGGATGGGCCGAGGTGCAGGAGTTCGTTGAAGCGAACCTCGGAGGCGTCGAAAACCAAGCGGCGGATGTGTCGGCAGCCCAGGAATTCTGGGAGGGCGCCGTCGCCGGTACATCGGGACGGGCCCGCTTCGCCAAGACGTTGAGTTTTCTGAAGGTTATGAACATCGTAGGGAAGTCGTCATGACCTCGACCGCCTTCCAGCGCGCCCTCCAGGACGGATCCTTCGAGCGCCTGATGGAGAGCGCCTTCGCTCCGGCTGACCCGACGATCTCGTCCTCGCTCTTCCCCGATGCAGACCGCTTGCGCTTTGCACTGGCGCTGCGGGGCAGATGCGACCCCGCGCTGTTGCTTTCAGAGCTTAAGATCGAAAGGACACGTTGGGGCGAGGTGCTCGATGTGGTCGCAGAAGAATGCGACGCGGGCGCCGGCAACGAACAGGGGCTGTGGCTCCTCTCGGATGCCGCCAGGCGCGCGCAACTCGCAAGCCACGGGCCCGACATCGTTGCATCTGCGCTTAAGACAATTAGCGAACCCGACGAGATGACCAAAGCCCTCGCCAGGGTCTTCGGCGGGCCTTTCTCGCTCGATCTCCTGACCTCGGACGAGCTTCGTGCGCTGATCGCGATCGAGCCGGCAGTGGTCGACCTGACCACGAGCATTCCGACAGGAGCGGAGATAAGGCGTCACCTCGCATTGCGGACACGCATTGAGGAGTTTGACCGCTTCGTCAACGAGGGGTTTATCGGACGCGACGCGGAGCTCACAAGCTTGCTTCAATTCATCACGTCGGACCACCGCAAGTACAAGGCTTCCACCGCCTTGCTGTGGGGCACCGGTGGCATCGGCAAATCTACTTTGATTGCGGCGCTCCTGTCGCGTGTCATGCGCGAGCGCGATTCGCGCATTGTGCCGGGGCACCTGGACTTCGATCGTGGCGATCTGTCAGTGGTAGATACGCTGACGCTGACAATGGAGCTCCTGCGTCAGGTCGGCACCATTGATCAGGAAATGGATGCCGACCTCAAGTCCAAGCGGGAGGAGTTGCGAGGCCTACTTCATAGACGTCTGGTTGATCCTGCCTACGGTTCACACGAGAGGAGTTCTCGGGACGGAATGCTGCTTCTCGCCAAGTCTCTGGCGAGACTGAAGATGGAGCGGCGCGTTCTTCTCATCGTTCTCGATACTTTCGAAAATGTGGAAGCTGCCGGCGATGCGACGCTGCGCGGGCTGCGGCATTGGGTGGATCGATTGATCAGCATTGCCGGCGCTTACGCCGTGCGCCTGGTGGTCGCCGGGCGAAGTGATCCGAGGTCGCGCAATCTCGACAAGATCTTAGGTTGGCGCAGACCAATGGTCATGTATCTTGACGAGTTATCAGAAGCAGACGCCTGCAAAATGCTCGCGGTGGCCGGTATTCCAACGCACGTCGCGCTTTCGTTGCACAAGGCGCTTGGGGGAAACCCTCTAGTGCTCTCGCTGATCCGCAAGCTCGTCAAGATGGGGGAGGGCATCGGCGAGGTGCAAGCCATCGCCGAAGACGTCAAGTCGAACGTGATACCTCAGGAGCTTCTGCAAGGAGTGCTCTACGACCGCTTCTTGAAGCACTTGAAGTCTGAGGACGCTCGATCGTACGCCCACCCGGGCCTGGTATTGCCGCAACTCACGCCTGTGCTGATCCGGCGAGTGCTCGGACCGCTCAAGGGCGAGGCGCGCATGTCGGAGAAAAGGGCAAGAAAGATATTTGACGAACTCGCTTCCGCGTCCTGGTTGGTGCACCTTGAAAAAGGAGCCCTGGTGCAGAGACCCGACGTCAGACGGTTGATGCTAAGATTGATGTCGGCCGATCGGGAGCGGGGAGCCGAAATCAAGCGCGTTCGCCTGGCGGCGATGCTTCATCATGCAAAGTCAAGAATGGTCGCCGACAGGGCGGAGCTGGCCTACCATCTCCTTATGCGCGTCGATACCAAGGAGGATCTAGCGCTTCTGGACGGATATAATTTCTCCGGAACGGGACCTTTTTTGCGACGGCATCTCAATGACTATCCGGATATCGCGCGCACCTTCGTTGCCGTGCTCGATTTCGAAAGCGGCACAAGGCGCGGCAGGAAGGCCGTGATCCGCAACTCGATCTCGACCGAACAGGCGTTGAAAGAACTGCCGGACGATCTTTGGGAAAGCTTCATCGCCGGCGATCCCGGTCGCCCAGGTGAAGGATACCGGCTCACGGAAACCGGCGATCCGGCCGTCGTCTTTAGGTCTTTGGCGAAGAAGGCGGGTCGGCTCCCCCGGGCGGCCCCCCACGTTTGTTCTCAGGGCGTTGGCCGAAAGCGCGGAATGGAACGCAGGTGAGGCCGACATTCAATCAATCGCGCACGAGTTGAACTCGGCCGTGCCTCAGGAAGGAGCAAGAGACATCCGCTCCACTGAATTAGACCGGCGCATTTACTGGACCACGGCGCTTGCGTTGATGTCCCACCCCGATGGATTCGTCGGTGCGAAGCCCGCCTTCGGCAATTTGATAAGAGTGCTGCGCAGAATTCACACAACGAACTCTAGATCCAGCCCATACGACGATCTGGTCTCCCTGACTGCCATCGTCGAGGGCCTGTCCGAAAGCGAGATCCTGCCTCGCGCCGTGTTCACGACGTCCTCATCCTTCGCCTCCATCACTCGCCTCCATCTCCAACGCGGGCGTTGGGGATCGCGGCTGTTGGAGTGGACCGTCGACCTAGCATCGCTTGTGACGCTTCAGCGCGATTTCGCCGAACGGATCGGTGCGGCCAATCAGGATATCATACGCATCGGCGCCCAAACCGTATTCCGCTCTCAGTCACATGCCCCGACCTCCAGCGCTCTCAAATCTGTTCAGATGTCGATAGACCGGCTCGATGGTCGCGGAAGCGACGAATTTCTGAAACTCTCGTTCGGCAGCACCAGAGCCACGGTCCGCGTTGGAAAGCACGCCTCTTCCGATCCGAACCTCGAAGCTCTCCTGTTGCGTGGTCAAACACCCGAACTGCACCGGCCGGCGCGGGAAGCACTCGTTGAAGCGCTTGGTGCCGGGCCAGCAGGCCACAGCGATCAGAACTACGTGGATCGGGTGAGGACATACATGGGTAACATCCAAAGCTTGTTCTCGGTCAAACCCAGGGAATTCGCTCCGAACTGGTTCGCTTCGCAGGCAGCCCAGGATCCCAAAAGTGCGTTTCTGTTTCTGGTCGAATTCGCGGATAAGGCGCGCGTCCTAATGGGAATACTGAGTGCTGCGGTGCCCGACGCCGTGAACCTGCAGAAGCTCACGCGCGTAAGGTCCGCACTGGCGTCATGGGACAGGGCGCTCGCGGGAGAAGGCGAATGCTGCTGGTGGCCGCAGGGGCCCGGGGGCGAACCGCCGTCGAGAAAGCCGAAAAATCAATCTTCCAGATGAACGGACTTCCTGGCGGAGTCGTCCTCCCAGCGTTGAATGCGCTGCACCTGCTGTGCGGCTCGTCCGCTGAGCTTGGGTGGCTTGACCGGCGTGCTGTCGAATGCGGAGGTATTGGAATCGCGCGACTGGCCCGATTTAATGCTCTTGAAAGTCATGATTCGCTCCGAATACGCGACTTTAACCGCTCGAATCGCAAAGGGACAGCCCGTCCAAGGCAGGCCGCACCGAAATAAACGCGGCCGCAGCCCGGCGCAACCTGTCCGCCGAGGCCAATATCCTGCACATTACAGTGAAGGATCAGTGTTAGTAAATGGTTAACCTGTTTGTTTTTCTTGCATTTTTGGGGGCTTGGGGTGGAATGGCGAAGCGATGGGTGAAAAGGACGACGCCAACGGCAAGGATCGAGGGGGAATTCTCGTTCTATTTCGATGTCGTGCACCGCTATTGGGCCGGAGGGGCGAGCGAGCAGCGGGCCGCGCCTCTCAACCGCATCTGCACGTTGGCACGGAAAATGGGTGTTGCGGCGGTACTCATCGAGGACGCGCTCGAACGCGACGAGGTCCGCCGAGAGATCGATGCACTCAGGAAGAAGCTTTCGACTGGCGGCGTCGTCACTGCCGCCTCAATCTCGTTCTTGCGCGCCTTGCCCTCAGCAGGTCAGATGGAGGGCCCACCCGATCACATGGTCGGTCAGGTCGTCGTCCTCACCTATCCTTCGGCCTCGGGGCCAAAGAGCTATGTCTTCGATGCGATTATGCGCGTGCCGGCTCGTTGGCAGGACGGACACGAAATCCCGCTGGTGAACCGTTGCGTGCCCAAGGCGCAGACCTTTTATCGGCGCGCCGGAGGTTGCCGCTACGCGGTCGCCAGGGCCTATTACTGCCAAGAGAACGATGTGAGCCGAGGCAATGTGCAGGCGGCCTTGAGGATCGCGATCCGATCGATTGAGGGCATCAGCTCCGTCGATGACGACAAGCTGTCAAAGGCTGCGCATCCCAAGGGAATCGTCGACGTCATCGTCAAGACGCTCAAGAACCGCGGTTACGGATATAATTTGTATGAGATCGACGGTGTCACGAGCGCCGACGAAGTCTGGACCGCGATCTGTTCGTTCATTGAGTCTGGAAACCCGCCATTGCTTGTCGTTTCCGGCAAACGAAACCAAAGCCGGATCATTCCTGTTCTTGGCTATACCCTCAACACAGACGAATGGCATCCGGACGGCTCAATGTCGCATCCCAAGCGGCAATCCGGATGGTTCTCGAGCAGTCAGTGGATCGATCACGTCGTCATTCACGATACCGTATTGGGTCCGTATTTCTGCATGTCCCGCGCCTGGCTTGCGGAACAACTCTCTCGCGCCGCCAATGCAGGTATGAAGCCGCGGCTGGTCATCGCTCCAATCTGGACACCGCAGGTGAAGGTTTCTCCTGTCTACGCTGAGCAATTGGCAGGCCAGTATCTCGACATCTGGGTCAGGCGCGTCGCTGAAGTCAACGCTGGCACCGGACGCTGGTGGGATTATCTCTGCCAGAACGGAAGCAACGTCGTTCTTAGGACGACTTTCATCTCGTCGCAGGATTATCAGGTCCATCTGCAAAAGCTCGACGACAAGATTCAATCGAGGGGCGAATCGGTCGCGACCTGGATATCTCCCGGCGGCGGAGAACCGCTCTCGTTCAGGAGCTTCATGAATAGCCTGCCCGCAAACTTCTGGATATGCGAGATTTCCATGCCTCAGTTGTATGGGGGGAATCGGAAAAAGCTAGGAGAGATATTGATCGACTCGCGAAAGCGAGATCTTTCCGGCGGCATTCTGGCCATTCGTTTGCCATCACGAGCGGTCTGGCGAAATGGTGCAGGCTACCTGCTCGCGCCGACAGGAATGGATTCGCAGACTCCTTGAAGCGAGTTCGCTAACTGTCTCGTGACGACGAGAGCCGCTCCTCTCTTGCCCATCCTTGAGCCGACAGAACTGTAGTCGCAACTCCGCCGCACAGCTGACCTTCGCGATCAGGAAACTTGGTTTCGGCGGCCGCAGTCGCTAGCAACTGAGCACTTGTGCGCATCGACGCTAGATTTGACCGGCGCCGGCCTGCCTGAGCAAACTTCGCCGTTGGAGTAAACGGCCGAATGCTTGCAGCACCAACGCAACCAGTTCATGTTCGCTCTGAACCAAGCAGTCGATGATGTCGAGTTCAGGCGTCCGAACGCCCATGCGCGCTCGAGGGTTGCGCTCAAGCGTTGCGAGCGGGACCGTCCACGCCCTTTGCTGGTTCTTCAAAGCCCGATCAGGCCGCACTTTATACCGGCTATCACCGCCGAAATCCGGTTACCGGCGCCGAGCTTCCTCATTGCATTACCCAGATGAAACTCGACGGTCTTCTCTGAAATCGACAGTATCTCTCCGATCTCCCAATTGGTCTTTCCCGCCTTGCACCATTCAAGACATTGAGTTTCCTGGACGTCAGTCCGTAGGGTCGGGATTGGTGAAATTCCAAGACAATCGTCATGCTATGCCTCTGCACGAAATTATTGCTGGAGTACGCTTCCAAAATTGAAGTCCAAAATGGCTCTGTGCAACTGACAAGTCTAGTCCGGCGAAAATGCGCTCTCAGGATGATTAACCCAATCGCGCCCTTGTTACAACTGAATCGTCCAATTGGATGGCTGGGACAACGCTGTTAGCATCCGCAAAGTGAACCTGCTGGTTCACTCCAGCGGCGTAGAGCGCCCCCCGAACTGGTTCTTTCCCTTAGCCGCGCACTACGCTCTTCGCGTGCAATGCCGCACTTCAGCGCTCTGCGCGGCCATCTTTTGCTCCGGCACATTCCGCAAATGCCTTCAGCTTTCACGCTAATCCCATCGCAAAGATACCTACATATTCGATGATCGAAGCCGAGTTTCTGCTGATCTGGCACGGCCTGCGCAGAAAAACGGCTTCTTGTTTTCGAGAGCGTGCGATTCGTACGATCGGGAACGAAACTTCACTGCACGCCAATGGCCTCTTCTAATTGCAGACCGCGTCTTAACCGAAGCACCATTGCCGAGGCGGTCGCTCTTCTCGCAAGTGGACACGCGAGCCGGCAAAAGTGCTGCGGGTGCTCTTCGATCTCCAGCCCCAGCGGGAGCCCACATGCCATCGAATCCCGCTTCTTCTGCGAGAACCGCCGACAGCAGGCCATGGCGGCCATGATGTGAACAAGGCCGGTCTCGGCCATACGGGGGCGGAGGCTTGGCGGGTGAAGCAGTGACTATGTCACGTTCTCGTCCATGAGACTGGAACCGGGCAGATGGTTTCTGTATTCCAGCTCAATCTCTTGCCAGGTCTGCGTCCCAAAACGGGGCACGAAACTGCGGAAGCCGAAATCGAGAAGGCAAGACGTATTGGCATTCGACCACCCATCCGAACGGAAGCTTCTTGACCTTCTTCAGTCGATGCGCCTCGGGGCCATTCATGTCCGGATCGAATTGACTGCCCAAGGCGCATGAAAACATCAAACATCGCCAGTCCGTCGGCTCCGCTGATACCGAGCCGGACAGGGCCAAGTGATTGCCGCAAGCGCACCGCGTCGGCGCGTCATCGTCGAGTGCTGTGCTCCCTATGATGAAGTCCTCAGATCATGGCGCCGCTCAACATCGAACCCGCACAGACATTATAATGGGATAATGGGGCGCCGCTTAGGAGAGCCCGCTCGTCATGGACTGGCCGTGATCTGCTCGAAATTCGCATGGAGCGGGTAGGCCTTGACGAGCGCGTTCGCGCGCCGCGTCTCACCAAGTGCGGTGACGAACGTCTCCCCGTAACGGTCGGTTAGGCGCTGCCCAAAGGCGCGTGAATCTGCGTCACCGCATATTCGTCCCAACACGCCTTAATGATCTCCCATCAGGTATTGCGCATGTGCATTCGGGTGCTTGCTCTGCAGGAGGCAGGCTCGGAGGGCCGTATTGAAGCGTTCTGTCACTTCGACATGGCGCATTCATTAGCCAGGGTGTGGAGTGCTTGCTCGTAGAACTCGTTCTCGTCTTCGAGCAGAAGCAGGACGCCGGCATAAAGAGCATGTTGCTCTGTGACGTCGCGCATGACGGTCGGGTCATGGCGACGCCCATACGATGCCTTCGGACGGGGTGAGCTTGTGCTTGGTCTCGTAGCCGCGGTTGAGCTGAAGGAGCGCTAGCGCGTAGTCGGGGGCGATGGCGATGCCGTCAAGCTCGGCCAAGTCGATATAGCGGCTGAAAGTGTGTACATACGTCGTGGCTAGGTTGCCAAATGCGCGCGCATGTTCCTCGGTGTCGAACCCGCGAAGGCTGTCGAAATATTCGCGCGCGGTCGGCCGCGGCATTTCACCCGCCGCGCTAGGCTGGGTCTCCGTGGGCGTGGCAATGTCATCGGCAGTCAACGCAGGCGAATGACCGCGATTTGTGCTTTAACTGTCCGCCACAAGACATTGGTTTTACAGGCAAAATTTGCCATATTATCTTTCCTGATGAAGAGTCATTGTATCCTGATTTCATGAATCAAAATCAGGTCATAGGCTGATGAAAGATCGAGGAAATCGGTTTGTAAGATGAGAAACGACGTCAAGACTCTCGCCCGCAGCGGTTGGATGAACGACTAGACGGGCTCAAACCAGCCGAGCGGTTCCGCATGCCGCCAAAAGTTGGATCCGGGCCATACGCGAGGCCTTGGGCATGACCGGCGTGCAATTCGCCGGCCAGCTCCAAATGGGCTTCCTAAGCGTCGAGGCGCTCGACCGCTCGGAGGCAACCGACGCAATTCACTTCAAAACGCTGCGCCGCGCCGCCCGCGGCGCTCGACTGCACGCTCGTCCGTGCCCTCGTACCGAACAGCTTCCTGCAGCATGCCGTGCGCACGCGCAAAATCGCCGTGCGGGACCTTGGCCGTGTCGCTCACATCATGAAGCTGGAAGCCCAGGCGACCAGCGATGCAAATCTTGAAGCGCGCATCGAGGCGTATATCCGCGATCAGATCAAGGAGCGCGGCCTATGCAACGAGCCGTGAGCGATCTCCTCGAAGAGCCCGACTGCCACGCCGCGCGGGCCGGGAGAACGCGATGCGCTGTTGCAGACCTGGATCACGGATCGCCACGATCTCAATGAGGCGGAGCAGGAAAACATCGTTAAGGGCGCGGCCTGGGCAGGCAGGCGGCGGGGCAACCCGCCGATCCGCTGAATGAGGATTTCGCAAAGACGCTCGGCCATCCGTCGCGCATGGAGGGCATCGAGGCCGTAGCGAACTTTTTCCGGCGCTGAGCCCTTCGCCCGCATCCGCGGTATCATCTCGAACCAAACCAAACGGGACCATGGGATTGCCCTCCTCAACATCAGTGCCGAGATGCTCAAGCGGCGCATCGTCGACATCGCGCAGTGGACGCCGTTTTCCGAACTGCATGTTATCTTCGAGGTCTGCGGCCGCGCGGACGAACTGATTGAGCAAAGCGTTCGCCGATTTCCGGATCGAGGGAGACGGACGGCCGATCCCCGTCGAATGCAATTTCATTCCCAAGCCCGTGCACGATCCGGCTCTGGAAGTTGCAGATTTTGTGCTGCACGCGGTTGCAGCCCTCGCTCCATGCTACTGATGAAGGCGCAGTCGACGCCCATACGACCTGCAACGGCTTCCTGGCTTAGGCCTAGGGCCAAGCGAAATCGACGCGGATCTGCTCCAAAGACCCTGCGGATGTCCATCCGCAGGATAGGAAGCAATCGCGTATATTGGCGCTACGTGGTACATTAGGCGGGAAGGTCGACAAGCGACGTACGCAGCTCGTCCAATAGCTACTCGTTCTAAGTAACGTTATGCTCGACCTGATAACAATATGGCGGTTGTGTGCACATACCCTATACGCGGGACGCGCGCTCGAAGAGCGGGCAAGTAATTTCCGAATTCCGAAGGAAATGGGGCGTCTGCTTTCGCTCATGAGCGCGTTCCAACCTCGGCAACGTAAATGAAAGAAGCCGCTAACTGAGGAGCCCTTGTTGTCGTGAAGTCGCAAGCGCAGCTCGTTTGAATTCAGAGTGGCTGGCGACCGTCGCTGATGTTGCCAGCAACGACAACCCGCTAAAAAAGCTACGAAGTACCTGAAAATGGCAACCACTTACGACAGGCCGAGACGCAACTCTCTCACCGCGGCCGTGGTCCCACTAAAGAAAGCCGGGATAGTCAATGTGCCCTTATCGGGGCTCTACAAGCTTTTCGGAAACCCTGGTCGATCGCAGCACGGGCGTCGGTGATGATCATCTCTTTCGCGGGTCCCAGCGGTGCTGGTGTCTGTCACGCGCCGCCTTGGCCTCGAGCAACTCGTTTAATTTGCTACAGTACGCCTCCTGTAGCTTGGCAAGCGCGCTGCATTTACGGGCATACACTACTGCCATCTGTCGAAGCTCCGCCTCGATTTGTGAAACCTTGTCCATGAGTTGCCTATTATCATCTTTAGGTTGATGCGCTGGAATACCAACGTAATCGTCATCGACAGGTGCGGCGCCTTATGCCGCTCGTTGCGAGCAGCATTCGAAAGCAAAGCGAGCTCCGCCACCACATATCAAGCTTTCGCGCGATGCCGCGTCATGACGCCCGCGCTTGCGGGATGATCCGCATCCTGAACTCCAGCGTCAGGTTGCAAATATTAGGGATCAGGGTCAACTATCACGCGAGCGCACGCGAAGCGCTCCTTGGCGAGGGCAAGAGCCTCAGCACCTGAAACGGCCGCAGGCATACTCATCGATGGTGCGCCTCATGCTTCGCGATATAGTCGAGAATTCGCGCCCTTGCCAAAAGAGGATCCTCATCGAGCGATGCGTGCATCGCGCCTCGAACGCATGGGAAAATCGAGCTCTCAGTATCGATCATGTGCCGAAAGCTCTGACATACACGATCGATTCTCGCGATCGAATCGCCTGCCGTGATTATTCGCTGTTCAGACACGGTGATCCTCCTTCTCGTCGTCAGTAGGTTGGGATTGGCATTCCTGCGTTCTTGGCGAGCCGAACGGGATCGTGTGAACGTTTGTTCAGCGCTCGAACATCATCGCGGCGCGCATCGACGTAACGCCGGATCCCGTTGCAATTATCGATGGGATCGCGAGATGTCTACCTGAGAAGCCGCAGATCTTCTTGAGGATTGCGCAGTGTTGCTTAATCTGGATGGCTTGCCGACGCCGACCGTTAACGCTCTTCGGCGCCGGCGATGAGCAGATGCTATGAGGCGGGACCCGTCTTCTTCGCGTTTCTGCGCATTGACGCGCTTTAGTTGGTCGGGAACAGAGTCGCTGAGCAGGTAACGTCCATTCCGCTCTCGCTTGAAGCAGCGGACGAGCTTGATTAAGCCCGGCTGTTCTGTCTCTTGCGATGCCTGCAGAGTCTCTCGACGAAACGTCGCCATTTGTATCTACGCCCATTTAGCTTCAACTCCGTGGTTGAGGTGCAAATGCGGCCGAAGAGTGCCACGTCTAAAACATTCAGACGATGAGTTGCGTGAGGCTCGCGCGCGATTTGATCCGACGCCAAAACGCGCAATGTATGTGAGAGCCGCCGATACTGAGCGCTAGGCAAATAAAGGCGCCAGTGTCAGTGGTACAGCCGCGTCCACATGAGCTTGCAAAGTTCCCGCTCTGCTCGCGTGAAGTTGCCAACGTTGAAGTGAGTGCGCCGATACGCAGCAGCGCGTTCCGCTCGCGACCCCATGACGCGGGGTCTCTCGCGCTTGTACATTTCGTCGCGTGCTTGGCTGAGTGCGCCGCGCACGGCATGTCGGAGTTCCCCTTTGGTTCGAGGGAATGTGGTTTCGGTGGGCCGAAAGCTAGTAAGCAGTTGCAGCGCGCGAGCCTTGATCTCCTCGAAATACGGACTAACGCGCACTTACGGTTCTCCTTCAGCGAATGATGATGCTGCATTATGTTCCTGATAGCCCGGTTAATGGCATCGATATGGCAATCAGACTCTGTGGATGAAAAGGCAGCTGCGCTGGCAGCTTGCCCAGCACGCATGCTGCGCAGCGCAGCTCAGGGTGCTCGTAGGTCACAAGCAGTTCGTTAGAGTGATTACGGGACCGATATGTCGAGTTGGCAGCCGATGGAATATCGCCAGCGGAGGCTCTAAGAAATCAACGCTGTTTCACCAGATTCCACTTCTTGATGACCGCTTCGCTCATCTGCTCAGCGTCGGCACAGGCGATTTCATCGACCTTCACCGAGATCCTCTTGCCGACTAGTGGCTTTAGCTGATTGGCTTGCGCCTCGCCAGTTGTAAGGAGGTGAAACATTACCGGTCCAGTCTCTAGCTTGCACAGCCCGTCCGGCTCAGGCAGCCGGCGCGGCGTGGAGATGATCTGGTAGGCGACCTTTTTGCCGTGCTTGGCACCGCGTATGCGCAACGCGTAGAGCTCGCCTGACAACACGTCGCCGACGTTGATCGGCACGCCCCCGTTCAGCCCCGCGTACGTAGGCTCCTCCGCGCCGGCGGCTCCAGGAAAGCTCGCCATCAGAATGAATGCAAGGGCAAAGCCCATGGCGAATCGGTCTTTCGTCATTAGTCAGTCCTCGTAGGTATGGTTAGAAAAACGTGAGTCTGCTGGATCGCTGCAACAGCGCACTTCGTTGACCCACGGACGTCGTGGTGAGCAAGTAGGAGCCGCTGATCGTGAGCGCATGCTGCCCGCCAACGGTACGGGAGGGGGCACAGCGCTGCCACAACGCTTGATCTTTAAAGCCGGACGGGAAAATCATTGTCGGCCAAGTCCAGCCATGATTTCGGATTGGATTGCGGTTGCGGTGCACAGGGAAGCATCTAATGGCAGATTGCCAAATGCGAGTTGACAAAGAAGGTAATTGGCACCTGCCTCTTCCAGCTGATTTAGAAGAATTTGTCGCACAGAAGCTGGCGTTCCGACGACGCACAATTCGCGCTCGATTGCCGCATCGAAGGTCAGCGGCAGGTGTGGTGGTGTAGGGATGGCATTGAGCTCATAAAGGAACTTAAAGCTCTCGAGCCATCGTTCGTAAGCAGATGCCGCGAGCGAATAGGCATCTGTGTCCGAACGCCCAATGACGACCATGCGAAGCAATCCAAGAAATGGCATTTGATCGTTAGCCCGGCCGTTGGGCTCTCGATGAGCACGGAAGGCGTCAGTAACTTTGCGTACAGCAGAGGAGGGGCCTACGCACGCTAGATTTGCGCTATTGGCAGCGGCCCAAGCTGCGGACTCGGGTCGATTGGTGGCAATCCATGTCGGCGGCCTTGGACGTTGATAAGTTCTTACCGTCAACGGAACGCTGTTTAGCTCAAAATGTTTGCCTTGATAGGATAGCGTCCCGCCTTTCATAGCACTGATGAGAATTTCGCTGGCTTCTTCATAACGGCTTGGAGCCGCGTCAGCTCTGATGCCGTAGTACCCCAATTCAAGCGGAAGAGAACCGCGTCCGATACCCACCTCAAGCCGGCCACCGCTCAAGTGATCAAGCATACAGATCTCTTCAAACGCACGCAGCGGATGATAGAGGTTAAGCAGCATCACCAATGGCCCGATGCGAAGTTGCCGCGTGCGCTGTGCGACGCTCGACAAGAACAAATTTGGCGATGGACCTCTGCCATGCGGCGTACAGTGGTGCTCTGCAACATGATATGCAAAGAAGCCCAGTCGGTCGTACGCCTCTGCCAGGACGAGACGATCTGCGTATTGTCGGGCGATGTCGCGGCCGTCCTCGTCTAAGTGATCGAAGATGCCGAACGCTATTTTTGAAGAAGAAAAGACGTCTTTCACTGGATTGTCTCCAATTTTAGGTGTGAAGGCAGGAAGTTCGCTTGTTTTCGGCATCTGAGCGGCTCAAAGACGCCGACACCTCCTATTCTGGCCACACATTTTGCTCTCCTGTGCTTTTGTCTTCATCGCTGATCACGAGACGATTGTTCGTCCCTCTTGGACGCCTAAGCATCCGATGCCAAGGAGGATAGTTCCGTTGTCACCGTTCGCGCTCACTCACAGCAGATCTTCGCCATTGGCAGTAGCCGCTCTTATCTACCGCCGTGATACGTTCGCCTGGGTAACGCAGAAGCAGACTTAGCGCGGCTCAACTGGCCGATCTTCCTTGCTTTAAGCTGTCAGAAATGTCTGTGACGGCTCCCAGAAACGCATCCATTTGCGCTTTTGTCCCGATGCTCACGCGGATGCAATTTTCAAGACCGTCATCGGAAACGAAGGCAACTAGTATTCTTTGCCTTTCCAAAGCGGCCTGCCACCATCTACCGTCGTGTCCCGCAGGCACGCGCGCTAACAAGAAGTTTGCGTGGGAGGGCGTTAGAGAGAATCCAAGTTGCGACAGTGCGGTCGCAACCCGCTGTCGTTCATGCCTGATGTGCATATGGTTTTCTTCATAGACGGCGCGATGCGCAAGAATGCTGATGCCGACCGCGTGCCCAATTACATTCATGTTGAAGACGTTCTGGATGTTACGAAGCCGTCCAATAAGCTGCGGGTGGCCGAACCCGAAGCCGACTCGAACGCCAGCGGCGGCATAGCTTTTCGAAAGTGTTCTTAAGAGCAGAAGATTCGGATAATGGCTGAGGAGCCGCAGGCCATTATCAGGCGCAAAATCGACATATGCTTCGTCCAACACGACGAGGCGGTCCGATTGCGCCAGGAGGCATTCGATATCGGCGATAGGGATGAACGTTCCTGTCGGGTTGTTCGGATTAGCCAACAGAATGAACTTGGCATCGTTTGCTGGTCCAAAGAGCAATTGCTCTATCGGCAACGACTGAGGTTCGTTACATCTGATTTCAAGCAGTTGAGCACCCTGCAACATAGCAAGTTTGCGATTGAATGAAAAACCCGGAGACAGCATTGCGACCCTGTCGCCGGGGGCAAGAAATGCTCTGTAGATGAGCCCGAGGAGCTCAGATGATCCATTGCCGGCAATCACATGATCGATGGCGACGCCGTAGGTGTTAGCCGCTGCTTCCCTCAGGCTAATGTTGTCATCTTCCGGGTACAGATACTGCCGCTCAAGCGCCGCAATTGCACTTTGCCGTACGATCGTTGGCAACGGAAATGGGTTCTCATTCGTGTTTAGTTTGACGTAATTTGCCGCCGGCGCAGGCCGGCCGGACGGCAGAGCATCTAACTGTCGCGCTTCCTGCGTAAGAGAAGAGAGCACATTTTGCAATTTGGCATCGGACATAGGTTTCTCCCGTTGAACCGCCGAGCGCGCTTGCGGTTGTCAGCATGCCGGTCGGTCAGTCCCGTAGATGGCCGGAGACAGAGTTCGAGTGTTTGTGGGGACAGCGAGGACGGCCGCCAGCAAAGTTTGCCTACGGCAGTTCGGAATGCCCAATTTTTTAAGCTGGGATGAACCTGTCGCTCCACGCCACCCGAGAGAATAATCGTCGAGCGGATCAAGTGTCGTGCAGCAATCAGTCGCCTCGATCACGGAGTGGCATTGCTGTCATTTTTGCGTTGGCCGCAATATCACTCTGCGTTCGTCCAGGTACCAAGTATTGGTCCTTAACGATTCGTCCTGAAATCGCACACTGGAAGTGCGGCAAAGAGCTAAACAGAGGTTACGCAGCGACATCGGCCGAGCTGTTCCACTGGGCATAAACTCATCCGCGGGTGCGTCGGCATCATTGGCTAGCTGCACGATCAGTACCGCGAGCGCGAAAAACGACGCGAGTACCGCGAGCGCGAGGACGGACCCGAGTAGCACGTCATATCCGGAATTACGTTTCATCATTTCCATTACTTCGCTGAATGCCTAGGCCCGTGTGCGGTCGCAACGATGAGTTTTACTCGACGGCTTCGACAATGTTGTCATGCCACCGGTAGACGACGAAGCCGGGAGCGGCATTGTCTCCTTTGGTATTGAACCGGACCGGCCCGATTACTGTTTGGATTGGCTGCGAACGAAGCGCAGCTGCTACTTGCGGACCATCGAAGGTCCCGGCGCGCTTGACCGCGTCCGCCCACGCTTGAACGGCGGCGTAGGCGTAGAGCGTGTAGCCTCCCGCTGACATGTTGGAAGACTTGAGCCTAGCTACGGCGTCCGCCGCTTGAGCATTCTTGGTGGGGTCGGGCATAAAGGTGAACAGTGTGCCGTTTGCTGCTTCGCCGGCTATCGCCGAAAAGTCGCTGGCCATCAACGGATCGTTCGCCATCACAGTGAGACCTGCGCCCGCTTCTGCGGCCTGACGCACAATCAAGCCGATCTCGTTGTAATAGCCGCCGATATAGGCGATCTGGATTCCGTCTCGTTTCATTCTTGAGACCAGGGCCGTGTAGTCCTTTTCACCGGCCACATAGCTTTGTCGAATGACCTTTTCGCCTGCTTCCTGAAGGCGTGACGCAACGACATCGGCAATGCCCTTGCCGGCAGTGCTCTTGTCGTCAAGCACGGCAATTCTTTTGGTCGGATAATGTCGCAAGATGTACTCGGCGGCCACGAGGCCTTGTTGATCATCGCGGCCGCAGATCCGAAACACCGTCTTGAGACCACGCTCCGTTAGCTGAGGATTCGTTGAGCCAGGTGAGATCTGAATAAGGTTCGCTTCGGCGTAAACGTCGGAAGCGGGGATAGAGGAAGACGAGCAAAAGTGGCCAACGACCAACTTCGGCTGATCCATCGTCAGCCGATTGGCAACTGCGACGGCCTGCTTGGGATCGCACGCGTCATCGGCGACGCTCAATATGACCTTGATACCGGGAAGTAGGCCCGAAGCGTTTAACGCATCGACAGCCGCAGTAGCACCATCGCGCATTTGTACGCCAAGCGCAGCAGTACTTCCGGTCATCGGACCGACCACGGCGATACTGACGTCGGCAGCGGGCGCGGCCGAAGCCAAAGCACAAGAGAGGATTGCTGCACTTGCAGCTGAAGTGATTCGGGAAATTGACACTTAGAGCTCCGGATGTTCGCTTGAGTTTGCTATCAGCCTCGCCGTTCCTGCGCATGTGAGGGCGCCGCTTGGTTATGAGATAGCGCCAGCTTCGGGTCCCTCAAGGCAGCGCATATGCCGCGGCCGGCCGACCCTCCGGTGCTGCCGTGCGAGAGCGAAACAACTATTGGTTCGCCTTCGAAAGGCGCGGCGATAAGCGGAATTCCAACATGTCCGACGCGCTCCTGACGCTGCAATCGATCGAACACTGCAAACGCTTCGCATGTCCATCCCCGCCGCGGCGTCACGATGTGGAGTCTGCGGGTTCGTCGCCTGCATTCCATACTTTGTGAGGACCGGCGCCTGTGACGTCACATGCCGAACTCGGACCGAGCTTCTGTTCGTGTCCGGCAACGGCGACGTGAATACATCCCGCCCTGATCTCTAGTTGGTCGTCCTGTTTTAGCTGCAAGTATGCCGACGGCAGCACCGCATCCAGTGCATAGACCGCCTTGACAATCCGCTCCTTGCGGAAGTGCTCGAGCCTTCTGACCGTCTCGTGGCGCGTGAGCCTAACAGCTAGAGACATACGTAATCCTTAACTTAACTTTTTGGAGCAGCAACCGATGAGCCAACGACAATGATGTCGAGTCGAAGCCCGACTAGTCGTAACGAACGCTGCGTCAGTATCCAGTACACCCCGCGATCCCCGGACGGGAACGGCTCGCGCCGTTCAAGCGCTTGCAAGGCCACGATGATCATCCAGTGCGTCGAGAATGCCGGAGCTATTGCCCAGAAACTCTGAACGGACTGCAGGTCCATGCGTCCTCCCGCCTAGGCGGAGTTGTCTCTAGGTGGTATTGAGATCCTACAATTTGACGCCACGTAAGATTCAAGCCCCTTCGGGGGCTCGTCTCGATAAATTTGTCAAAGTCACGTCTCGACAAGGGAGCATCGCTGCAAAACGTAGAGAAGAGCGACAGGAGTCCTCAACCATCTGACGCAAACCACAACCGTTGCGTCCCTGGCGCTAAAAAGCTCAATTCATTCTCATAGAGGGAGAACACAGCAGGAGCGCGGCAGGTTCAGCGCAGTTCATCCGTTCAAGGCGGCAAGTGCGCGGTCGAGATATTGCATTAGGCAGGGATCCCAGCCAGCCATGCTGCGTGGCGCGCTCAACCGCGCAAGAACTTTCAGTATCGTTGAAACGGTCGAATCAGCTCCTGCAATTTCTGTGAGCAGCAAGCGCGCTCTAAGCGCCACAGCATTTGCCCGTTCGCTGCAGGGATGCTCGCCCCGATCCACACAATCGCGCAGCTCGTCGCGGATTTTCTGCCACCGCTCCTCTCGATCTGGGTCTATGACGCATGTGCATGGGAGCGGCTGAGGGCGTTCTTCCTCGACCCGCGACATTGCATCTAAAGTGGCAGGTAGCTCATCTACACTGACTTGCAATTCACTATCCGTCGTCATGTTGCGCAAACGATCTCGCAACAGGGTTGCACGCGCGACTTGAAGTTCAATTCTCTCCAAATGCTTGCGCAATAGGTCAGTAAGTGACGTTCTACCCTCAATCGCTCTACGGATCTCGTAAAGCGAGAAGCCAAGCTCACGTAGCGCTCGGATTTGATGTACCCGTTTGAGGCCTTCGCGGTCGTACATGCGGTGACCGCCGTCGGTGCGTTCCGACGCACTTAGTAAACCCGTATGCTCATAGTGATGCAGCGTGCGTACCGTTACTCCGGTAGCCTCTGCAAGCTCGCCAATGCGCCATCGACGCCTTCGTGGTGTAGCTTTTGTCATGGTTCTCTAATTTCAAGCCTACAACCTGACGTCGCGTGAGATTCAAGCTATTTCAATGGTCTACCTGAAACCTGCTTCCTGTCAGGCGCAAGCGAAGCGGCTCTTCTGTCGCCAGCAACGTTGCTGCGGTCAGAGAGTCGCCTGATCAAGCAGCAGAAGTAATGGCGCCCATCAAGTTCATCAGGGATGCTAAGTTGGCCTCACCGGCTGCTGCACGTTGTAGAACAAGCGTGGCGATTGCCGTTCGATTTTCAGGAGTTCGCATAGAGGCCGGTAAAGCCGCGACTGCTTCATCAAAAATCCTTCCCAAGACCGAGAGGTCTTCCGGATCGTAGACACCACTGTATTGCTGCAACATTCGGCTCCGTGGTTAACGCTAAGGCGGCCGCACGTGGCTAAGACGTTTGGCCAAAAAAAGACAGACCTCCGGTCGTGCAGCGACGAAGATGCGGTATACGTTGAAGTGATGCTGTCGCGCAACATAGGCCGTGCAGGCGATATTCACTAACTTTTCTCGGAACAATTGGCGAGCACCGCAGCTATCTGCAGCCGGATTGGGGGGACGAAGAAAAGGAATCGCGCATCATGCGCCGCTATTCTGAGTCATGGCTGCAAGATTGCGCAGGCGCAATACCGAGCATTTGGTCGGCGGCTAGTGCTGATCCAACAACAATAATCCCGGAGTTTTCTGCTGCCTCAATATCTACCGCAAGGTGGTGGACGCTGTTTGATCCCCGTCGCAACGGATCCGGCCACCGTAATGAGACTTGGAGCAAAGCGGTAAGTGATGACGTGCTCGTTCGGCTTCGCTGGCATACCAAATGACCAGTGCGCTGAGCGCATTAGATATAAGACACGTAGCACGCTTTGCGAAACCGCGCTTACGATGAATGGGAATCGGTTCGCATTAGGGATCCAAGGGTAAGCGGAGTACCGGGAAGAGGAGGCGCTTTAGGTGAATTTAGGGGCATCTGGATCCCTCGTGATGTCCGGCAAAGGACTCATCCGGGACGCCTCTTCCAACAGTATCTCTCGCAACCAGATGCTTGCTGGATCACTATTGTGAAAAGTGGGCCATTGGACAGCCTCGGTAAATGCAGGAAGCGATCGCGAAAGTTCGATGGTCTGCAGGGGCATCGTGTTTTCGAAGTGCTTAACCAGCCTTGAGGGCATCATACCTATGCGGCCAGTGTCCAATAGTACAGGTGGGATCATGCCAAAGCTCTGCACGACGACCTCGATGCGTCTATTGAGACCGTGCTCGAGTAAGAACCATTCCTCGATGGAGGGCTTGCGCGTAAGCCCGAACTTAACCGCCACGTGCCCCATGGACATGTATCTCTCGAATGTAAGCTGCGGTGGTAGCTGCTTGTTCGAGCGGCATCCGACGCATACGAGTCTGTCCTCGAACAATGTCGCTTTAGGGTGAGCGTTCGACATGAACAATTCCGGCAAGATAAGAAAATCGACTTCACCGCGCCGGAGAAGCTCGTCGGTCGCATCGGCGAGTGGCAGCAATTCGAAACTGACGGCGGGAGCTTCCCGTGCGACACGGTCCACGACCTTTCGAAAGAATACGATTGTCATGAAGTCAGACAGGAGGATCCGGAAGCGGCGATCCGATTTGGAAGGGTTGAACACATCCTGGGAAATGATGGAGAGCTGGATGTGCAGCAGAGCCTCGCGAATAGGGGCGGCGAGCCCTTCGGCACGCGCTGTTGGAACAAGTTCCCGGCCTCTCATCGTAAATAGGTCATCGCGGAAATAGGCGCGTAGTCGGGCCACGGCGGCGCTCATGGCCGGCTGGCTCAGCTTGATGCCGCGTGCTGCCGCGGTGAGGTTACGCTCGGTCATCAGAGCATCGAGCGCAACAAGAAGATTTAGATCAAGGCCCTTAAAACGCATACCGTCTCCCGTTGAAAGCCTTTGCGTTGTAAACATTGAGCAACAATGGTTCCTTCGATGAAGGTCCCAGTCGCCCCCGAGCTAGGCTCTTTCCGGGTCACCGCGCCGATCGCACAGAAGGCTCTCGTACTCGACGCAAGCATGTTGGTTGCGCAACGGAGAATGCGAGCGGGCGAGGAAGTCACCCGCGGCTTGAAGTAGGGCCTTTGGTGCGCTCAGCAATCGCTCCCAGCGCTACATCGATCACTATGAACCGCTGAGAGTAGGGCCCGTTGCCCACCATTACGCCAATAGTACCGCAGATCCGCTATCGACGCTCCCGCGTGGCATAGCTTTGCTCGTCTGTGAGCCTACAACCTGACGCAGTGTGCGATTCAAGCAATTTCAGTGATGTAGCTGAACATCATTTCATTCGACAAAATGCGTCTGGCGCAATATCTGAACTACGTCGCGAGCACAGGTGCCAAATGCAGCCCGCAACAATCGCGTAAAATCCCTCCGCTGCACTCTTTTCCTACTTCCAAGAACATCTTGCGGGGGGGCTGGCAGGTGGGGGGCGCAAAAAACAAGATTAAAGCGCTACTTGATCAAGCGGCAACTCAAGCGCGCCAATTCGGGCGCGCGCTGCGGCTGTCAGCGAATTGCAGGGGTTCTTCTGCATGCAGGAGTGGCGTACGTGCCTCTTGCAGTGCGGGCTTCCGAGACATTGCAGCATAATGAGAGCGGCCCGAGCGAGCAGGTGATCTTGAAGCATCTGGATGGTCGAGACCAGGTGTTAAGAGACCTCGAGCAAAACCTAGCAGCGCCTGCGATTTCGGGGGGGCTCACGCGGAGAAGCCATGCGGGCCGCCTCCTGCAACATTATCCGCCGCATCCAAATGCTTGCCGGATCAGTATTGTGGAGAGCGGGCCACTGGATAGCCTCGGTGAATGCGGGAAGTGGGAGAGGAGTTTCGACGATCCGCAGGGGCATCGTCTTCGCGAAATGATGGGCCAACCTTGAGGGCATCGTCGCTATACGCTCAGTCCCCGATAGCATGGGAGGGATCATCGTAAAGCCCTGCACAGCGACCTCGATACGTCTCTTAAGACCGTGCTCAAGCAAAAACCATTCCTCAATATTGGGCCTAAGCGTCTGTCCGAACTTCGCTGCAACGTGTCCCATTGATATGTATTTGTCGAATGTAAGCTGCCGTGACAGCTGCTTGTTAGTGCGGCAGCCTACGCACACGAGTGTCTCCTCGAACAGTGTGGCTTTAGGATGCGCGCTCGACATGAACAATTCCGGTAAGACAAGAAAGTCGACCTCGCCGCGGCGCAGAAGCTCATCGGGCTCATCGATAAAGGGCAGAAATTCGAACCGGACGGCGGGAGCTTCCTGCGCGACACGGTCCAGTATTCTTCGAAAAAAAACAACTGTCATGAAATCGGAAAGCAGGATCCTGAAGCGGCGGTCCGATTTGGCTGGGTTGAACGTGTCGCGGGAAATAATGGAGAGCTGAATGTGGACCAGAGCCTCGCGAATCGGTGCTGCGAGCCGTTCGGCTCGTGGTGTTGGGACAAGCTCCCGGCCCCTCATCGTAAATAGTTCATCGCGGAAATAGTCGCGTAGCCGGGCGACGGCCGCACTCATGGCCGGCTGGCTCAGATTGATGCTGCGTGCCGCCGCCGTGAGATTGCGCTCGGTCATCAGAGCATCGAGCGCGACGAGAAGATTTAGATCAAGTCCTTTGAAGCGCATGGCGTGGAGTTATCCATCCTTTGGATGAGTTCAATAAAAATAATCGATTTTACCAATGTTGCCGAATGGCGGATAGCAAAGCCGTCGGTCGGGACAAACAAAAATTTCAGGCATATCAGGAATGCTTATCAGTCGTTGCCCTGGCTCCGCGAAAAAGTCTCAGCTGCACTCCGAGTGTCGATCGAAGCGCATGTCCATTGGAGGCAGGGTTTTCAATGGGTTGTGCAAACTGCGTCGCCGCGGCTCGACGCGACAGATGTGCCGCAGGTCTCCTCACCGCTCACTGCCGGTAAACGTTCGTATAGCTTCTCTAGTCGCTTCTATATTGGCCGTTTACCTCCGTAGAATTGATGCGGCCCGCAACTGCGCTCTAACGTGGCGATCAGTCAGGAGTTGCCGATTGCAGGCGCCAAATGCCTTTGCGACCCGGCCAAATGTATCGCGTGTCGATAGCAGTCAAATCGTGCGCAAAATGCAGGAGAAGTCCCCAGTGGATCTGGTGCGAATGGCACATGCGCTCGATGTAATCTCCGTCATGGATAGCGACGCATCGGTCCGTAAAGCGCTGACAGGCGCACTCTGCTTGAGCAGCGAAAAGTGCGAATCAGTCCAGTGCGCGGATGAGCTCTTGCAATCCAGCCGTCCTCTCAGCCCGTCCTGCTTGATAGCGAATGTTCAGTGGGCTGGAGTGGCCGGGCCCCTGCTATGGCAGCATCTGGCCGCAGCCAGCGTTTCCCAGTCCCCGGTGAAGCCATTCATCGAAAGCGAACGACGCGCGTGCATCGGATCCATCGTCAAACGCCATACAGTGAATGCGAGGCAACTATGAATATTGCCGTGTCCAGCTCTACGGCAGGTGTTTCCATGCGCTCGCCGGTGCGGTGGAGAGTGGTCTGGGAAAATGAACTGCGCCTCGCCGACCATATCGAACTCTCCGACTTCTTCCGAAAGACCTATGGTCCCACCGGAGAATTCAATGCCAAACCATTCGTAGACTATCGAAGTTGGGCCGGCGCGAGACCTGAGCTCCGTGTAATCGGCTACGACGCACGCGGCGTAGCGGCTCATATCGGCGCGCTACGCCGCTTCATCAAGATCGGAGACATCGATCTACTAGTGGCCGAGCTAGGATTGTACGGGGTACGTCCGGATCTCGAGGGACTCGGAATCACGCACTCAATGCGCGTGATGTATCCAGTACTGCAGAAGCTGGGCGTTCCGTTCGGTTTCGGCACGGTTCGGCATGCGCTGAAGGAACATCTTACAAGGTTGCTGGCCCGCCGCGGTCTGGCAACCATTATCTCGGGGGTTCGCGTGCGGTCCACCCTTCCGGATGTGTATCTGAACTTATCGCCCACGCGCGTTGAGGACGTGCTTGTCCTGGTTCTGCCGATTGGTCAGCCGATCAGCGAGTGGCCGGCTGGTACGGTGATTGATCGGAACGGGCCGGAGCTGTGACATACCTCGAACGCTTATGCGAAGTGCGCAGCGAATACGCTGACCGCACTGAAGATCGCGGCGTCTATCTGACGTTTGACGACGGTCCCGATCCACTGTGCACTCCGGATGTCCTGGATGTGCTCGCGGAACACCGAGTGCCCGCAACGTTCTTCGTCATCGGGGCGTACGCGGCGGACCAGCCGAAGCTGATCCGACGAATGATCGCAGAAGGGCACGAGGTCGCAAACCACACGATGACGCATCCGGACCTGTCCAGATGCGAACTCACCGAAGTGCAGTATGAAATACGAGCGGCGAGCAGGGTCATCAAAATGGCGTGCCCCCAGGCCCAGCTGCGGCACATGCGTGCGCCTTATGGGATGTGGAGCAAAGAGGTGCTCACCACGTCGGCGAGGGCTGGACTGGCCGCCCTGCACTGGTCGGTAGATCCGCGAGACTGGTCTCGTCCCGGCGTTAACGCGATTGTCGACGCTGTGCTGGCCTCTGTCCGGGCGGGTGCAATCGTGCTCTTGCACGATGGATGTCCTCCCGAGGAGTTGGGACGGGCTGGTCATGCTCGTGTTCGCGACCAGACCGTCTTGGCGCTTTCCCACCTGATTCCAGCATTGCATGGCCGCGGATTCTCAATTCGCTCGCTTCCTCAACCTCACTAAACAATCGACACACTCATGAATCTTCTTGCTACGACCAGCACTGTTGCTATTTCATTGTATGCGCTGCTCTCGACTTTCTACAAAAGCGCTCAGGTGCTTTATGCTCTGCCGACAAACGTTTCATCGGCTTCGGATGACGTGGTCGTTTCCGACGCTTTGCCGAGCGTGGATGTCATCGTCCCCTGCTTCAACGAGGACCCGCGCACGCTATCGGCGTGTCTGAGATCCATTGCAGGCCAAGACTACGGCGGGAAACTGCAGGTCTATGTGGTTGATGACGGTTCCGCAAATCTCGAAGCTGTAGCACCCGTTCACCACGCCTACGCCGACGACCCGAGGTTCAGCTTTATTCTTTTGCGAAAGAATGTCGGAAAGCGGAAGGCGCAGATCGCTGCGATACGAAGGTCGTCTGGAGATTTGGTGCTCAACGTCGATTCGGACACGATACTCGCCGCCGATGTAGTCACGAAACTTGCACGAAAGATGCAAGATCCGGCGATCGGGGCGGCCATGGGTCAGTTGACGGCGAGTAACCGAAACGACACCTGGTTAACCCGGTTGATCGACATGGAGTACTGGTTGGCTTGCAACGAAGAGCGCGCGGCACAGGCTCGCTTCGGCGCCGTTATGTGCTGTTGCGGCCCATGTGCCATGTACCGCCGTTCCGCGCTCCTTTTGCTGCTAGATCAGTACGAGACGCAGTTTTTTCGCGGAAAGCCAAGCGACTTCGGTGAGGATCGCCACCTCACGATCCTCATGTTGAAAGCAGGGTTTCGAACGGAGTACGTTCCCGACGCCGTCGCGGCAACAGTGGTTCCGGATAGGCTAGGGCCGTATCTGCGCCAACAACTCCGTTGGGCACGCAGCACTTTCCGTGACACCTTCCTCGCGCTGCGCCTGTTACCCGAACTTGATCGCTATCTAACGCTAGATGTAGTCGGACAGAATCTCGGCCCGCTACTTCTCGCCGTTTCAGCGCTGGCGGCGCTCGCGCAGCTCGCAATCACAGCCACAGTACCATGGTGGACAGGACTGATTATCGCATCAATGACCGTAGTTCGCTGCAGCGTCGCAGCCTTTCGTGCTCGCGAACTGCGCTTTCTCGGCTTTTCTCTGCACACACTCATCAACATCTTTCTGTTACTCCCCGTGAAAGCCTATGCACTGTGCACATTGAGCAATAGCGATTGGCTGTCACGCAAGTCTTCAAACTTACCAAACGAGGGTGAAACACAGGTCGTCATCCCAAACCCGATGGCTGGACCAAACGCTAACGGAGGTTCGGTCATTGCTGGGTCAGTTCGCAAGGATCTTTCGCGCCGGTCTTCGAGTTTCGTGGCGTCGAACAATATTTGCAGCGGCAAGTGAGTTGAAAGCGATTTAGGTGCACAAATCGTGAGTCGAAACAAGAATTATCAATCGTTAGATCTCGAATTGGCGAGCGACGATCCGTGGCGACTCGACGGTAATCCGTTCGAGCGGGAGCGTCACACACAGATGCTCCGGCTGTCGCTTGCCCAAGGGGTTATTACACATGGTCTGGAAGTCGGGTGCGCAGCCGGCGCATTCACAGAAAAGCTGGCACCCCACTGTCAACGGCTCACGGTGGTTGATGTTATGCCGCGAGCGATCGGTCGAGCGTGCCAACGGACGAAGAGGTGGTCGCACATCAAGTGGATAGCTTCCGACATCCAAGAATTCTCGACCCCAGAGCTGTTCGATCTGATCGTCGTGGCGGAAGTTCTTTACTACCTCGACGACTTAACGAAGATACGCGCGGCCATCCGCAATCTGGTGCAGATGCTTGCGCCAGGTGGGCATCTGCTCTTTGGATCGGCCCGTGATGCCGCCTGCAGGCGTTGGGGGCACGCTGCTGGTGCCGAGGCGGTCATCACCGTGCTCAATGAAACGTTGATCGAGGTCGAGCGCGTACACTGCCAGGGCGAATCGACTAACGAAGACTGCTTGCTCGTCTACTTTCGGAATCCAGTTCGAGTGTCCATTAAATCCAATTGCTGAGGAGACACTATGCGCATCTGCGGCATCAAGCTGACGCATGACGGGGCGATTGCTCTGGTTGAGGACGGACGGCTGGTCTTTTGCATCGAGCAGGAGAAACGGAGCAACAATCCGCGGTATCAAACCATCGACAATCTTGACGCAGTTGTTGTCGCTTTGGCGGAGCATGGTCTGGATCCGCAGGATGTTGATCAGTTCGTCATCGACGGCTGGGACGGGCAGGTCGAGTCGCAATTCGAAGTCCTCAGCGGGGTCGCGCCTATCACTCTCAAAGGGGCGCCGTATGTTGAACGGACTGCCAATGGCCTGCTCACGTCGCGCGACGGCTTTAACCTGATGCTCGACGGCCGGGTCTTTCCTTATAAAAGCTATCCGCACGTCACAGGCCATGTGGCCTCCGCATACTGCACGAGCCCTTTTGCCAAAGCCGGACACCCCGCGTTCTGCCTGGTATGGGACGGCTGCATCTTTCCCCGGCTCTACTACGTAGAACCCCGCGGCGCGCACTTCATCGAATGCCTGTTTCCGATCATAGGCCATGCTTATGCTGTTGCGGGCCATCACTTCGGACCCTATAGGCAGGCGAGCCGTACTAGCTGGGACCTAGGTGTTGCCGGCAAGCTGATGGCCTATATCGCACTCGGGTCTGTTGATGAAGGCATCGTGGCGGTGTTTCAGGAGCTCTACGAGGAGCGCTTTGCGGGCGGCACGGAGCATGCTCCTCGTCATCGTGCGGAGGTCAATAGCGAGGAGGCCTCACTGGAGGCTATGCACGACTTCTTCGAGGCGAGCGAGCTCCGATTGGAAGATAAGCTGCCCGAAGATGTGCTTGCATCGTTTCATTGTTTCCTCGAGCGTCTCCTTATCCGCCAAATGGCCAGTGCTTTGGAGCGGCATTCGTGTTTTCCGGGACCGCGCAATTTGTGCATAGCCGGGGGCTGCGGTCTCAATATCAAATGGAACAGTGCACTACGTGCGACTGGCCTTTTCGATGATGTCTGGGTGCCGCCCTTTCCGAATGACAGCGGCTCAGCAATCGGTGCCGCTTGCTCCGAAGTGGCGGCGGCCAATGGATTCGTGCCGCTGCAATGGTCGGTCTACAGTGGCCCGGCACTAATACCCAGCGATGTGTCGTCCGAATGGAACGCTGCGCCATGCAGTATGCGTGAACTTGCGACCATCCTCGCGAGCAACAAGCCCGTGGTTTTCCTCGCCGGTCGCGCGGAGCTTGGACCGCGAGCATTGGGTGGCAGAAGCATTCTGGCAGCCGCGACTTCGCCGGCAATGAAGGATCATCTCAACGACATCAAGCTCCGTGAACTCTTTCGGCCAGTCGCGCCGATATGCCTGGAGGATCGTGCGCCGGAAATTTTCAGCCCCGGAACGCCGGATCCTTACATGCTTTTCGATCACCAGACACGGACAGAATGGTGGAACAAAGTCCCCGCTATTATGCACCTCGACGGATCTGCGCGTTTGCAGACCGTTCCCAGAACCTCTCCGCACAAAATCGCGGAGCTCCTCATCGAATATGAAGAACTCACGGGCATTCCGCTGCTGTGCAATACGAGTGCCAACCACCACGGACGTGGGTTTTTTCCGGATGCCGCAGCAGCCTGCCAGTGGGGACGCGTCGAACACATTTGGTGCGACGGCCTGCTATGGACCAAAACGGCCGTAAGTGAGCGATCGCCGGCCGAACGCCTTCTTTCAGTCTAAGATGAACATATGTCCACCGTAGCAATCGACCTTAGCTGCGTAAGGAAGTCGTATGGCGATAAAATCGTCGTCGATGGGCTGTCCCTTGCTGTCGCGTCGGGAGAGTGCTTTGGCCTCCTCGGACCAAATGGGGCGGGCAAAAGCACGATTGCACGTTTGGTTCTCGGCATGGTAGCGCCGGACACCGGCAAGATGACTGTGCTCGGCGAGCCCGTACCGGCGCGTGCTCGCCTGGCACGTGCGCGCATCGGCGTGGTGCCGCAGTTCGATAACCTCGAACTGGAATTCACCGTCCGCGAGAACCTGCTGGTATTTGGCCGCTACTTCAACATGAGCGCACGCGAGGTCGAGGCAGTTGTGCCAGCGCTGCTCGAGTTCGCTCGCCTGGAGGGCAAGGCGGATGCTCGCGTCGCCGAACTATCTGGCGGCATGAAGCGGCGGCTGACGCTGGCGCGTGCGCTGATCAACGACCCACATCTGTTGGTGATGGACGAGCCGACCACCGGTCTAGATCCGCACGCGCGCCACCTAATTTGGGAACGCCTACGATTGCTGCTGGCACGAGGCAAGACGATTCTTTTGACCACCCACTTCATGGAAGAGGCCGAGCGGTTGTGCGATCGGCTGTGCGTGCTTGAGGCAGGACGCAAGATCGCAGAAGGCGAGCCTCGCGCGTTGATCGATGAGAAGATCGGCTGCCAAGTGATCGAGATCTATGGCGGCGATCCGCACGAGCTATCTTCTCTGATCAGGCCCTATGCCCGGCATGTCGAAGTGAGCGGCGAAACGCTTTTTTGCTATGCGCCAGATCCGGAGCAGGTGCTCGTGCATCTGCGCGGGCGCGCAGGTCTACGCCTTTTGCAGCGTCCTGCGAATCTCGAGGATGTCTTTTTGCGGCTGACCGGGCGGGAAATGGAGAGTTGAACGATGCGCGAAGGTTACGCTGCCGTCATGCCCGCCAACGCGTACAACTGGGTCGCTGTATGGCGTCGCAACTTTCTGGCGTGGAGGAAAGTCGCGCTTGCATCGGTTCTCGGCAATCTCGCCGATCCCATGACTAATCTGTTTGGCCTGGGCTTTGGCCTTGGAGTAATTGTGGGGCTCATCGACGGCACTTCATACATTGCGTTTCTGGCTGGTGGGATGGTCGCGACTAGCGCCATGACCGCCGCCACCTTCGAAACGATGTATGCGGCGTTTGCCCGCATGCGTGCTCAGCGCACTTGGGAAGCAATCCTGTGCACACAGCTCACGCTCGGCGACATCGTTCTCGGTGAATTGGCTTGGGCAGCCACCAAATCCGTTCTGGCCGGAACGGCAATTGCAGTGGTTGCCGCGACCCTGGGCTACGCAGCGTGGGCATCCATCCTCTATTCGATACCAGCAATCGCAATCACTGGCTTCGTCTTCGCGAGCCTAGCGATGATCGTCGTATCGCTTGCGCCAAGCTACGATTACTTCGTGTTTTACCAGACTCTCGTCGTCACACCCATGGTGTTCCTGTGTGGCGCAGTCTTTCCGGTGAGCCAGATGCCCAGCGCATTTCAGCGCGTGGCGAGCTTATTGCCGCTGGCACATTCGGTCGACCTCATCCGCCCAGTGATGCTTGGGGTCCCGGCAGGCGGCATAGGCCTTCATATCGGTGCACTGTGCATTTACGCGGTGCTGGCGTTCTTTCTCTCGATCGCGCTGTTTCGCCGGCGCCTGATGCGCTAGCCCGATATTCCGCAAACGCAATGTTGAGACACGATGCAGTACCGCGAATTCGGCAGGCCAATTGGGCCTCGTGTTACGATAAATGGAGAATGAGATGTTCTGTCTAGGGGTGAGCGGCGGGCTAGACAAAGTCCATGAAGACACACGTGAGTTTTCGAACACATTTCTGCACGATGGCGCTGCGGTGCTGGTCCGGGACGGACGCGTGATAGCGGCCGTTGAAGAGGAGCGCCTCAATCGGATTAAGCACTCTAACAAACTCCCAAGCCGTTCGATAGAATACTGCCTTGCAGCCGCCGGGATCCAACTCAGCGACGTCGATCGTATCGCGTTCTACGCGACCGAGACCTATTGCAACGCCATGCTCGAAAGCCTGTTCGGGTCCCAACCGGACGCTTCCATTCCTTTGGATGCCAAACTGGTGATGCGTAACTTACTAGCGCAGGAGTTTGGTACGGAGGTCGATCCGTCGCGTGTCTCTTTCGTAAGTCACCATCAGGCGCACGCCGTAAGCGCCTTTGCGATGTCTGGCTTCGAGCAAAGTCTGATCCTCGCGATAGATGGCGCTGGTGATTTTCTCTCCGGCCTGTTAGCTCTGGGGTCTGGAACCGAAGTGACCCAACTCGCGACCTTCCCGGAGAATAATTCTCTCGGCCTATTTTATCTCGAGACGATCCGGTATCTCGGCTACGGCTTATTCGATGAATACAAGGTAATGGGGCTCGCCCCGTACGGGGATCCGGCTCCTTATCGGGAGCTTTTTGAGCAGTTCTACGAACTGTTAGACAATGGTGGCTACCGCGTCTATCTCGACCGAATTGGTCCGACGCTGCGCCGGAGCATCCAGGTCCGGCGAAAGGGAATGCCATTCACACAGCAGCATCAAGATGTGAGTGCTTCATTGCAGGAAGCCTTGGAGAGGATCGTCTTTCACATTCTCCGTCATCATCGCGAAGCCACCGGTATGAAGCGGTTGTGCCTGGCTGGAGGGGTAGCCCACAATTGCACTATGAACGGCAAGCTGCTGTATTCAGGGCTTTTTGAAGACATCTTCGTGCAACCCGCGGCGCATGACGCTGGCTGCGCGTTGGGTGCTGCACTAATGATGTCTAATGAGCTGGGCCGGCCCGCCCCACGCGAGCGGCTGCAGGAGGTCTACTGGGGTCCTGATCTCGGGAGCGAGAGCGCCGTGCAGCAGGAACTGGAGGCATGGGGTGGACATCTTGACGTCGAACGTAGCGACGACGTGGCAGGTAGTGCAGCCGAGTGGATGGCAAATGGCGCCGTGATCGGCTGGGTGCAGGGTCGTTCGGAGTTCGGGCCACGTGCGCTTGGCAACCGCAGTATTCTTGCCGATCCTCGGCCTGCCGCAAACAAGGACCGGATCAACGCGATGGTCAAAAAGCGCGAAGGCTATCGACCGTTCGCGCCATCAGTACTGGAGGAGGATGCGAGCGAATTTTTCGACCTTCCCGACGGCACGCGCGAATTTCCCTTTATGAACTTTGTCGTTCGCGTGCGCGACTCCAAGCAAAGCGTGCTCGGTGCCATAACGCACGTCGACGGCACTGCGCGACTGCAAACAGTATCGCGCAAGACAAATCCCGCCTACTGGGAGGTTATTAATTCGTTCAAGAAGCGGACGGGCATCCCAGTTCTGCTCAACACGTCCTTTAACAACAATGCCGAGCCGATCGTGGATTCGGTTGCAGATGCGATTACCACATTTCTGACGACAGAGCTGGATGGACTTGTGGTCGGCCCGTTCCTCGTCAAAAAGCGGGTGGCAACGTTGGAGGATTGGACCGCGCTCGCGGTTTCATTGCCGCCTTATGCACGACTCCAAGGAGTCCGCGCTTATACAGCGCGAGATCGCCAGGAGACGGTGTACCAAATCCGTAAAGGGCGCTCCAGCGGTGACAGTGTGCGTATTTCACAGGACGTGTTCGATCTACTGATGCAGATCGAGGGCGAAGCCGTACTTGGGGATCTCCTGGATACTAATACGTTCGATCAGGCTAGGCGTGAAACTGTCGTTAAGGAGCTCCGGCGGCTATGGGAGAAACGCTGCCTCCGGCTGCATCCTTCACATGCTGCTCGCGTGCATCAAAACAATGATCAAATGCTGGAGAAAGTATAACGCCCACCATGAATATTTCGGTGTGCATGTCTCCGAATGCGAGGGAGCGCGGGCGGGCATATCCGGTGACTGGACTCATGCTTAGTAGTCTTGGGCGCTGCGCCAAAGCACGAGCTCAGGACTGCAAGCGTCCCAGCACAGCAGTTCTATTCGACATCGTACATGCCGGAAAGTGCTTCGAAGAGCTGCTGCAACAAGGCGGATAGGAAATCAAGCATGTCGACTGCAATAGTTTCGCGTTGCTCCTCCATGGTAGCAGGCTATGAAGTTCTATCAGCCAAGTTGGCTAACATCACCATCGCTGACGACAGTTGCATCGGGCGAAACCATACTTAGAGTTTCCGTAAACCCTATCTCCATGCGGTCTTCCCTTAACGAGAAAACACAAATGCTTGTTGGCGGCTTGACGAACGATCGGTTCGTTGTTTCTCGACGACGTACTGGTTTCGGTGATTGCCTGTGGTCGCTGGCGTCAGCCTGGCGCTATGCGCAGCGGACGGGGCGGACTCTAGCCATTGATTGGCGTGGCTCCTGTTATCTCGATCAACCCTTCACGAACGCCTTTCCCGTGTTCTTCGAGCCAATTCGAGACATCGCTGGCGTACGGGTTATCTGCGATGACAAGATCAACCAGCTCTCATTCCCGGGGCCTTTCTTCCCGTCATGGTGGAATCAGCCATCGATTGACTGCGTTTACCGCCCAGATGAACAGATTTTCCGAGAACGTGACGAGCTGAGTGAGCTTTTCCAAGCCGAATATGATAGTGAAGCCAACACCGTGGTGTGCGATGCTTGTTTGATGTGGCGTTGCGATCAGGATGCCGAACGACAGATATTTCGGAGCATCAAACCGAGGCCTGAAATTCAAGCTCGGATTGACGCGCTATATCAAGAGCACTTTGAAGGGCGCAGCGTAATCGGGGTTCATGTTCGACACGGCAACGGCGAAGATATAATGGGGCACACGCCCTACTGGGCGGATCCGGAGCTCGCCTTGCGGCAAGTATGCACTGCCATTGATGCAGCCAAAGCGCTATCACATCGAGGACCTGTAAGGGTATTACTGTGTACGGACAGCGCGCAGGTGCTTCACAAGTTGTCGGGTCTGTTTCCCGATCTTTTCACGATCCCAAAACGCTTCCAAGCGGATCAGGCCGGGCCATTACATAGTGCGGCACTAGGAGCCGACGGCGGGATCTCCGCTCTCATCGAGATGTATCTTCTCGGGCGATGCGATACCGTGATTCGCTTTCCACCGACTAGCGCCTTCACGCGCTATGCCCGTCTCTTCGCGCCGCGCATTATTGAGTTCGATTTGAACGATCCTAGTCGGTTGATCTTGATTGATGAATCCTCCGAACATCTCCTGGCTTTATGAAACTTGCAACCCGCACCGTCATCGATCATATCGACGCCTCCTTCCATTTGCGCAGCATCGCCGTTCGTGATGTCGGATGCGTCTTTCGTTAAGGTTCAGAACTGCGACAAAGAGCGTCGTCGCACTGTCGCCATCGAGCAGCCGATCACGGTTCGTGTGGAACACGGTGGCATCCCACTCATCGATAGACAGTCCGACAAATTAGCGGAAAAAGATAGTGGTCGAGCTGCTCGATCAACTGCCGCTCACATCGCACGTGTAGAACGCTTCCGGGCTCGGCTAGACGTTGCCGTTCCGAGCTATGGAGGGGTCGAAAGCCGAGGAGGAGTTCTCTTCAGCTTGCCTGTTTGGCGCACCGGTTTCCGCCAGATGCCGCACGAGCTCCTCGCTAGGCGCGGCGTAAATCCCACCAGGTTTGAAATATCTGACGATATTGTTCGGTTACGGCCCGACCTCGATCCACGATCCCGGCTTGCTGAACGTGCCGAGGTTCCTGCTCATAACCGAGCTCTATCAAAAGCTCATCGCCGATTGCGTCCGTTATTGCTTGCATCTCTTGAATGCTCAGTTCCATTTGCCAAGTGTAGACTGAGCGGCCATCGACTGCCTTTCTCTTTCGATCCCCGAAGCGACTGGAGCGAAGATATTCCGGCTGCTGCAGCGTCGCCGATGCAATGCCCGTTGGATCGTAACCGAGCCCAGCGATGACGCGCCGAATTTCCTCATCGGGGCGCGCCACCAAATGTTCGTACCGCACCACCTGCGTCTGCCGTCGACCTCGGTGCGCGGCGAGCGCAGGTAGGCCCAGAACGAGATCGGCGAGAGAAGATGTGATATCGGGAGGCAGGCTAAGCACAAGATCGGAGAGATCAGATAGGCTGGCGGGCGGCCAACTTTCTGGCACCAGCGGGATGCCCCACGTCGATTTCAGTGAAGCGGCAACAGCGTAGGGATTACGTAATAGAAGGATGTGTGGCGCTTCTGGATAGAGAGAATCCAAGAAATCGAGGACCATCCAATAACGCGGCGTCTTGTCTACGAAGGTACGCTTGCCCGATGCTGCCAAATATTGGCCGTAAGCCGCATCAGCAAAAGCGCGACTGACGATAGTACGATCGATTCGGCCCAAAAACTCGGAGGTGGCATCCTGAATCAGTGATGCCCCCGCCGGGTGACGGTGGTCCACTCGGCCAAATGCCTCAAGTGCCAGCATTAACCAGGGCTCAGGCGGCGCTACAATATCTGGGTGCTGCTGGAGCAAATGCGACAGCAGTGTCGTCCCCGACCGGGGAAGGCCGAGGAGAAAGCAGACCGCAGGCAAATCGTTGGCATCTCGGCTCATGGTTCCACCCCCTTATGCTTGGACGACGCGAGCCGCCGCCCGCCTCCCTTTGTCCCGTTGAAAGAAATAACAGCAGCCGTGCTGTTCCACATGTGACCGCGTGCGCAGCATCGTGACATGAGGAGGACTTCGCCTGCATCTTCCGCATGATCTGCGAGCTATGGAATTCGATCCATTTGGCCGGATCGCAGAAGCATTTGGCACCAGCAATCGGCAGCTCCTGATTGCTCGCAAAGCAAAGGCGACGTCGAGAGTGGGTTCACTTGTACGTAGATAGGCGGGTGATACAAAAAAGGTTGGAAAAGCTATACGGAAGTTTATCGGAGGCAAATGCTTACGCGACGCGGGGGGCACTTGTCGCGTTAAGCCGGCGCGGTGCAGCTTGCGTCGCCGCCGGAGAAGGTGGCCGCAATGGGCATGCGGTTCGGTTGACTCGCCGCCGCACGTGGAGAGATCTTCTCAGAGCCATGGTGAACATCGATAACCATTCTGGATGCCTGAATTCAATTTGTCCAACTGACGTTTTGCTATCCGTTTCTTCCAATTGTTAAAATCGATTTTTTTTGATGGAATGCATCCACGCGCTAGATAAGTCCGGATCATGCGTTGAGGGCCTCGATCATCTAAATCTGCTCATCGCGCTCGAGGTATCGCTTTGGTGGCGGCAGCTTTGTGAAGTTCGGTCGTCTTTGTGCGGATCTGGCCTTAAGTCTAGCTTTGAGGTCATATGCGAATGCTGGTGAAGGTATTGGGCGCCGCTCGCGTTTGCCCGTGCAAAAGTCTCGGAAGACGAAGCGCTGATCGCCCATCAGAAGCTTAGGATCGCCAAGCTCGAGCGGAGGATCTACGGCGGTCGACCGGAGCGATCATCGCGGCTGATCGACCAGTTGGCGCTGACCTTCGAAGAGCTGGATGGCGCGACTGACGAGCTGTCTGCGCAGCAGGCTGTAGCCAAGACGACGAGTGTGCGCGTATTTGCGCGAAAGGCGTCCCGAACGCCAGACCGTCACCGGTTTTTCTTCAGTAGACCCCATTGACGCTGCAGCTTCGAGAGTCGATGGGCTTTCACCGCCGCATTATGAGTCTTCCGAAACTCGTCAGTTTTTGGACAGGTAAGTCTTATAGCATTGAGATACTGTCTATCTGGACTGCGATGTGAGGCTTGATCTGCTGCAGAGGAGAGGGGGATGTATTGCCCTAACGAAACAACCCCCGTACCCTTTCGTTAACCGTCGATTCCGTCCGGACGTGCTGGTCTTGCTGCAACTGCCCTGTGGGCGAATGGCGCAGCGTGTTCGGCGGTTCTGTGGTTGCAACCGCGCTCCGTGATCGCCTGCTTCCTCGTTAGTCGGTGATCACCATCCCTGGTGAGAGCTACCGGCTTCGAGAAGCGCGGCTCCGGCGCACTCCCTTCATTTGGCTACCGAGAAGACGGATCGATGAATGCAGAACGGGCCCAGCTTGGCGCTGGCACTCCTTCCGAAACTTCCGAATCAGAAACCTCCGAACCAGGGTCCCCGGCCGCGGCGCAGTGGGCCGAGGCCTTGACCGAGGCGGAGGCGTCCGCGGCCGGCCCCGCCTCGTCGCAGGACCTGGTCCTGACGGGCCGGGCTGCCGAAGAGGGGCAGGGCGAAGACGAGAATCGGCAAGAGGCGGTAAGTCGAACGAGGGCTTGGCGGGAGGCGGGCGATGTCGATCAGCCGCTGGATCTGTCGTCCCTGTCCCTGACCGCCTTGTCCGCTCCCCTACCGCCCGAGCTCCGGCGCCTGAACGTCGACAACAATCAGCTGACCAGCCTGCCCGACCTTCCAGCCGATCTCCAGCGGCTCCGCGCCAGCAACAATCGGCTGACCAGCTTGCCCGACCTTCCGGCCGGGCTTCGGCGGCTCTACGCCATCGGCAATGGGCTGACCAGCCTGCCCGCAGACCTGCCGCTCGGGCTCCGGCGTTTGAGGGTCGACGACAATCAGCTGACCAGTCTGCCCGATACTCTTCCGGCAACGCTTCAGGATCTCGACGCCAGCGGCAACCGGCTGACCAGTCTGCCCGACCTTCCAGCCGGGCTCCAGCGCCTGAACGTCGACGACAATCAGCTGACCAATCTGCCCGAGCCCCTCCCGGCTGAGCTCGAATGGCTCAGCGCTAGCCACAACCAGCTGACTAGCCTGCCCGAGACGATTCCCGCGGAGCTCCTATGGCTCGGCGCCAGCAACAACCAGCTGACCAGCGTGCCAGAGACCCTGCTGACGCAGCTGGGCCGTGAGTCCAGCGTCAATCTGGAGAATAATCCGCTGCCCGAGGGGGTACTGACCAACCTGGCGACAGCCATGCATGCCGGGGGCTATGACGGCCCGCAGATCTTTTTGTCTATGGCCGGGGGAGCGGTGCAAGTCCAGCCGCAGGCCCTGCACGAGGTTGTCGCGCACTGGCTCGCGGGCGACACTGAGGCAGTGGCCGCCTGGCAGCGCTTCGCCCAAGAGCCAGGTGCTCAGGACTACGCACGCTTCCTCGACAGGCTCCGTGGCACGGTGAACTATGGCAATGAGGCGTTCCGGCGGGTGGTGGTCGAGGATCTGCGCCAGGCGGCGGTCAGGCCGCGATTGCGCGAGCAGTACTTCGCCGCGGCTTTGGGAGCGAGCGAGAGGTGCGAGGATCGCATCACTTTGGCCTGGAACGGCATGCAGACCGCACGCCTGAACGCTGATGTCGAGGGCGGAGCGTATGACAGGCGGCTCGACGAACTGCTTCAGCGCGGCCGTGTGATGTTCCGCTTGAGGGCGCTGGACGGGATCGCGCGCGAGACGGTCAACTCGCTCCGCCGTGCCGACCCGGACGCCGACATCGACGAGATTGAGGTCTATCTTGCCTACCAGACCCAGCTGCGCGACCCTCTGGAGCTGCGGCACGTCGCCCCAGACATGCGCTTCTTGAACATCTCTCACGTGACAGAAGACGATGTTGCCAGGGCCGCGACGACGGTGCGGGACCAAGAGGCGACGGGATTCGCGGACTACCTGGCAAGGGGCTGGCAACCTTGGGATAGCGTGGTGAGACGCATCGCCCCCGAAGATCATGCAGCGATGCAGGAGCGGCTCATCGATGCGATGGGAGATGAGTTTCAAACTCGCCTGAACCAGCGTCTTGCCGAGCATGGTCTGACAGGCGACCCCGATGCCGAGCGGGAGCTCGGAGCTCAGATCCGCAACGAAATCGCCAGCGAGATCACGGGTGCGCTAACGCGCCAGGTGCTCGCAAAGCACGGGCTCGAGCTGTGAAGCGGCCGTTCATGCGAGGACTGTCACTCGCTGTTTCGGCCGTCGCCGCGGTCGATTGCGCGATCGAGATGAGAGATCATGCCTGCCTGGCAGCTCCGCGGCCGCAGCAGCAAGCCGAGCTAGCCGACCGTGAGCCATCGCCACGCTCAAGAAGGACTGCGATGACGGAAGGCCGTCGAGAAACGCTTGCAAGGGAGAGCTTGCTGCCGCCTATCGTGAGACCAGTTCGATCACGAAATGATGAATTGGAATGACGTGGCCGGTAGCGGAGTGGCGGATTGCTCAACAGCAATACCTCATTCCAGCGCATCGAACGGTGTGAGAGCGAACTAATCGCCGGCGGTTCTGATCTGCGCAGCAATTTAGCTGACGGACCTGGCCCGACCGCATTGACAATACTTGCGATAAAGCAGCGCGCATAAGGGCCATGGAGCAAGACGGAGTCAAACTGGTCGTGCCGCGCACATTACGCGAGACTCGAAAATCGGCTTGTGCACCTGCGTTTGCTATTGTCCGAAAGCAAACGCGCCCGATGTGGGGAACCCGCCAAGCTGTTGCGAGCGCGACATTGGGCCGCAAAACGCGTGAGCGTTCCTTCGCATCGCGCTGGCCCAAATCCTGCACCGCGTTCACGGGCGAGGGCAAGAGAATTGGGAGGCGCGTTTGAGTCTCGATCTGAGAAACGACGAAGCGGTCGCTAGTCCACCGTCGGCGACCGACGTGGGCTGTCCGTTTCACACCGATAGAGTCCGCATCCAGCAGGGAGAACAGAAGACGCTGGTGCTAACCGGCGCGTCGCGCGGCATTGGTCACGCCACCGGAAAGCTGTTTTCGGAAGCGGGCTGGCGCATCATTTCTTGCGCGCGCCAACCATTCGATAGCGGACGCTGCCCGTGGAAGTCAGGGGCCGACAACCATATCCAGGTCGACCTCAGCAACCATCGCATGCTGCCGCGCGCCATCGCCGAGATCAAGGAGCGCCTCGCAGGCGCGCCATTGCACGGCTTGATCAACAATGCCGGCATTTCACCGAAGACGCCGAATGGCACTCGACTGACGGCGTTGACGACGTCAGTCGAAACCTGGATGAAGGTGTTCCACCTCAATCTGGTGGCGCCGATTCTGCTCGCGCAAGGCCTGTTTGAAGAGCTCAAAGCAGCGTCAGGATCGATTGTCAACGTGACCTCAATCGCAGGGTCCCGAGTGCACCCGTTTGCCGGCTCCGCCTACGCGACATCGAAAGCCGCGCTCGCGTGTCTCACGCGCGAAATGGCGCACGACTATGCACCGCACGGCATTCGCGTGAATGCGATCGCGCCCGGCGAGATCAAGACCGATATTTTGTCGCCGAACACGGAAGCGCGTCTTGTACCAAATATTCCGCTGCGCCGAGTGGGCACACCCGAAGAAGTCGCGAAGGTCATCTTCTTCCTATGCTCGGATGCGGCAAGCTATGTCACGGGCACCGAGGTGCCGATTAATGGCGGCCAACACCTGTGATCGAATGTACCTGCAAGAAACAAGTCGCAGCTGATTTGATCTACATCAACGGAATTCGTGTTCCCACGGAACGCGCGCGACGAGTTCGCAAGAGCAGAGAATAAGCAAGTCAAAGCACACTGTAATTTTACCGTCGTGTCGCGATGCAGTTTTACCATCGTGCCATAATAAGAAGTTATCTCTTGCGTCATCCTAAAATGGGGCGAGATCGAGGATGACATGCAACACAATATTCGAAAATCCGAACAGGATGACAGGGAGGATGGTCATAACAACGGAGACGTCGTCATGCTGCATATCCCTTCCGTGCGCGAAAGGCCTAACTCAAACTCCGAGACGGACGACGCGCTCCCTAATGTGCCGTTGTACGAGAGCGCGATTATCGGGATCTTCGAAATATCGAAAGTGCTCACCGCACCCTGCCGGCTAGAAGTCACGCTGGCCAACGTCGTCGATCTTCTGCAATCGTTTGTGCAGATGCGGCACGGCATCGTCTCTCTGTTCCACGATGATGGCGTGCCGGACATTACCGTGGGCGCCGGCTGGAGCGAAGGGAGCGACGAGCACTTCCGGATGCGCCTGCCGCAGAAGGTAATCGACGAGATCGTGACGTCCGACAAGTCGCTCGTGGCCGAAAACGTAGCAGTGCATCCGAGCTTTAGTGCTGCGGACAAGGAGGTGCTCGGGGCCTCCGACGATACGCCAGTTTCGTTCATCGGCGTTCCCATTCGCATCGATGCGAATGTCGTGGGCACGCTGACGATCGATCGCATCCTAGACAACGCGTCGAGCGACCGGCTCGATTACGACGTCCGGCTGCTCACAATGATCGCCAACCTAGCGGGGCAGACAGTGAAGCTGCATCGGCTGTTCGCGTGTGACCGCGAGCGACTGATGGCGGAGAAGGACCGGCTGCAAAAGGAATTGACCGAGCTCAAACAGCCTGCGCGGGAGCGCAAGAAGGTCCATGTCGAGGGGATTATTGGCGACAGCCCGGCGCTGCGCAGGCTGCTCGAGAAGATCGCCGTCGTAGCCAAATCAAACAGCACGGTGCTGTTGCGCGGCGAGTCCGGTACCGGAAAGGAGCTGGTCGCTAAGGCCATTCACGAGCGGTCGGCACGCGCCAAGCGGCCCTTCATAAAACTCAATTGCGCGGCGCTGCCTGAGACGGTACTGGAATCCGAATTGTTCGGTCATGAGAAGGGGGCCTTTACCAGCGCGTTCACTGCGCGCAAAGGCCGCTTTGAGCTCGCCGACAAGGGAACGCTATTTTTGGACGAGATCGGCGAGATCTCGGCCTCATTCCAGGCAAAGCTGTTGCGCGTACTGCAGGAGCAGGAATTCGAGCGCGTCGGTGGCAACCAGACCATTAAGGTCGATGTTCGCGTGATTGCCGCCACGAATAAGAACCTGGAAGAGGCGGTGGCAAGGAACGAGTTCCGCGCCGACCTCTATTATCGCATCAGCGTGGTCCCCTTGCTGCTGCCGCCGTTGCGCGAAAGGCGCGGTGATATTCCGCTCCTCGCGACCGAGTTTCTCAGGAATTTCAACAGAGAGAACGGCCGCACGCTTACCTTCGATGCAAGCGCGGTTGAAGTACTGACGAACTGCGGTTTTCCCGGAAACGTCCGCGAGCTTGAGAATTGCGTGCAGCGTACCGCCACTCTGACACCAGGACCATCGATCGTGAGAGACGACTTTGCCTGCTGCCACGGCCAGTGCCTTTCCGCGATGCTGTGGAAGAGCGGATCGGAAGAGACGGCGCTGCAGTCGGGGCCGATCCGGCCAGTGACTGCTAAGCCCGCCGCGCCGCCGGCCGAGGCTGCTACATCGATCCCGCCTTTCGGCAGCGAGCTCGCCCCGCTGGCACCGGTCGGCGCAGCTCTCGTAGGTGGTGCGAAGATGGCAGATCGCGAGCGTGTCATCGCGGCCATGGAAAGATCCGGCTGGGTACAGGCAAAGGCGGCGCGCCTGCTCGGACTTACGCCGCGCCAAATTGGCTATGCCCTGAGGAAATATGGCGTCGAGATCAAGCGCTTCTAAAGCAGTGTCGGACTTTGGGTGTGTCGGGGCCGTGATTATAGCCGCTTATGGCGAATAGTTGGCGAAACAAAATAGAGGCGTGATGGTTTGGGGCGGTCCTGGAGCCGCGATAGGATGCGGCCCCCCCGTCAGCGCCGGTTCTGGCATCATCGGATAAACCGCCCGGCACAGGCGGTCCCTTGCCTTCTACGCTCGTGCGAACGCGAAGCTGTCAGCAAGAATCCGTTGGCCATGTCGCCATCGGCCATTAGCTCACGGCCTGATACCGTCAGTGAGACCATCGGGGGCTGTTCGACCTCGTTCGATTCGCGCGGCATCGTATGCGGCGACCGCTGCGCGATGCGGGGCCTGCGCAAAAGAAACCGCCGTGTGCCTTGCGGTCGCAGACGCCGCAAGCGTATTGCGGCGCCTTGCTCCTCTCGACGCGAAGCATCGTCCAGTGCAACTCGGCTCAGGGCTTACGCCCTCTCGTGAGCGCAGCGGCCGCTACGAGACCCAAAATCGCGTGTGGATCAACTCCGGCAAAGCGCATCCTGTCTCTGGGGCCGCTCTCATTGAGAGATCAAGAACTAATCACGCCGCGAGAGCCGGGCTGTCGTAGTCACGACGAATGTCGCAATTGCGTCGGCGAACGTCAGGCGACAGTGACATTGCTTCCCAAAAGCCGTTGTATTTCTGCCCGATATTGAAATTCACGCAATGGTACGACACTTGCTGTTCTGTTCGCCAGCCGTCGCAACGTCTGGAGAAGCACATGCACAACGTCGTCTGCATCAAGCAGGTTCCCGACTCCGCGCAGATCCGCGTGCACCCCGTGACCAACACGATCATGCGTCAGGGCGTGCCCACCATCATTAATCCATACGACCTCTTCGCGCTCGAGGCCGCGTTGGAGCTGCGCGATAAGTTCGGTGGCGAGATCACTGTCCTTACAATGGGGCCGCCATCAGCGGAGGACTCATTACGCAAAGCGCTGACCTTTGGCGCCGATCGCGCCGTACTGCTCACCGACCGCTGCTTTGCGGGCGCCGATACGCTGGCAACGACTTACGCGCTCGCGACCGCGATCCGCAAAATCGGCAAGGAATACGGCCCGCCGGACCTTATCTTCACCGGTAAGCAGACCATCGACGGCGACACCGCGCAGGTTGGGCCCGGCGTCGCGAAGCGGCTCGGTGTGCTGCAGCTTACCTACGTCGCAAAGATCAGGGCGCTGGATCTCGCTGCGCGCTCAATAGAAACAGAACGGCGCTCCGAAGGTGGCGTCCAGGTGCTCCGCACCAGGCTACCGTGTCTCATCACCATGCTCGAGGCAACCAACCAGATTCGCCGCGGTGCCATGGACGATGCATTGCGTGCCGCCCGGGCGCCGATTGTGAAATGGAGCGCCCAGGAAGCTGGTGTCGAGGACATCTCCAAATGCGGTCTCAAGGGCTCGCCAACCGTCGTCAAGCGTGTCTTCGCGCCGTCCGCGCGCGCTGAGAAGGCGATGCTGGTAGAGGCCGCCGAGCAGCCGGCGCAAGCATTGATCGACGCCATCTTCAAGCACCAGCCCAAGCTAGAGGCCGACCTTGCGGCGCTAGCTCGCGATGCCTGATCCGAAGGGGCTTGGCGATGAGCTATCTGATAAGTGCTCCCGCGTTTCTTGCGCAAAGGGCGCGCTGCCAAGAAGGCGCTGCCGGGGCATAAGGCGGACAAGCATGTCTGGGTCGTTTCGAACAGGGGTGCGGGCAGGTGCATCCAATCTCCTGGCACGGGCCGCAAGGTCGCCGAGAAGCGGAAGATTGATCTCGCGTCGGTTGTCGGTCCCGTGGCCGAGGCGACACGCAGCGCCGCGGTCGAATTCTTACTCCTACGCCCGCCGAGCTTGTCCCAGCCGTCAACGTGTTCGCAGATTACCGCGACGAGTCCTACAGCATGGCGCCGACCGATCTCGTCAACAGCCATCAGGCGGAGATCCTGCTGTTGGGAGTCACCATCTTGTGCCGCCGTCGATGTTCGCCGCGCTCACGCGACCGCGTCGAAAGCGAGCGTACGTTTTGAGAACATGCGCCACTGAACAGGGGAGAGGCCAATGATCGAAGAGAGGTTCGATGCCATCGTGGTTGGCGCCGGAATGGCCGGCAACGCGGCGGCGCTGACCATGGCCAAGCGTGGCATGAAGGTCCTGCAGCTGGAGCGCGGCGAATATTCCGGATCAAAGAACGTGCGGGCTGCCATTCTCGATGGGGACATCATGGAACAGCTGGCCCCCGATTTCCGCGAGGGCGCGCCGCTCGAGCGCCGCCTTGTCGAGCAGCGCTTTTGGTTATTGGATAGCCGCTCCCATGTCGGGCTGCGCTACCGCTTCAACGACTGCAATGACAAGCGACCGAACCAGTATATCGTCATCCGCGCCCTATTCGATAAATGGTTCTCCCGGAAGGTGAGGGAGGCCGGTGCCACGGTCTTGTACCAGACTACAGTCACGGAGTTGGTGCAGAATTGTCGCGGCCGCGTCATTGGTGTGCGTACCGACCGCCAGGATGGCATAATCCACGCCGATGTAGTGGTGCTCGCCGAGGGCGCCAATGGCTGGCTCGGGACGCGCGCGGGCTTGCGCGAGCGGTTGACGCCCGACCAGATTGCGCTGCAGCTCAAGGAAATGCACCTCTTGCCGCGCGAGATCATCGAATCTCGATTCAATCTCAAGCGCGACGAAGGGGTCATCATCGAGGCCGCCGGCACCATCTCGCGCGGCATGACGGGCATGGGGTTTATCTATGCGAATAGGGAGTGCATCTCGCTCGGCATCGGCTGCCTCGTCTCCGACCTCCAGCGAACGGGCGAAACGCCTTACGGGCTACTCGAACGCTTCAAACGTCATCCGTCGATTCTGCCGCTAATTAACGGCTCAGAGCTCAAGGAATATTCCGCGCACCTCATTCCGAAACGCGGCTACAACACCATACCCCAGCTCTACGGCAAGGGCTGGGTGGTGGTTGGGGATGCCGCCGAACTCAACAATACCAGCGATTGTGGACGTCTGAACCTTGCGGTTATTTCTGGAAGAATTGCCGCGGAAGCGATCTTCCGTGTGAAGTCGCGCGGTGCTCGCAGCACGTCGAGTACTCTTTTACTGTACAAGAAGATGCTGAATGAAGCGTATGAGGATCTGAAAAACTACAAGTATATGCCCGCGCTGATCCATACCCAGCCGGAGAACTTTCTCCTCAGCTATCCGCAGCTCGTCTCGAAGGCCATCGTGAACTTCGCACGCATCGGCGTCGGGCCCAAGGCGGCGGAGGGCAAGCCGGATTCAAAATCCTTTTGTGATATGTGGTCGTGGACCGGACTCTTCGGCGATGGCTTCCGCTTGCCGCGCGCCTGGCGCTGAATCAGCACTCAAGTTCGAGCGAGACGCCGGAAATGTACTTCGAGCATTCGGTGCACTAAATGACAAGCTGTTCTATATCCCGTTATGCGTCGCAAACAGCTACATCAAGGGCGACCCCACGAGGCCCCATCAGTGCCGTTACGAAGCCTAAATCGGCGAACCATCACTCAACCATGCCGGCGATGGCATCGGTTTGAATCAATCGCACAAATCAATTAATCGATCCGGCCCGTCTCCCAGCAACGGCCCGCCGCGAAAGTGATTGCGTGAGCCTTGCTTGAAAAAGGCATAACCGCGCGCTTTCGGACTCCGCTCAGGCCGTTTCCAACCGGACGCGTCGCGAGAATTGGTACGGGCCTTGCTTGAGGTGAGCAAAAGGCTCTGGGTCCGGACGACGAGGTGGAATGATAGTGCCACGTTGTCAGGTTTCCGACTTCGCGTCTCCAACCGGAGACGCACCGCAGGACAACATGGAGAGTCTCTCGATCTGAGGAGATCTGTATCGGTTGCGCTCCGAGGTCTAGCGCAAGAAAGCTCTCTCTCTCTCTCTCTCTCTCTCTCTCTCTCTGCATGCCCGAACTCGAATGACGCTATCCCAACCTTCTTCTTCTAACCTGGATCAACCTTCAGAGATACCGGTCGGCGAGCACTTGGCGCGCAGAGCCCGGGATCTGCATGGCGCCCATCCGTTTGCTGCGGAAATCTCCAAAGATCAGGCTGCCAGTCTACTACCTGAATACTTCGCGATGTCACAGGCGTTCCCATATCTGCAGGCGGGATCGCAAAAGGATCTCGTATTCGAGGCAATGCACCGCAATCGAGGGCTCCCGAAGGACGTTGAGCTGACCAGTGTGGTCGCAAACTTTATCTGTTGGGATGAAACGGGAGGACACAGTCGGGTTCTCCAGGGCGGCAACGCTGCCCTACCCAGTATTCTGGAGACAGAAAACTTCCACTCAAAGCTCTTTAGAAGAGATGCGTCGCGCCTACTTGGCCGCGCAATACAGCCTAACTACAGCACCAGAACGAGCCGGTACCTTCGTGCGCTATGTCATGGCTTGTCGTCGCGAGATGCCATAGTCCGCTGCGCCCACATGGTCGCCTTCGAGCTACATGCTGCGGAGATGATCCAGGCACTGTGGACTACTTTAGTGAAGACGTTTGATGCTCGAGCTGACGATCTTGAGTATTTCCAGGCCCATGTCGGCGGCGCGGATCCTGCGGAGAAATATCACGGAGAAATGACAACCAGGCTCATTAGCGAACTGGTTCCTGCCGACTGCAATAACCGTTTCTTGGATGAATTCGATCGGGCGTATGGTCTCAGCTTAGAGTGGTGCCGCAATCTAGTCGGAAGTTGTTCGCCTCACGGAAATAGTGGGGCGGAGGTGGAGCACAGCGGCCGCTGTCATTGTGGATCTGTCAAGTTCTACGTACGAGCGCCAGCAGAGATTTCTGCAGTGAAGTGCAATTGCTCGATCTGCCAAATGTCAGGATTTGTGCACATGCTCGTTGCCGATGACAAGCTCAGGATTGAATGCGGCGAAAACGTCCTCACTACATACCAGTTCAATAAGCACATCGCTCGGCATACGTTTTGTCGGGTTTGTGGCGTAAAGCCATTTTATCGACCGCGGTCGAACCCGTCAGGATTCAGCGTAAATGTTCGATGCCTAGATAAAACGACGATCGAAAGCATAGAAGTAGAGGATTTCGACGGCGAGAATTGGGATTTGGCGATCCGTTCGTTGCACGCGGATTAGAGGAGGCGAATTTGAGTGAATCGGAAAGGCGCGCACAATGAGTGATAAACGTGGTCTGCTTTCAGAAGATGCCATCGCGGAATACCGTGCAGAGCTGGCAGATAGAGGTACGGTCCTGATTGCCCCCGATACGCTGTTCACCAAGGACGAGTTGACCAGGATCGATCAGCTTCAGTCCGATGTTCCAGAAGAACAGGTTCGGAAGGGAGATGCCGGCGATTGTCACAACGTTTTTGTGAAACGAGTACGGCTAGATCACGCCGGCCATAATCCCAGCAACGTGAATGGTACCGCTTCAGCGCAGATTATCGAACTACTGGAAAGAAAAGAGCGGGTCTCTGCGCTCAGAAGGATCTTCGGAGCGTCATCGGAGTACGTGATTCGCCGATGCCAAATGCATCGCATGCCGCCTGGGTCCTTTGTTGGTATCCATTTAGATGCTGAGAGCGACCCCGACTTCGAATATTCTGTAATTGTTCAGCTCACGACAGAGTTCGAGGGCGGTGAGTTCGTTGTGTATCCAACCGACCGCAAACTGCAGGTGTTTCGTCCACACTTAGGAACTGTGCTTATCACAACATGTAGGTTCTGGCATGAGGTAAGGAAAGTGCACGCGGGGGAGCGTCGGTCACTCGTCTACTTTTGTTCAAAATACGAGGGTGCGAACCGCCGGATAGTCGAAGACCATGTCGCTCGCGTGCGGTCGGCTAGCTAGATGTCACGGCCTGCAATGGCGTCGGGATGAGGTATATTGATGCGGGCCGGATGCTCTAACTGGATGCGGCCGTATCGGCCACAAATATTCTCGTCGTCGCCCGTGGCCATAGCGGAACGGCTTTGTTCTGGCTCAACCAATTGCCCTGTCGCTCAGGGCTATCGCACATTCGTTGATTGTGCTGGTTCGGTATGCCGGGCAAACTCGTCCTGCCGGAGAAGCCCGGGCATGACGATGAGCAATAATGACAACGCTCGCGCGCATGCTAGCGCTCTGACCCAGTGATCGCGTGCCGTCAAGGTCGCCGGAGCCCGCGTCATCGACCTCGCATTACGAGCGTTTAGGGTTTGGGGGCTAAGCGCAAGGACACGAGCCGAATTGATCGTGCCCAGTTAGAGATCGCGAGCCGCGAGCCCCTGCGGAGATCTCACGTCGAGCACCGCCGTCGCGGACGCGTCCTTCGGTCAGGTCGGCAGGTCTGCCGCGTTTCATGCCATATCGCAGCAGAACTAGTTGTAGTCTGGTATGTCAGCGTACGAAAACGATCTTGCTCGATGCTGTCGCACTCGCGAGCGGACTTCAGACGGCGCCGATAAACGCCGCAGCGCCGGTGTAATTTGATTCAACTAAGAACAGGGCCAATGACCGCAAAGTTGGCTGCCGATCTACTTCGCGCCGGAACTCTGGTGCTCCGCGCGTCGGCAGCCTAGAAACTAAGCCGTTTGCACGGTTGTGGTGTGTTTATGAGAAACGTGACAATCGTGAGCCGAACAAGCTGAGTGTGGAATGGCAGAATCGACATCGCCGCGAGCGGCAAGTCGACCTGGAAGAGAGTGCTTTGCCATCTCCTCAAAGCGCCTTTGGTCTCCAGCAGATGGTTGGGAATAGGTATTCCTCCGGCGAAGCTTACGATTACCCACATTTTTTTGAGGTGCACTGAGCCGAAAAACTTGAGTCGCTAGAATCGCTTGTGATTCTTTGATGGGCACCTGATTCGAGAAGAGGTGCTCTATGGGACTGACTTCACGCGCCCGGGATGA
>NZ_JBWBWM010000046.1:0-47500 GCF_056174665.1 Bradyrhizobium sp. WYCCWR15520
TATCCTCTTCCAACCCCATCAGGTGGCGGCCCTGCGCCGACCCCGTACAGAAGCAAGACCCCGGCGGGCGGACAACGCAAAGGGATTGACTAATCGAGGCCCGTTACAGAAGGGTGGGCAAAGCGCAGCGTGCCCACCACGCCTCCAAATATATCGCTGGAAATGACGGGCACGCCTCGCTTCACGACACGCGGCGCGTGTTACGAGGCGTACATTCGCGCGCCTGCCAACTTTTCTTCGATCTCCAGAATTCGTTAACCGGTGCCGGGGTAGGGTGCCCTCACGTTCCTGGAGTGCTGCGTTATGGATATGATGGCTATGGTTTCGAGCATGCTCAGCATGCAGGCGGCGGGTACGCAGCAGCAGATCCAGACCTCGATCATCAAGCAGAACGCGGATGCGGAGAAAGCGGCGGTCCATACGCTGCTCGGCATCCCCTCGACGGCCAATCTCGCCCCCGGCGTCGGCGGCAACCTCAATGTTACGGCCTGAATTCCAAAACCCTGTCTGGCCTCATCCTGAGGAGCCGCGTAACCGGCATCGAAGGCTGAATGACACCAGCAGGGCCGCGTGGTTCTCCTGGCGATGCAAAGCATCGTCCGGCGACGGCGCTTCGCGCCTCCACAATGAGAGTTGACGACTAAGACCCCGCCTTCATTGGCTGCATCGCAGCCTTGATCAGCTTGATGGCATCCTCGCTGGCCCATTCGGCGGGGCCGGCTAGGGTTGCGATTTCGCAGCCCTGGGCGTCCATCAGCACTGACGTCGGCATGCCCAGCGCCTTGCCTATATTCTTAAGATCCTGAAAAACCTTGGCTTTCTGGTCGGCGAAATAGCCGAGCCGGGTCAGATTGGCCTCTTTCAGGAAATTTTTCGGCTTCTCGGGGTCGCGGGTGTCGATGTTGATGGCGACCACCTCGAAATCCTTGCCGCCGAGCGCGGTCTGCAGGCTCTCCAGCGCCGGCATTTCCTTGCGGCAAGGCACGCACCAGGTGGCCCACAGGTTCACCAGCACGGTCTTGCCGCGCCATTCCGACAGCTTCCTCGGCTTGCCCTCGGCGTCGTCGAAGGCGAGGTCGGGAAGCCGCAGCGGGGTCGTCGCCATGGTCAGCGCGGCTACCTCACCATGCGCCAGCGGCGCGATCTTGCGGGCCAGTTCGACCGCCCCCGTGCAGGTGGGATCGCCGCCGCGCTTGACGCCGCCGAGCCCGTAAAACAGGCCGATTCCGACCACGCCCGCAGCCACTACCGCGCCGATGGCGATCGGAATCCGGCGCGCCTTTGCCGGGCGGGGCGGGGGCATTTCGGGCATATCGTTTGTCATCCTGTATCAGTTACGGCTATGCAGGGCCCAAGAATACGATCGGCATTACGGTCGAGTTACGGCCGAAACCGGCCCGGCGTTTCGCCGAACGCTCGACGATATAAATGGCAAGGCACGGGAAGTCATGAGCAACAAGATGTGGGGCGGCCGGTTCACCGAGCGTCCCGATGCGATCATGGAGGAAATCAACGTCTCGATCGACGTCGACCGTCACCTCTATGCCCAGGACATCGCCGCGTCCAAGGCCCATGCCGCCATGCTGGCCGCGCAAGGCATTATCACCGCAGGAGATGCGAAAAATATCGGCAAGGGTCTAGACACGATTTTGTCAGAAATCGCCAAGGGCGGCTTCGACTTCAAGCGTGCGCTCGAAGACATCCATATGAATGTCGAGAGCCGGCTGTCCGAACTGATCGGGCCCGCCGCGGGCCGGCTGCACACCGCGCGCTCGCGCAACGACCAGGTCGCGACCGATTTCCGTCTCTATGTCCGCGACACGATCGATGAGACCGACGCGGCGCTGGCCGCCTTCCAGCACGCGCTGGCGTCCCGCGCGCTGGAACATGCCGCGACCGTAATGCCGGGCTTCACCCATTTGCAGACCGCCCAGCCCGTGACCTTCGGGCATCATCTGCTGGCCTATGTCGAGATGGCTGCGCGCGACCGCGGCCGCTTTGCCGATGCGCGCAGGCGGCTGAACGAATCACCGCTCGGCGCTGCTGCGCTGGCGGGAACCTCGTTCCCGATCGATCGCGCCGCGACCGCAAAAGCGCTCGGCTTCGATCGTCCCATGGCCAATTCGCTCGACGCGGTCTCGGATCGCGATTTCGTGCTCGAAACGCTCTCTGCAGCGTCGATCGCCGCCGTGCACATGTCACGCTTTGCCGAGGAGATCGTGATCTGGACCTCGCCGCTGGTCGGCCTGGTGCGGCTCTCCGACAAGTTCACCACCGGCTCCTCGATCATGCCGCAGAAGCGCAATCCGGATGCCGCCGAACTGGTGCGCGCCAAGACCGGCCGGGTGATCGGCGCGCTCAACGCTCTCCTGATCGTGATGAAGGGCCTGCCGCTCGCCTATCAAAAGGACATGCAGGAGGACAAGCAGGGCGCGATGGAGGCGTTTTCCGCGCTCTCGCTGGCGATTCGCGCGATGACCGGCATGGTCCTCGACCTCGTGCCCGACGAGAATAGGATGAAGGCTGCCGCCGGTGAGGGCTATGCCACCGCCACCGATCTCGCGGACTGGCTGGTGCGGACGCTCAAAATGCCGTTCCGCGACGCCCATCATGTCACCGGACGAATCGTCGGCCTGGCGTCCACGCAGGGCGTGGCGCTGCACGAACTGCCGCTGCAGGCGATGCAGGAGGTCGAGCCGAAGATTACCGCCGATGCCCTGCGCGTGCTGTCGGTGGAGGCATCCGTGAAGAGCCGGACCAGTTATGGCGGCACCGCGCCGAAGAACGTGGTTTCGCAGGCCAAAGCCTGGCTGAAACGGCTAGAAAAAGAGCGAAAATAGGCTTGAAGAGAAAATTTCGCTGCAATTTCATGGTTGTCAGTGGCCGATCGGCACTCGCCAGACCATGGCAATCTTTGTATGGTGCGGCGCGCATTGGGGATTTCGTCGTGATCAGTAACTACCGCCCGTCATCGTCGGGATGGGCCATCATCCTGTTGAGCGTGACCGCGCTCGCGCTCGGAGGCTGCGGACGCAAGGGCGGGCTCGACCTGCCGCCGACCGCGGCGGCGCCGCAGGCACAGGCGACGTCCGATACCGAGGCCGAGCGCGCGGCGCAGCCCGGCGTGTTCAATTCGACCTACGGAACCGACGCCGGCCCCAGCGCCCCCAAGGGCGGCAAGAAGAAATTCGTTCTCGATCCGCTGCTGGACTGAGCACGCCATGAACCATTTTGACTATCGCAACGGCGTGCTGCACGCCGAGGCCGTCAACCTGTCCGAACTGGCTGAAACCGTCGGCACGCCGTTCTATTGCTATTCGACGGCGACGCTGGAGCGCCATTACCGCGTCTTTACCGAGGCTTTTGCAGGCGAGAAGACGCTGGTCTGCTACGCCATGAAGGCGAATTCCAACCAGTCGGTGCTGCGCACGCTGGCCAAGCTCGGCGCTGGCGCCGACGTCGTCTCCGGCGGCGAATTGAAGCGGGCGCTGGCGGCGGGGATTCCGCCGAACAAGATTCTGTTTTCCGGCGTCGGCAAGACCGAGGCCGAGTTGCGCGCAGCGCTCGCTGCCGACATTCTCTGCATCAACGTCGAATCCGAGCCCGAACTGGAATTGCTGTCGAGGCTCGCGGTCGAAGCCGGAAAGACCGCGCGGATTTCCTTGCGGGTCAATCCTGACGTCGATGCCGGCACCCACGCCAAGATCGCCACCGGCAAGTCCGAGAACAAGTTCGGCATTCCGATCGAACGCGCCCGCGAGGTCTATACCCGCGCGGCGAAGCTGCCCGGGATCGAGGTGACCGGCACCGACATGCATATCGGCAGCCAGATCACCGACTTGAGCAAGATGGAAACCGCATTCCGGATTCTGTCCGATTTCGTGCAGACGCTGCGCGCCGACGGCCACAAGATCGAGCATATCGATTTCGGCGGCGGGCTCGGCATTCCCTATCACGCCGACCGCGAAGCCCCGCCCTTGCCATCCGCCTATGCCGCGATGGTCAAGCGGGTGACGCACAACCTCGGCTGCACGCTGATGTTCGAGCCGGGGCGCATGATCGTCGGCAATGCCGGCATCCTCGTCTCACGCGTGATCTATGTGAAGCCGGGCGAGGCCAAGAATTTCGTCATCATTGACGCCGCGATGAACGATCTGATCCGCCCGACGCTATACGAAGCCCATCACGACATCCTTCCCGTTCGCGAGGCGGGGAAGGGCGCGCGAACGATCACGGCCGACGTAGTCGGGCCGGTCTGCGAAACCGGCGACTACCTCGCGCTCGATCGTAACATGCCCGAGCCGAAGGCCGGCGATCTGCTGGCGATCATGACCGCCGGCGCCTACGGCGCGGTGCAGTCCGGCTTCTACAACACGCGTGCCCTGGTGCCGGAAGTCCTGGTCAAGGACGACCAGTACGCCGTGGTCCGCCCGCGCATCGAGGTCGACGAATTGATCGCGATGGACAAGCCGGCACCCTGGCTGTGAGCTTGTAGGATGGGTGGAGCGAAGCGATACCCATCATCTTCGCGATCTGTAATCGATCGGTATCGCTTCGCTCCACACATCCTACGCACTTGTCGCCAAGCTGCGCGTTCGCTGCTTACGAACAATGAGTCGTATCGATGAAACTTGGGCATCGGAAATCGCCATGGGGATAAAGCACCTTGCTGCGGCGCCCGCGGCGGCTCTTGCTCTCGGACTCTCCTTCACGCCGCCGGCTGCCATCTGCGATCTCGGCTTCATATCGCCTGCCATGGGTGAGCCGGCCGCACTTACGAAAAAGCAGTCGGATGCGCTCAACACATACAACAATTCACGCAGCCAATTTGAGCAGATCCTGCGCCAGCGGCGCGCGCAGATCAATTCGAACCAGCCGTTGCCCAACTTGCCGGGACAGGCGCTTTACCTTGCACGCAACAACATGATGAGCGCCTACAAGGACCTCACCGACGCGCTTCCGTCCAGGATAGGCGGGCCCAACAAATACGGAATCCCTCCGGCGTATTTCAGCGCCGACAATGAACCGCTGCTCGATGAGTACAGGAAGCTCTTCGACATCATGCAAGCGCCGCCCGCCAACGCGCAAAGCTCGGATACGCCATTCAAGGACGTTGTCGATCTGGGCACTGCCATTGCGCGAGCCAGGGGCCTTGATGCGGCCAACGCCGAAGCTGCAGGCCGCATCAGCCTGGGGCTCTTCTTCGCCGAGACAAACGGCAATCAGAACATCGGGAATGCGCGCTCGAACAAATACAAGGGCAGTCTGCAATCAGGCGTATCAGAAGATCAAAACGGGCAAAGGAAATGGGCAGCGATAAAGAAGTCGATAGCCGCCTTTGATCCCGCACTCAACGCGCGCGACGACAAGGAAGAGGCGCGGGCCGGCAATCTGGATCATCGGTACAACCACTGGACCGCCGTACGGGATGCCCTCATGAACGCGCACGCGGATATTTTTCCGCAAGTACCGGCGATCGTGAAAACGCTGCCGGACCCGATCGATCAGATGAAGCTGTTTGAACTCATCCAGATCATTCCCAGCCCGACCAAGTCGGCACTCGGCTCACGCAACCTGGTCGACTACCGGATTTCCGACCCTAGGATCATGGGATTTCTGCGGAACAACAGCATGTTCACCTTTGGACAAGCCGACAGGGCCAAGACATCTGCAACCTTCCGCGAGATTCTGGATGCGATGTGGCTCTTCAACGAAAAATTTGAACGAGCGCTTTCCAAGTTCGACGAGATCAAGAAGCAGTCAAAGAGTTGAAGGCGGCAGGCAGGAAGGAAATGCAAGGCCGCCACCGCGCCATCAGAGCGGACCCAGGATACCCCATCGAGGATCACAGAATTCCTTCACCGCCGCCGTGACGCCGCTGCTGATGATGTCCCGGCGTTCAGGCGAACTCATCATGAGTTCCTCGTCCCGGTTGATGATCGAGCCTGCTTCCAGCAGAGCGGCAGCCATCCTGGTCTTTCTCAGCACGATTAACTCATCGTAGCGATACACGCCGGTTTCCCGGTTCAGTAGCGGACGCTGGTGCCGGCCCATGATCGGCTGGGAATATTGCCTGGCGTACTCAAGGCCCTGAGCCTTCATTTCCTTGCCGATCAGTTCGGCGAACGTGAGGCTTGTCTTGAAATCCGGGTTGTTGCGCGAGACGAAGACGGAGTATCCGCTAAAGCGGTCGCTGAAACGGCTCTTCTTTCCCTCGAATTCCCAATCCTCGAGGAATTTGTTGGGCACGGAGTCATGGTGGATCGACAGGAGGAGGTCTGCGCGCAGATCGTTGGCGGTGGCGACGCGTTTGAAGAGGCTGCGCCTGGCCTTGCCCTCGGTCAGAAGCAATCTGGTCTCGGCAAAGCCTTCGGCCTTCAACTTCTGCTCGATCTGCTTCGCAAGGCGCAGGTTGAAGACAAATTCGGAGACGTTGCGAGCGCTGATCGCGCCTTCCGATTCGGCGGTATGTCCCACATCCAGCACGATCCGGAACTTTGCGGGTTCGCAACGCGTCGTGACCGGTTTCAAAGCGGCAGCGGGCAATTGGACCGGACCCAGCGCGGCAAGCTTTACAGTGTGGCGCTTTGACGAGGCTGTACGCTTCGCCAAAGCGGCCGACTTGGGCGAAGCGACGTGCTTCGCCGGCTTGGCTTGTCTTGACGATTTGCCTTGCTTTGGAGAGCCTTTGAAGAGATCCGACAGCCAGCCGGCGTTGCCGGCGTCGATCGGCAGCAGCACCACTGCAGCCATTGCCGCGATGACCGTGCGGCGGCCGGGCCAAAATCCCCAAGCGATACTGCCGAGATCACAAATGAACTCGCGGCGCTTCATGCTCGCTCCCCTGAAGGCATCATAGCATCAGATGCCGCAATGCCGGAAGAGGGACGGTGATGTCCATTCCGGGTCAGTACGGAACACGACGCGATGCCTGCCGGATGTCTGTTTTTGTCTTTGGCGCGCGTCCGTTTCATTCCCAATAACCGACGCAAATGCTCCCTATCCTCATGTCAGGTTTGTGGCAATTCCAGTCGTGAGCCGCCTTTCTTCCTGCTCGGCAAAGATTTCCCCCGGGGGCGCACCGATAGTTCCCTGCGACGATTGGCGGCGTGAGTGGTGCCGGCGGCGGTTGGTAGATTCAAGAATCACGATCTGACACTTTATGCGACAGTAGCGCGAACAGGCATTTCAACCGGGGCATGGCATGGCAAGTCGATTGGCGATGGCGCAGTCCACCTTGACGATGCGGCGTTGGGGGCTCGCGGCGATGGCCCTGCTTGCGACGCTGCCCGCCTCCGCCGTGGCGCAAAGGGCGCGCCCCGCGCCGCCTGTCGAGGCAACGGCGCCGCGCGATGCAGGCGAGCCGATCATGGCAATCGTGTCGATCAAGACCCAGCAGGTCACTTTCTACGACGCCGACGGCTGGATCGCGCGCGCACCGGTGTCGACCGGCACCACTGGACGCGAGACGCCAGCCGGTATCTTCGCCATCCTCGAGAAGAACAAGGACCACCGCTCATCTCTTTACGACGATGCCGAGATGCCGAACATGCAGCGCATCACCTGGAACGGTATCGCGCTTCACGGCGGGCCGTTGCCCGGGTATGCCGCCTCACACGGCTGCATTCGCATGCCTTTTGGCTTTGCGGAGAAGCTGTTCGACAGGACGCGGATCGGGATGCGGGTGATCATCTCGCCGAACGACGCGGCTCCGGTCGAGATTTCCCATCCGGCGCTGTTGATGCCGAAAGCCGACGCCGTCGCGGCTGCTCCGTCGCGTGCCGAGACGCTGGCCCGCGAGGCCGCAGAGGCCGTCAAGACGGCCGACGAGGCGAAGAAGGCCGCCGCGACAGCGGCGCGCGAGAGTGCAGCCCTCGCGGCATCGCTGCGCAAACTGGAAGGGCTCAAGAGGAACGCGGAAGCCGAGCTCGCATTCGCCGACAAGATGCTCGCCGCCGCAAAGACCGACCAGGCCAGGGCGCAGGCCGAGGACCGCAAGCAGAAGGCCGCCCTCAAGGCCAAGGAAGCAGCAAAGCAGCTCGACACGGCCAAGGCTGATGCGAGTTCGAAGCCCGACGCCGCCGCCGTCAAGACTGCCGCCAAAGCGGCCGAGACCCGGAAGGCCGAAGCCGTCAAAGCGGCGAGCGAGGCGAAGCTCGCGCTCGAGCCCGTGTCGATCTACATCAGCCGCGCGACGCAGAAGCTGTACGTGCGGCGCAACACGCACAAGCCGGCGCCGGACGGGGGCGGCGAGGTGTTCGATACGTCCATAGAGGTTCCGGTCGTAATCCGCGACCCCGGACGGAGGATCGGCACGCATGTGTTCACGGCGATGGCGCGCAACGACGCGGGCCTGCGCTGGAGCGCGGTCACGATCGACAGCGGGGACGACGCCAGGAGCGCGCTCGATCGCATTACCATCCCGCAGGACGTGCTCGATCGCATCGCGCCGACCGCATTGCCACGGTCCTCGATCGTCGTCTCGGACGAGCCGCTGAGCCGCGAGACCAACTATCGCACCGAGTTCGTCGCAGTGCTGAGCGACCAGCCCCAGGGCGGCTTCATTACGCGCCGGCCTTCGCCCGCCGTCGACATCGCGGACAGCAGCACCTGGGGCGGCGAAGGCGGTGGCTTCTTTTTTCAGCCCTGGAATTCCCCACCCCAAACCAGCAATTCGCGTCAGCGCGGGGGGCAATCCTATTATCCGGCGCAACGGGGCTATCCGGCGCAACAAGACTATCCGATGCAACCGGGCTATCCGATGCAACCGGGCCGGTGGTGAGACGCGGTACGCCGGGCGCAGTCCGCTTCGGGTTTATCAGCCAGAGCCGGTACCCCGTCGGTGGAGCGCCCAGAAGCTGACTTGGGCCAAATGACTTGGGTCAATTCCCTCCCACCGGTCCGCCGGGCCAGAAGCTGACCTGATAGCGCCATCGGCTCAGGGGGCTCTCGCCGCCACGCCAGCGCACGCGCACCGAGAATCGGTAGAGGAAACAAACGATAAAAGAGCGATGAACGTTTTACATGGCCAACGCCACTAAGCCCATGATGAGCACCTGATCCCAGGGCTCTCATGGAGATTGGAATCCGGCGATGAATCGTCGCACGAAAGGTGTTTTGCTCATCGCCAGCCTGACCGTCGCGGCGGCCTTCGCGACGGTCGTCGTGCTGACGGGCGCGCTCGCAAAGGCCTTGGATCCCCAGCATTCTTGCGAGACCGGTTTTTCAAAATTGATCAATTGCACCTACCACTGGTCATCGACAACGACCGGCAAATCGAACCCGATATTCACCACCCCCTCGAACCCGACAAGCAGCACCCCGTCGGGCTCGCGTGACACGTTCCAGCCAACCTATGTCGGCGTAACGTCATGGGCCGTTGCCCATTGCCCCAGGAATTACGTCGCCAGGCGCCTGCTCTGCGGCGTCTCGGACGCGGCGCCCGCACAGGCCGCGGACGATGATCCCGTCACTGGTCTGCCGCGGCCCAAGCCCTGGCTCCTCACGACGGCGAAGGATTCAACGTTCATCAAGGCATTTCACGTCGAGACGCCGCTCGATCTCGCAGGCACGCTCCGCTTCTATCGCGTCGAGCTGAGCAAGCGCGGCTGGACGGAGAATGGCGGCGCGGTCGTCGAGCCGGGCGACGCCGTGATCGCCTTCACGACATCAGATGGGCCGGCGCTGCTCCGGCTCACCCATCAGGACGACAGGACGATCGTCGACCTGTCGCTGCGCAAGCCTGCCGCCACGAATGCCGGGATCAAGCCGATGCCAGGGCAGGTGAGGCTGTTGCTCGGCAACACCACGAATGAAGAGGCCGTCATCACCATCAACGAGCAGATCATCAGGCTGGCGGCGCGACGCAAGTTGGCGGACGACACCGCAACCGGAGGCAGATCGCCCGACAGCCAGGAAATCAATCTGCGGCCGGGCAAGTACAAGGTCTCCCTCAAGGTCGCGAGCGGCGCGGCGCAGAACCGGGAGTTCGAGCTCGCTGGCGACGAGACCTGGGGCCTGCTGGCCGGTCCGGCTGGCGTTCCGCTCCCCGTGCATCTTTATTGACACGCGGCGGTCCGAGTTGCGCCATAGGCTGGCCTGAGCGCGCCATCGACACAGAGCGCAAGCACCACCCAGTCGATGCCATCGTTCGATGCGCAGCCCGTGCGCTTGGGGTCATGAGCGTCGATTCAGTACGCCTGCAACCACGTCCGGTCTGCCCCAAACAGCCGACGCCAGAGTGAACGTCAGGGTTCGACGCTATGGGCCACAAACTGACATTGATGAGACGATTTGGCTAGGTTCGCTTTATGTCACACCCGAGTAGCAGGCGGCTGCAAGACCATTCAGTTGGGCCGTTTGCAGGGAAAACCTGATCGCAGAAGATACGGCCTCGTATAGGCTTCAAGGGCGGCGTCGGTCGGCAATTTGATTATTCCGTATCCGGACCGCGTGCTTAGCGGGCCAACGTGGACAAACAGCATCTTTGGGCCAGCCATTGAAGTGTGATCACCTTCACACTCGCTGGCGATCCGCACGTGTATTTTCCAGCTGACCGGCCGCGAATGCTGTCAGCGAATTTGCTCGGGAGGCTGGAATGGACGACATCTCAGCAACGTCGAGAGTACAAGGCCAAAGCGAGCCTAAGCCCTGCACAAAACCTTTTCTTCTTTGCGAACTTGCCGTGGGAGCCAAAGACAAGTTGGGCAACGTAATCGCAGAGATTTTGTGGCTCGCAACGGATTACGCCGTGTATCGCTCCCACCGGGGAATACACGTGCACTTCTCAGACTGCCCAGAGGAAGAGGACGATCAACGGCGCCGCTTCACTCAGATTAGCCCTGAGTTGTGCGAGCTTCGCTATCTTACCGCTCAGATGAGTTCGGGGTGGACCTTTGGCCTTCGTCGTCCCCCTGCCTCGATATATCACCACAACATGGCTCAGGCGGTCATGCTGCTCATGGAAAAGAAAAATCATGCCGAGCTCGGTGACGCGAAAAAGCTCGCGGAAAAAACGCTGAGCATGGCTGTCGAGCGGGTCACAAATGACAACATGATACGATACCTAAGAGTGTGCTTATGGTGTTGGGTCGTAGTAACGGTCGTCGCACTCTGCATCTTGTGGGAGCCAATCCAATTGCATTGGACGGCTTGGCAAGCGGTTCGACCACATATTGTCGGCCTCAAGTCCTATATTGTTGGAGGAATGTTCGGCGCTACCGGAGCAATGCTGTCAGTTGCAACCCGCTTGCAAGAATTCAAATTCAAGCCCTGCCATCAATCAAATATGAACTATTGGATGGCCGGTCTTCGCATCGGCATTGGGGTTGTTGCGGGGATTGTCATCCTTGTATTCGCAAGAACAATTTTAGGTGAAGGAATCGGTAAGCATATCGCGAACATGTACTGGGAGGCAGCGGCGGCAGCCGGCCTGATCGCAGGATTTACGGAGCGTCTCGTTCCCGGCTTGTTGCAGCGGACAGCCAACCAATGGGAGTCTTCGGCTGGGACACCTGTGCAGGCTGCCCAACAGTAACAAGCGCAGAAAGCATCATCAAGAAGCGACAACATGGCTCAAGGGGCACTCAGCCCCGTTGTCGGAATCGCCTGTGAGTTTGGTGCCCGACAGCGTGGTCCCCCACGTTATTATTCGATCGTCGCGCCTATGGCTCCAAGAATTTGAGTCGCATTCCGCAAAAAGATTTTTGCAACACTATCGGTCATTGGCGGAAATCGAACATCCCGGTGCCCCGGTCCGCTTCTCCTCACGGAAACGTTTTGAGCGATGTAAGCCAATTCACATACCGCCGAGCGCCACCGCAGTATCCTTTGATCCGATATCGCGACGGTTCTGCGGTGGCTTTGAAAGCACCGCGCCGCTCTCAACCCGGTCGTTCGAAAATGCGGGTTGTCGTGAGACCGGACGCCAATTTTGAATGGCAGGCTTGCCTGCTGTGAACCAGCGGGCGGATCGTACTGAAGCAATTGCCGGATTGCATTGCCACGCAATTCCATTCGCAAGTAGGTCGCTATGGACCGAACTGCTGGCAAGGAAAGCGGTTATCGCGCCATACTGCATCATATGATGCGGAGACGAAGTGGCGGTGCTTTGATTGCGATGCTCTCCACCGCATGCATCGTCATGCTCGCGAGCGAAGCCAGTGCTCAATGCACGGCGCGAGCCGTTCTGCAGAACCGCTTGACGCTCAAAGTAGCTCCCTCCAATACGCCGCCGGCTCCAGTCAAATCGGCCTTCACGGTTCCAGTGTGGAGGACGATTACAGTCGGAACGTTTGCAAATTCCTTTGCCCTGCTTAGCGCGTTGGACGCGGCAGGCTGCGGCATCGGCGGACTGGCCGAGGAAATTCTCGCTCGACCGGCCTTTAACGTCGGCACGACGAAAACAAACGTGGAGCTATTTGCGGTGTCGGCCGCCGAACTCGGCTTTCAGACCGATACTGTGCGGCTGGCGGACGTTTATGCGCGCGCTCGACAATTGGGTTTCGGACTTGCGGCGGCAGAGGTCGCTCCGCAGCTGAGGCTGCAATATTTCGACCAGCCGATGGGTGAATTTCTCGTCGCAATGGACCCGATCAAAACGTGGAAGGGCGACCCTGTCATTTTGGCGGTGGCCAACGGCGGAGCGGGATTAGTCTTGATCGGCCGAGATGGCAGCGCTGACGCGGAAATACCAGTAGCGTCCCGCTTCCTGTTCGTGCGGTCCAACGAAGCCGCATTGGCGAAGGCGGTTCGCGGGGGTGATGAGGCCGCAACGCTCGGCCGTCGCTGAGTTTCGGGCGAATAGTTCCCGACTTGAGCAGTCAAGCGGACTAGCTTGCGAGGAGTGACTCACCAGGTAGGAAAACCGAAAGGCGAGCGCCACATTTGAAAGCTGCGAGGGTATGCATAGCGGAAGTCGTTTCCCGGGCTGCGACGCCGCTTCTTGATGCCGCCTTGCGGCTCGCCGCTCAACAGCACCACGAATTCCGTTCCCTTGCCGGTTTCCGAACTCAGCGCCTCGTCCGTGACGATCAGGGAAGATCGCGGCGTAATGCTGCCGATGCGATCCAGTACGTCCTGCGGAATGGCGATGCGGTCGAGCGCGGCCTTTGCGCTATCCGGATTCGGCTGCTCCGGCTCAACGCCGCGAGCACTACTTCCGTGCGCCCGGCTGCCTACCTCAACAGTGCCACTCGGCGCAGGTCCCCCGCGCAATGAGACGACGTTCCATCGCAACTTAGCATCGTCGGTCGCGCGCTCGATGGCGGTAAAGACATGCGTGCCGATTGGGCGATCCGGGTCTGCGATCGTGACCGGACTTTCAAGGATGGGCTTGAATGCCTGACGGACATAAAGCCGCTGGGTCTTGCGGCTGATCGCCACCGATATCGGCTGGAGTTCGTGTGCGACCTGGCGCGCCGCCTCGGCGGCCGTGACGCGCGCGCTCTCCGCCGCCGCGGCGGCTTCACGCGCGGACGTGACGGCATCGAGCCTCAGTTGCAGATTTACGTTGGCGACGTCCCATTGCAGCTGCAGTTCAGCGATTTTGGCAACGGCCTGCGCCTTGGCGTCCTCAGCCTGCTCCTTTGCCTCCGCCGAGATGCCAGAGCCGAGTCTAGTTTCGACGGCTGCCAATTGCGCCTCGGCGATGCGCCTCAGATTTTCCGCCGTGCGAACCGGTGCTCTGGCCTGCGTGGCCTCACGCAAGGCCATCGCGGCGGCCGTTCGTGCCTCGGCTGCTTTCCTCGTGGCCTCTTGCGCCTCTGCGGTGCGGGCGGCGGCCAAGGCGGCGGCATCCGGCTTGGGTTGGAACAGAAGCGGATGGGCGAGTTCAATTGGCGCCACATCGGTTGGCGCCACGATCACCCGCATGCCCATCATAGTCTCGCCGAACAGGTGTTCGGCGAAGTTGAAGGGCAGCCGGATACAGCCATGGGACGCCGGACGCCCCGGCAGGACGCCGCCATGGAGTGCGATGCCCGACCAGGTGATGCGTTGCATGTGCGGCATGAAGGCGTCGTCATACAGGTTCGAATAATGCTCCTCGACCTTCTGGATGACGCTGAAGATGCCTGCGGGCGTCTCGCGTCCCTTGGTGCCGCTCGATACCGGCGCCCGCAGGATCCATCCCTTGGAATCGTAGACGGTGATCCGCTGGGTGCGGAGCGAAACGATGGCCATGGTCGGCTCGCCGGCGCTGCGCGACTGAACCGACTCGATCGGTCGTTCGCTCTGTCCGCTTCTGGCGGAGGCATCGTTCCGCGCCGCGATCAGTACGGCCAGACCCATAACGGCAAGATATGCAGGCCGCAGCCGCTTTTGCTTGCACGTCGGATTTACGCAACGAGACGTCATGCGCGTCCCAACTGGTCGACGGGGTCAACGCCAACTTCTACCCAAGCAGATTCGGAACGTAACGCCATTCGGCCGGACTTGCCAACCTGGAACTGCGCAAATGCTCAAGGACCGCCAGCCGCGCACCGCACCGCTGTCCGGCACGCGCCAGCAGATGGACCGGCCGTCCTCGTTAGCTCGCCGCGGGGCCAGCTTTCGCGCCACCCACTACGACGCCCGCCGCCTTTTCGATCGGCTTGATCGCCGCGGTGAAATCCGACTCTGCACCCTCGTCGCGGATGATGACTTCCCAGAGCCGGCCGACCGCCTCGGCGACTTCCATCGACAGCCCCAGCGATTTCATCTCTTCCAGCGCAAGCCGTACGTCCTTGACCATCAGCCCCGTGGCGAAGCCAAAATCGAAGCTGCGCGGCAAGACCGAGCGCGGAAACTTGTCGCGGCTCGCGGTGTTGAGTCCGGAACCGGCGTTGATGACGTCGATCATCACGGCCGGATCGAGCCCCGCCTTGACGCCCATCACCACGGCTTCTGATGTTGCGACCATGGCGGTCGCCGACAGGAAATTGTTGGCGAGCTTCATGGTCTGTGCCGAGCCCGGTTTCTCGCCGATGAAGAACACTTTTCCGATCACGTCGAGCGCGCCCTTCACCGTCTCGCAATCGGCGCGCGGGCCGGAGACCATCACGGCGAGCGTTCCCTTCTCGGCGCCGCCGACGCCGCCGCTCACGGGGCTGTCGATCTGCACGATGTTTCGCTTGGCCAGCAGCCCGTGAATTTTCGTTGCCATCTGCGAGCCAACGGTGGAGAGGTCGACAAATCGCTTGACGCGCTTGCCGTCGATCACGCCGCCCGCGCCGGTCGCGACCTCGAGCGAAGCCTGCAGCGACGGCAGGCTGGCCAGCACGGTCTCGCAGCGGTCGGCAATATCCTTGGGCGATGATGCCGCCTGCGCGCCGAGCGCGACGAGCTTGTCGACGGCCTCCTTCCGCGTATCGAACACGGTGAGTTGGTGCTTGGCTTCGATCAGGCGGCGGGCCATCGGGAAGCCCATCTTCCCGAGGCCGATGAATCCGATTTCCATGGTGTCTCCCCGAATTCGTCATTGCGAGCGAAGCGAAGCAATCCACCCTTCGGCTTGCGGGACTATGGATTGCTTCGCTTCGCTCGCAATGACGGTTGAAACGGTTTTGTTGTTATTCGACCGCTCTTACGCCTTGTCCAATTCAGCGAACACTTCGCGCGCGATGCGAAAGCTGTCGACGCCCGCCGGAATGCCGGCATAGATCGAAACCTGCATGAATATCTCGCGGATCTCGTCGCGGCTGACGCCATTGGTCAGCGCGCCCTTGATATGCGCCTTCAATTCGTGCGGCCGGTTCAGGATCGAGATCATGGCGAGGTTGAGCATGCTGCGGGTCTTGCGCGGCAGTTCGTCGCGTCCCCACACCGCGCCCCAGCAATATTCGGTGACGAGTTCCTGAAACGGCTTGTTGAAGCTGTCGGCATTCTTCAGGGCGTTGTTGACATAGGCCTCGCCGAGCACGGCTTTACGAATTTCCAGGCCCTTGTCGTGTGTCTTCTGGTCCATGTCGTTTCCTCGTATTTTTACGGTTCGGCGCACGTTAGGGGGTGGGGCGCCCGCAGTCACGCCTTCGTGTTATGCGTATTTCCGGGTGTGGGTTACCCCCGGAACAGGTGCCTCATTGCCGCCGTTGTGCTAGGCTGACGTGTCGGCAACCCGGAGAGATTGTTGAGCGGCGCATCCCCCGACCCCACCAAATCCGCGCGCGAGCCGGACGCGCTCGCGCGGCTGCAACTGACGCAGGCCCTGCAACGGGCTCAGTATGCGATTGCGTGGGAGCGCGCCTGGCCGGGCCTCGCCCGGTTTCTGAGCGTCGTCGGACTGTTTCTGGTGGCGTCCTGGGCCGGGCTGTGGCTGGCGCTGCCGTTCCTGGCGCGTGCGATCGGCATCGGCCTGTTCGCCCTCGCAGCGCTGGCCGCGCTGTTCCCGCTCGCGCGGTTTCGCTGGCCAAGCCGCGAAGAGGGCTTGAGCCGGCTCGACCGCGGTACCGGCATCCGCCACCGCCCGGCGACCGCGCTGACCGATACGCTTCAGTCCAAGGATCCGATCGCGCAGGCGCTGTGGCGCGAGCAGCGCGAGCGCACGCTGGCCTCGATCAAGCGGATCCGTGCCGGGCTACCTTCGCCGCGGCTGCCGATCCACGATCCCTGGGCGTTGCGCGCGCTGGTCATGGTGATGCTGGCGGCCGCCTATGTCGCCGCCGGCGACGAGCGCGCGCTGCGCATAGCCGCCGCGTTCGACTGGAACGGCGTGCTGGCGCCGGCCAACGTCCGGGTCGATGCCTGGGTGACCCCGCCGCTCTATACCGGCAAGCCGCCCGTCATTCTGTCCGCCGCCAACCGGGATGCAGCTTCTCCCGATAGCGGAACCCCGTTGCCGGTGCCATCAGGCAGCACGCTCCTGGTGCGCTCCAGCGGCGGCACCATCGACGTCGTGGTCGGCGGCGGTGTGACCGAGGTCGCCCCGAGCGAGCAGGCGCCGAAGGGCACCAACGAACGGCATTTCAAGATCACAGGCGATGGCAGCGCGCATGTTCGTGCGCCGTCCGGCCAGCCGCTGTGGCGCTTTGCGGCCACGCCCGACCGTGCGCCGAGCATTTCACTGGCCAAGGATCCGGAACGCCAGGCCCGCGGCTCGCTGCAGATGTCCTACAAGCTGGAGGACGATTACGGCGTCACCGAAGCCCGCGCGCAATTTGCCGCCCGCAATCCGGATGCGGCCAAAGATAATGCGGTCAAGGATGATGCGGCCAAGGACAAGGACGCGAAGGATGGCAATGCCGGGCGGCGGCCGCTGTTCGATGCGCCGCAGTTTGCGCTGGTGCTGCCGAATGCGCGCACGCGCAACGGCGTCGGTCAGACGGTGAAGGATCTCAGCGAAGACCCATACGCCGGTGCCGATGTGACGCTGACGCTCACGGCCAAGGACGAGGCCGGCAATGAGGGCAAGAGCGAGCCGCACAACATGCGGCTGCCGGAGCGGCTGTTCACCAAACCTCTGGCGCGTGCGCTGATCGAGCAGCGCCGCATCCTGGCGCTTGACGCCAACCAGAACGCGCTAGTTTATGCCGCGCTCGACGCGCTGATGATCGCGCCGGAGCTGTTCACGCCCGAATCCGGTCATTATCTCGGTCTCTTCAGTGTTAAGCACCAGCTCGAGGCGGCGCGCACCGATGACGCGCTGCGCGAGGTCGTCGCCAGCCTGTGGGCGCTGGCGGTGACCATCGAGGACGGCAACATCACCGATGTCGACAAGGCGTTGCGCGCCGCCCAGGAGGCGCTCAAGCAGGCGCTGGAGCGCGGCGCCACCGACGAGGAGATCAAGAAGCTCACGGACAATCTGCGCGCCGCGCTGGATAATTTCCTGCGCCAGCTCGCCGAGCAGTTCCGCAACAATCCGCAGCAACTGGCGCGCCCGCTCGATCCCAACACCAAGATGCTGAGCCAGCAGGATCTCAAGAGCATGCTCGACCGGCTGGAGCGGATGTCGCGTTCCGGCGACAAGGAGGCCGCCAAGCAATTGCTTGAGCAGCTGCAGCAGATGCTGGAAAACCTGCAGATGGCGCAGCCCGGCCAGGGCGGCGACAACGACATGGAGCAGGCGCTGAACGAGCTCGGCGACATGATCCGCAAGCAGCAGCAACTGCGCGACAAGACCTACAAGCAGGGCCAGGATTCCAGGCGCGACCGCATGCGCGGCAAGCAGGGCGACCAGAGCATGGGCGACCTGCAGCAGGACCAGCAGGGCCTGCGCGACCGGCTGAAGAAATTGCAGGAAGAGCTCGCCAAGCGCGGCATGGGCCCGGGCCAGCGCGGCCAGCAGGGCCAGCGCGGCGACCAGCAGGGGCAGGGCCAGCAAGGCCAGGGCCAGCAAGGCCAGGGCGGCGAGCAGGGCGACGGCGAGGACGGGCTCGATCAGGCCGATAACGCCATGGGCGATGCTACCGGCCGGCTCGGCGAGGGCAATGCCGACGGCGCGGTGGACTCTCAGGGCCGCGCGCTGGATGCGTTGCGCAAGGGCGCCCAGAGCCTTGCCGAGGCCATGCAGCAGGGCGACGGCGATCAGCCGGGCGACGGCCCCGGCAACCCCAGGGGTCGCCAGCAGGGCGCGCAAAACTCCACCGATCCGCTGGGACGGCCGATGCGCAACAACGAATTCACCGACGACTATACGGTGAAGATCCCCGGCGAGATCGACGTGCAGCGGGTGCGCCGGATTCTGGAAGAACTGCGCCGCCGCCTTGGCGATCCGTCCCGTCCGCAGATCGAACTCGACTACATCGAGCGGCTGCTGAAGGATTATTGAGCGGTCCAGCTCCTTCCACCGTCATTGCGAGCCAACGGGTCGCACGAATGCGCGCCCGATGACAGGCTCCGCGAAGCAATCCATGGCTCCGCGCGTGCGGTATGGATTGCTTCGTCGCTTACGCTCCTCGCAATGACGAGTGGAGAGACCGAGCCCTACCTATCCCGCCTTCCTCGCCGCCAATGCGTCCGCGACCGCGGTGCGGATGTCGTGCACCGAAAACGGCTTCGTCACCACGTCATGCACGATGGCGTTGAGACCGGAAGCGCGCTCGCGCTGGTCGGCAAAGCCGGTCATCAACAGGATCTTCAGGTCGGGAAAGTCGCGCGCCGCGGTCAGCGCCAGCGCGATGCCGTCCATGACCGGCATCTGGATGTCGGTCAAAAGTAGGTCGAACATGCCCTGTTCGCGGGTCAGGATATCGAGCGCTTCGGCGCCGTCCTCGGCGGTGACGGTCTCGTGGCCGTCCATGGCGATGGCGCGCGCCACCAGCGAGCGCATGGAATCTTCGTCGTCGGCAATCAGCACGCGTGGCATGAAGTCTTGATCTCTCGCCTCAGCGGAACAGGCGGCTACGTTCAGGCGTGGCCGGCCAGATCCCGCCTGTTGAAGAAGCGTACGTCGATATTGCGGCCTTCGGGCGGCGGCGAGGCCAGCCGCGACTTGAAATAGGTGCGCTCACCGGGCTTGAGTACCGCCTGCTCCAGCACCGCGTTCCAGGCGTAGATCTCGGCGCCCTGCGCGTCACGCACGGAGAAGCGCAGCCGCGGCAATTCGACCGGCTTTTTGGTCTCGCCCACGATCACGCCCTCGATGACCAGCACCGGCTTGCCGTCCACGGTCTCGTTGCTGACCTTGACGTCCTTGAAGGCCAGCCCGCGCAGGTTCACTTCCAGCCCGACCATCTTGTAGAACGTCGCGGTCTGCGGCAGCAGCCGCACGACATCGCTGCGCCAGATCATCAGTGCCAGGACCAGTGCGCCCATCGCGGCGCAGGCGGTCGGCAGGCCGACGGCCGGCAGGAACGGAATTCGGGGCGGGGACGGTAGCCGGAACAGACGGGCCAGCCGCTCGCGGTGCGTGGTGACCGGAATTTCCTCATGGTCCTCCGCATCGCGCCGGGCCGCCGATGGCCAGTCGCTGCCGCCGCCCTGCGGCGCGCCATCGCCCTCGGCCGGCCAGCCGGCCGAAATCGAGGGGCTGTCGACTACCGGGGTATCCTGTGCCTCGTCCTCGCGCGCCATCGCCTCCCATTCGGCCGCGGTATCGTCCACGGCCGCCTGGCTCGATTGCGCCCGACCTAGCGGCGGGCTTGACATGGCTTCCGGCGCGGCTTCCGCCAGTTCGATCGCGTCCTCGGGCCGTGCCAGCCAGGTTTCCTTGCAACGGGAGCAACGGACGGTGCGTCCACCGGCCCCCAGGGTGGCCGGATTGATCGCGTAAGATGTTGTACAATGGGGGCAAACGATATGCATGGAGCCCATCTCACCAGTGTCTTTGCCCGGATGCTACATAGCGACTGTTAACGAATCGGAAACCATAACGGTCGCAAAACCGTTTTGTCCGGTTAGTACCCAAACCGGCGGGCTACGAGCCCGAAGTTCAGGTTCGGGCCCAGGTTCAGGTTCAAGTCCGGGGTCTCCGGGCACGGTCCATATCGAGCGGAGCTGAGCTTGGTTCGGTTCGAAAATGTCGGTTTGCGCTACGGGCTCGGCCCGGAGATTTTGCGCGACCTCTCCTTCATGATTCCGGCGCATTCCTTCCAGTTTCTCACCGGCCCCTCGGGCGCCGGCAAGACGTCGCTGTTGCGGCTGTTGTTCCTGTCGCTGCGGCCGACGCGCGGCCTCGTCAACCTGTTCGGCGAGGACGTCTCGCTGCTCGGCAAGGATCAGGTTGCGAACATGCGCCAGAAGATCGGCATCGTTCTGCAGGATTTTCGCCTGCTCGACCACATGACGACCTATGAGAATGTGGCGCTGCCGTTCCGTGTGATGGGCCGCGACGAATCCAGCTATCGCCGCGAGGTGATCGACCTGTTGCGGTGGGTCGGCCTCGGCGAGCGCATGGATGCGCTGCCGCCGATCCTGTCGGGCGGTGAGAAGCAACGCGCCGCGATCGCGCGCGCGGTGATCTCGCGGCCGCAATTGCTGCTGGCGGACGAGCCGACCGGCAGCGTCGACCCGACGCTCGGCCGGCGCCTGTTGCGGCTGTTCATCGAATTGAACCGGCTGGGCACCGCGGTGATCATCGCGACCCATGACATCACGCTGATGGATCAGTATGAGGCGCGGCGGCTGGTGCTGCATCAGGGACGGCTGCACATTTATGAGTAGGGTCGGCGACGAGCATGGACCGCTGGTGGACCTCGGCAACGAGCGCCCGCAGGTGCCGGCGCAGGCGCGCAACATGTCGCCGATCGTGCCGCGGGCTTCGATCTCGGGCCGTGCGCTGGTCGCAGTGGTCGCCATCATGACGTTCCTCGCGTCCATCACCACCGGCACGGTGTTTCTGATCAGCGCATCGGCGGCGGAATGGCAGTCGGAAGTCGCCAGCGAAATCACCGTTCAGGTGCGCCCCTCGGCCGGCCGCGATCTTGAGCGCGACGTGACCGCGGCGGCGGAGGCGATGCGGACGCAGCCCGGCATCGTCCAGGTCAAGTCGTTCAGCAAGGACGAATCGGCGAAACTGCTGGAGCCGTGGCTCGGCAGCGGGCTGTCGATCGAGCAATTGCCGGTGCCTCGCGTCGTCGTCGCGCGCGTGCAGCCCGGCACCACGCTCGACCTCGCAGGCCTGCGCAGGGCGGTGACGCAGGTGGCCCCGTCGGCGAGTGTCGACGATCACCGTGCCTGGATCGAGCGCATGCGCTCGATGACCGGAGCGACGGTGTTCGCCGGCGTCGGAATTCTTGCGCTGGTGATTGTGGCGACGATCATCTCGGTTTCGTTCGCGACCCGCGGCGCGATGGCGGCGAACCGCCCGATCGTCGAAGTGCTGCACTTCGTCGGCGCCGGAGACCGCTATATCGCCAACCACTTCCTGCGGCATTTTCTTAGGCTCGGGCTGGAGGGAGGGGTGATCGGCGGCGGCGCCGCGATGCTGGGTTTTGGCTTTTCCGAATCGATCGCGAGCTGGTTTTCGGGTACCCCCGTAGGCGATCAGTTCGCCGCGCTGCTGGGGACATTTTCGCTGCCGCCCTCGGGTTATCTGGCGCTCGCGGTGCAGGCCGTGGCGATTGCCGCCATCACCGCCTGGGCCTCGCGGCGAACGCTGTTTGCCACGCTGGACGATATCGATTGACGCGGCCGATGACGGTTTCGAATGAAGCAGGTCACGGACTTGTCCCCGGGGGCGGGACTCCACTTCGCGTGAAAACGTTCTAGAATTACCAACGGGAAGAGGACCGTCGGACTACATGGATTTGCAGCACGCCGATAGCACGCCGAGGGCCGCGCGACCGCGCGGGTTGCTGCGCGCGGTCATCGTCGGCGCGATGGCGATCCTGTTCGTCGGCGCGGCAGTGGGCTTCGTCGCCTTTCTCTCGCAGTTGCGCGGCGTCGAAATCAAGCCGGCGCGCAACGCCGACGGAATCGTGGTGTTCACCGGCGGCTCGTCGCGGGTGTCGGACGCGATGGAATTGCTGGCCGGTGGCTACGGCAAGCGGCTGCTGATTTCGGGCGTGCACCCGACCAACGCCGTCAGCGACATTTCGCGCTCGCTGCCCGACAACCAGTCGCTGCTCGGCTGCTGCGTCGATCTCGACCGCTCCGCCGTCAACACGCGCAGCAATGCCGCGGAGACGCGGCGCTGGGCCCGCGAGCGCGGCTTCAAGTCGCTGATCGTGGTGACGTCGAACTACCATATGCCGCGGGCCATCCTGGAACTGTCGCATGCGATGCCTGATGTCACGCTGATTCCGTTCGCGGTGATCGGCGACAGATGGCGCGACGAGCCGTGGTGGACCAGCGGCGCGACGCTGCGTCTGTTGCTGTCGGAATATGTGAAATACGTCGCCGCCGAGGTGCGCGTACGGCTGGCCGATGCCGGCCTCGAACTGATGTCCGACCCCTCCGATCAGCCTGCGCCGGCGCCGCGCCGGCCGGCGACGGCGCAGGCCAACTGAGCGGCTCCTGCTGCATCGGCCTGCCAATGCCCGCGAGTTAATTCCCGCCGAGCGTTCTCTTTAGTCCTCTCCAGACGGCTGCAAGCTTATCCCGTGCAAGGCGGGCTATCGACGTGTCGGTCGTGATGATTCGGATGAGGCCCGATTCCCTGTTCGCGCACGCCGCCTCGGCGCGGTCGGCGGTCATCGGGATCACCACCTCGTCTTTCGCCTGATATGACGTGGCGATGCGACTGATCCCCGGAATTCCGTTGGCGCCGAGTTGAACCGCCCTGCATACCTCCCTGGGCGCCGATTGCAGATCGAGGATCCATCCGCGCCCGCTGCGGCTGAGGGCAGCCTCGCCCCAGGGCCATGCCAGTTCGCCATTCCTGATGAACCCAGCCGGAACGGCAACGCCTAGCTGACGCAGCGCCGGCAGGGTCATCTGTCCCTGCGCACCGGCGGGAGCTTTTTCCAGATCGCCGATGAATTCGGCGAATTGTGCGAGCAGTTGATCGATGGGAACAGGCGAGGGCGCGCGGTCGACGGGCGCACGTGCTTCGGCCGCGATGATCCGTATGATGTCCGATTCTGTATTCGAACACGCCACGTCGGCCTGCCCGGCCGTTACCGGAATGCTGGTTTCGTCCCGCGCAGAGGCCGATGCCGCGATGCGGACCACGCCGGGAATATTGTTCGCGGCGAGATAGATCGCCTTACAGGCATCCTTCGGTGCGGAGTACAGGTCCACGACCCACGTCTGTCCGTCGCGCGTCAGCACGACATCGCCCCACCGCGTCGCCAGCCGGCCGTTCCGCACAAACAGCTCGGGCACAGCTACACCGCGTTCGCGCAATGCGCCGAGCTCCAGCGGCCCTCGACCGTTTTCTCCCGCGCGTTGCAGGCTTCCTATCAGTTCGGCCAGACCTGCGATCGTCCGATCGATTGTCGCAACCGTCGTGGATGTCTCGCCTTCGACGGGAATTTCCGCGAACTGCCCGTCGGAGTCGACGACGAAGACCCTGATTCCCTTGTTCACGAGGTCTACGCACTCCTCGGCGACGACGAGCGTAAACGAGTTTGCCTGCCCGCTCACCTCGAGATCCGTCGTCTGGGTGGCACCGCAGATTCGGTCTCCCAGCGCGACCAGGATGTCGCGGGTTTGGCCGTCCTGCGCGCCGCCGTTGATTTGCGCGTCGATGCGCAACGAAAGATGCGGGCTGGCGCGGCTGAAGCGGGTGCCGAACAGATGCACGGCGGCGTTCAGCACGCGGCTAAACCGGAATTCGCCGACATGGCGCCCGACATAACCGCTGAACTTGCCGAACCCGTACAGGTCGGCCATCGATGTTCCCGCTCCAAACCACTCCACGCGGCGTTTCAGGGTGACGTCGTCGCGATGCGGCGTCGACTTCGCCGTCTCGGCCGCCGCCGCCTCGCGAATAGCCTTGAGGAGCGATCTGCCCTGCAGGCTCTCCGGAATGGTGACGCCGAGTTGGTCGAGGATGGTTGGATAGATGTCGACGGTATGCACCGGATCGAGCGATATTCCGCCGCGGCTTTGCCCGGGCAGCTTGATAATCAGCGGAATGGCCTGGACGTCAGGCAAACGAAAGTCGCTGGGATTGCGAGGCTGCTCGCCCGGCCACAAAGAGACCCCGTGGTCGGCCACCACGGCGATGATCGAATGATCGTACTGCCTATTGGCCTTGATCTGGGCCAGCAACTCTCCCAACAGCTTGTCGGCATGCATCGATTGCAGCAAATGGGCCTTGTAGTCATGCATGATCCTGACGTTGTCGTCGCCGAGCTTCGCGTCCTTGCGGTCCTTGAGCGACAGGTAGTCGCCCCATCGAGATTCCCCGTAGGAGCGCCCTGACGGGTAGTGCGACCAGCCATTGTGCGGATAGATGTTGTGGTAGACCGCCAGAAGTGGCTGTTCCGCCCGCGCCAGCGCGGTGACGAACTTTTCGTGATGACGCAGGCCGCGCGGCGACCTGTCACTGTCCTCGCCGAAGCGATTGTGTTGCAGGTCGATCCGCGGAAGGAGCGCGGCGAACTGCGGCGGCGCCACGATGTGCCCAAAGATGATCGCCATATCGAGAGCGATCGCGCTCAGCCTGTCCTGGCCGTCGGGTGCTTCCGTCTGCCAGCCCGGGGGCCTTGCGGGATTGAGGTCAGTTGCGAATTGCAGATCGAGAACGTTGTAGCTTGGGCCGAGCCGGTGAAAAATATTCTCCGGATAGCTTGTGTAGGTCGCCGGCACTTCGTGTTGGCGCATTCGGCCGGCGAGAATCGCGGGTACCGCGGCCTCGGTATGTCCCGACGCGGAACGCGCGTTGGCAAACCATGTCGCGCCGCGGGCGAATTGGTAGAAGTTCGGAAATTTGTTTCGATCGATCAGGCCGTCTGCGTCCAGGATCGTGGTTAGCGGCAGTTCGTCGTAGACGATCAGGATGACGTTGGGCCGGTCGGCGGCTTCGATCTTTTTGGCCGGCGGCACTTCGGAAAACCGGATCACACCCATGCCATGGGCATGGAGCAGCACGGCGGCGGGGAAGATGACCGTCGTCACGGCAAAGAACCTGACAAATCCCTGAATTTTCGGCTTCGTAAACACGAGCGCCGCGAGACTGGCCGATACGATCAGCAGCAGGGCGTATATCCAGAGGGGCATCTCGCTGCGAGCCGTGAACGGCAGGCTGTGCACCAACTGGCGCGCCGCCATCAGCAAAGTCAGCGAGATGTAGAAGCAGAGAGCCAGAAACAACAGCGCGCTGCCGAGATTCCGGTGCAAGCGGTTGCCGAGCCGGACCAATAGCCAGGTGACAAGCGCCGGCACGATGTAGATGAGCAGTATGCAGAGCGTAAACTCGACGCTGCTCATTCTCCAGGCGACGAAAAAATTCAGGGTCCGCCCGGTGACGGAATAGAACGGCTGCGCGATGGCAACGGCCGACAGCGCGAGATGCAGCAGGAACGCGTTTTGCGCACGCGCCGGGAAAGCGCTTTCGGTTGCCGTCACGCTCATGCCGCGCTCGGGGATGGAACCGGTGCCGGTTTCGGTTGAAGCAGATAGATCTGCCTGCGGCCTTGCTTGAGCGGCGCCGCATCGGCGATGTCGAACATCGATGCGGCGATGGATTCGAACTGGTCCTGCGTATAGTCGGGATGCGCCTCTTTCTTGTTCTTCGTCAGGCGCAACGTCATCTCGTCCTCAGGTCCCACGAATTCCAGCACGACCGCCGCATCGAAGTTGCGGATCCACTGTAGAAAGTCCTGCATCGGAATATTCGCCGAGACCACCATGTGATGGATCAGCGCCAGGCACAGGATCAGGTCGGGCTTGCCGCGGCTGTCGAACGATTTCCTTTCCCGGCCCCGCCAGCCCTGGTTCGGCGATACGTTGTTCAGCGGCATCACCAGCGGCGTGATATTGCCCGGCCGTTCCGCCTTCAGGCGGCGGTAGAGCGTGTCGATCGCAAGCTCGTCCTCATCGACGGCGACGACGTGATCTGCATGGCCGCTGCACAGCCGCGCGAACGTTCCCGTGTTGCTGCCGAGATCGTAGACCATCCGCCATCGCTTGCCGCGGACGTGCCGTTCGACGAAGCCCTGCTTCTCGGCAAGCGATGCGTCGTCGTAGGAATGGGTCGTCTCATAGGCCGACCACGCGGTCTCGCCGCTGCTGCGGTCGAGCTTCGCCACCATCCGCCTGATCGATTGGACCATGCGCAGCGTCATCTCGCACGTCTGCCGGACCGGCCATCTTGCCGGCGCGGTGTTCGTGGACGACGTCCGCGCTTCGGCCCGCTTGGCGTGGGCCTGCAGGCGTGCATGCAGGTAGAGATGGGTAAAGACGCCGCGCCGGCAAATGTCGCGCCATGAGATGAATTTAAGCGCCTCCTCGGGATCGACGCCTTCGAGATTGCTCCGCAGCAAATGTGCAATCTGGATGTCGCGATGCGCCTTGAGGAGCAGGGGGATGATGAACATCATGCAGAACTGGCGATATCCGGTCCAGGAGTCGCCGTCACGATAAGGCTCGAATGACGAGACGTCGATGAAGACAGGCTGCTGCCCGCGCCACTGCATGTTGTAGGCGGAGCCGTCCTTCAGCGTCCAGCCGTTCTCCAGCGCTTGCGAGAGCACGTCGAGATGCAGCAGCGCCGCATCCTTCAACATCCAAAACGGCCACTCATAGGGATACGAGATGAACGCCAGCCGCTCGTGCCGCACGACGCCGGCCCATCGGCCGGAGAGCTGCGCCATGATCTCCGGGCGGTCTTCCGTCTCGGTGGCGATGACCGCGCCGCTTTCCACGAGTCGCTGAAAGAACTCCGTTTGCCGGAGCTGATGCCAGTTGGCGGTTGCTTCCGCACTCAGGCTCCGAAACACTGCGCCGTCGTGATAGAAAATTCGATTGCTCGCGTCGCGAAATGAGCCGTGCTCGGGGGTCATGTCCTTCGAATTCTATTGGTCGCGGCGGCAGGTCGTTGCATCGGTTCGAGAGCGAGCTCTCCAGGTCTCGTTTCAGAAAGTCTCGTTTCACGAAGCCGCATCGCCGGCTACGGATGAAGCGATCAATCCTTGGTCCGCCCCGCAGCATCGCCGGCTTCGGGTCGATTCCTGCGGAACAGGGTGGTTGCCTTGTGGAAGTAGCCCTTCAACGTGTAGGTCGTCGCGGCCAGCACGCCGAGGATGGCGGTCAGGAGCATGCTGCCGGAACCCGGATCCAGATAGGCGAAGCTCGGGCCGATCGAAATCAAATAGAACGCACTGCCAAGCAGGGCAGTCCAGGTGATGTTCTTCGGGCTTGCGGTCATTTCCGGCGGCCTTTGACAAACGGTTCGACAGAGAATCACGGATATTGCTGGTTGTAGCGGAAGCGCGAAATTCTACCAAGAAGCGAAACGGTTAGCAATTTCAGACACGGCGCAGGGGATGGCCGGTCGCGGAACCGTGCGCCCCGGGCGAGGCTGCGTCTTCTGCGCCCTCGGCGGAAGGGTGGAACGGATGCTGGTTGTGAAGCATCGCCGCGAGCTGGTGCAGTTGGGAATCGCGGAAACCTTCCGCCTCGATCGCCTTTACGGTGGCTAGAACATAGTCGCGGTTGACGCCGGACTGGCCGTGCCCCTGCAACACGTGGCGCAACTGCTCGGCGAGCGACAGCCGACCGGCATATTGCGCGTGGCCGCGATCGACCACGTAGACCAGCGCGCTGACGCGCTCGCGCGCCTCGTTCTCCAGCCACACCGATCGTTTCACCTCGCGATAGACCGAAGTGACCTGCTCGCGTTCGCGCAAATAGGCGATGGTCGCGGTGCTGTGCTTTTCTGCAACCCGGAAAGCGATGCCGCGACAGGCGCCGCCGCGGTCGAGCCCGAGCACGAGACCCGGCTTTTCCGGCGTGCCGCGATGGACGAAGGAATAGACGCAGAGCGCGCGGTGTTCCCCGATCAGCCGCGCCGGCACCCGTTCGATGAAGTCGAAGCCCGGGCGCCACATCAGAGAGCCGTAACCGAACACCCAGAGGTCGCCTGTCGAGAATTCCGTATCGTTGAGTGTGATCGCGGACATGCCCTTGCACCGCTACCAGAACCGACCGGCAAAGCGAAGTGATTTCAATGCCTTTTGTTGTGGGAAGCGGATGCTTACATTCGCCTCAATCGCTAGCCAAAGGACGCCGCATGCCTGACATGACCCCCGCGCCGCGCCGGCGCCCGCTGTGGCGCCTCTTCATCGCGCCTGCACTGCTCCTTGTCGTTGCCGCGGCGTGGAGCGCGTTCTGGTTCTATGCCGCTTCCGAAGCCGGCGTGCGCGCGGATGCATGGGCCGCGCAGGAGGCAAAGGCGGGACGGGTCTATGCATGCGGCAAGCGTTCGGTGGCCGGCTTCCCGTTCCGCTTTGAAGTCCGCTGCGACGACGCCAGCGTTGCGTTGGTTTCGCAGACCGCCGGAGCGCAGGCGCTGTTCACCGCGCGGCTCGGGGAAATCATGGTTATCGCGCAGATCTATCAGCCGAAATTGCTGATCGCCGAATTCAAGGCGCCGGCGACGCTTTCCGATCGCGGCCAGCCGCCGTCGATGAAGGTGAATTGGACCAACGGCCAGAGCAGCATAGTCGGGTTGCCGGATATTCCACAACGCGCCTCCATCGTGTTCGACAATCCCTCGATCGATCGCATCAACGGTCCCGTGCAGACGCCGCTCGCTCGCGCCGGCCGAGCTGGGTTGCACGGGCGCTTCGTCGAGGGCTCGACGAAAGATCATCCCGTGATCGAAACCGCGTTGCAAATAACAAGCGGCAGCGTGCAGGAGCTGCACCCGCTGCTGGCTGCGCCGTTCGATGCCGGCGTCGAGGCCAAGCTCACCGGGTTGAAGGATTTTTCGCCGAAGCCGTGGCCCGAGCGGTTCAGGGAGTTGCAGGCGGCGGGCGGCCATGTCGAAATCGTGCGGTCGCGCATTCAGCAGGGCGATCTGATCTCGGTCGCCGCCGGGACGCTCAATCTCAATGCCCAGGGGCGGATCGACGGCGAATTGCAGATGACGGTGGCGGGGATCGAGAAGGTGATTCCGGCCCTTGGCATCGAAAAGATGCTGGAGGAGGGCGTTCCGCAGGCAACCCTCGATCGCGTCGCACCTGGCGTCAAGACGCAGGACCTCAACAATCTATTCGGCGCGCTCGACCGGGCGATCCCTGGCCTTGGCAAGGTCGTCAAACAGAACGCCAACGCAGGTGTCGCCGCCGGCATCAACGCGCTCGGCAAGGAGACGGAGCTGGAGGGCAAGAAGGCGCGAGCTTTCCCGCTGCGCTTCGCCGACGGCGCGGTGTTTCTCGGGCCGTTCAAAGTGGGGCAGGTGCCGCCGCTGTTTTGATCGCCGTTATTGTTTGCGGGAATCTCTCCACGTTATTGCGAGCGTAGCGAAGCAATCGATCTTTCCCCGTGCGGAGGTATGGATTGCTTCGCTGCGCTTGCAATGATGGATGAGAGAGCGGAGTCTCCTCACTCCCCCTTCTTCTCCAGCGGCGGATGCGGCCGGCCGAAGTCGGGCGCCGCCGAATCCTGGCCGATCTCGACGATGCCGCGGCGGATGGCACGGGTGCGGGTGAAGTGCTCGAACAGCGCCTCTCCGTCATTGCGGCGAATCGCACGCGTGAGTTTCGACAGGTCCTCGTTGAAGGTGCCGAGCATTTCCAGCACGGCTTCCTTGTTGTTCAGGAACACGTCGCGCCACATCGTCGGGTCAGAGGCTGCGATGCGGGTGAAATCGCGAAAACCGCCGGCGGAGAACTTGATCACCTCCGACGACGTCACCTGCGCCAGCTCGTCCGCGGTGCCGACGATGGTGTAGGCGATCAGATGCGGCAGATGGCTGGTGATCGCCAGCACCAGGTCGTGATGATCAGGCGTCATGATCTCGACCTTGGCGCCCATGCCGGCCCAGAACGCGCGCAGCGTTTCGATCGCCATGGGATCGGCGCCGTCGGGCGGGGTTAGAATGCACCAGCGGTTGATGAAGAGTTCGGCGAAGCCGGAGTCGGGCCCCGAATGTTCGGTGCCGGCGACCGGATGCGCCGGCACGAAATGAACGTTGCCCGGCAGGTGTGGCGCCATTTCGCGGACGATGGCGCCCTTGACCGAGCCGACGTCGGAAACGATCGCGCCCGCTTTGAGGAACGGCGCGATCTCCTGCGCCACCGGGCCGCAGGCGCCGACGGGAATGCAGAGGATCACGAGGTCGGCGTCCCCGACGGCTTCCGCGTTGGTCTCCAGCACGCGATCGACGATACCGAGCTCGGTGACCCGCGCGCGGGTTTTCTCCGAGCGCGCCGTGGTGACGATTTCGCTGGCAAGCCCCTGGGCCCGCACAGCGCGCGCGATCGAGCCGCCGATCAGGCCGAAGCCGATCAGCGCGACGCGTCGGAAAATCGGCGCCGCGCTCACTTGACCGCCACGAAGTCGCGCAAGGCTTCGACGACGAGGCGGTTGGCCTCCTCGGTGCCGATGGTCATGCGCAGTGCGTGCGGGAGGCCGTAATTGTTCAGCGCGCGCAGCACCAGGCCGCGTTTGGTGAGAAACGCATCCGCTTCAGTCGAGGTCTTGCCTTTCTCGGTCGGGAAATGGATCAGCACGAAGTTCGCGACGCTGGGCGTCACCTTCAAGCCGAGCTTGCCAATCTCCTCGGTCAGCCAGTTGCGCCATTGCTCGGTAAAGGCCTTCGACATCTGGACATGCGCGGTGTCCTCGATCGCGGCCACCGCCGCCAGCATCGCCGGCGTCGAGACGTTGAAGGGCCCGCGGATCCGGTTGACGGCATCGACGATGTTGGCCGGGCCGAACATCCAGCCGATCCGCAGAGCCGCGAGCCCGTGAATCTTGGAGAAGGTGTGTGTCATCACGGTATTTTCGGTGGTCGCCACCAGCTCCAGCCCTAGCTCGTAGTCGTTACGCGACACGTAGTCGGCGTACGCAGCATCGAGCACCAGCAGCACATGCGGCGGCAGACCGGCGCGCAGCCGCTTGACCTCGTCGAAGGGTACATAGGTGCCGGTCGGGTTGTTCGGGTTGGCGAGCCAGACCAGTTTGGTCTTCGGCGTCACGCGCGCAAGAATGGCGTCGACGTCGGCGGTGAAGTTGGTCTCCGGCGCCACCACGTTCTTGGCGCCGTTCGCCATCGTGGCGATCGGGTAGACCAGGAAGCCGTGGGCGGTCGAGATCGCCTCATCGCCATGGCTGAGATAGGTGTGCGCCAGAAGATTGAGGATTTCGTCCGAGCCGGCGCCGCAGATGATGCGGCTGGGATCGAGACCGTAGGCGCGACCGATCGCCTCGCGCAGCACCTTTGAGGTTCCTTCCGGATAGTCTTCCAGATGCCCGGCGGCGTCCTTGTAGACGGCTATCGCCTTCGGCGACGGCCCGAACGGGGTCTCGTTGGCCGACAGCTTGAACACCTTGCGGCCCGGCTCGGGCACCGGCGTCTTGCCGGGCGTGTAGGGCGCAATATCGAGAATGCCGGGATTCGGCACGGGGCGGTTCATCTTCAACTCCGGAAATGGCAGGCAGCGTTTAAGGCTTCGCAGACCCGTTCGGGGGCACCGTATAGCGTGTTGCGTGGCTGCCGACGAGGGCCGAAGAACGCACCGAGGCCCCGGCCTGGATCAGGGCGGCTTTGATCTTTTCGAAGCCGGTGCCTGCGTCCGAGACCAGAAGCGCCGCGCCGTCGAAGGCGGTATCGGGCACGGCGACGATTTCGGCGAGCGGGGCCAGCGCACGGGCGACATCGGCGTTCCACCCCGAGACGCGGACGCTCCACATCTCGACTTCCGTCACCATGGCGTCGTCGGCGACCCGCGAGATCACGAACACGGGCAGCGCCGCCGGATGATCGGCGCGTTCGAGGAACGGCAGCCGGGCGATGATCTTCGGCGCGCCATCGGCTTCCAGCGCATTCCACCACGGCGTGCGGCTCGACACCGCCGAGACCAGCGCCAGATCGCCCTTCGATTTCGCCACCGCCTCGACGGCGGCCTGCGCGCTGAAATGGCCGACATAGGGCACCACGAAGCCGAAGTGAAAGCGTGCCGAGTCCCGCATCGCGGGCTCGCCGACCGAGACGTCCGCATGCACCGAGAACGGCGCCTGGACGTAAGTGAAGGTCGAGATGATGACGCGCCAGATACTTTCGATGGTGTCGAGCGGCAGGATGCCGCGATGGCGCCGGACGAGCTCGCGCATCATGCTGGCCTCGCGCGCCGGGCGAAATGCCGAGCCGACTTCCTGGGTCTGCTTCACCTGGATCAGCCGGTCGATAATGTCGCCGCGCGCCATCAGCAGGCGATGGACCTGCTCGTCGATCGCGTCGATCTCCTTGCGCAATTCCTGCAGCGAGGGCGGAGCCGGGGGAGCTTTGGACATCTCAGAAACCTTCAGGGCCGGATCGATCCGAAATCACCGGCAATCATGGCCATTGATTAGAAAAGACGGCCGCTGAAAGCAAAGAGAAACGTCAGATCCGCCATGATCCTCGCAGGGTTAACCATGCGCTGCCTTGACGGGGGACCTGCTTCGGACTAGCTTTGTTCCATTCCGTGGTCATTTGAGCCGGCCGGCTTGCAGCCACGTTAAACAACTCGCTAAACAGGCCGGGGACAGAGTTGATCCCGGCCGAACCTTTCGTTCAGGCCGGGTTTTTTATGGCCTGACTTCTGTCTGGAGCCTCCGCAAGGAGGTTGGTCGTCGATGACAAATTTGCAGTCGGTATCCAGTCCGTCGATTCACAGCGAGGACCGCGCCCACGAGGCCGATCATCCGACTTCGACGGTGGCGAAGTTCGGCGTCGAGCAGCCGCTAAAGCTCGATTGCGGCATTGATCTCGCGCCGTTCCAGATCGCGTATCAGACCTATGGCGAGCTGAACGCCGATCGCTCCAACGCGATCCTGATCTGCCACGCGCTGACGCTGGATCAGCATGTCGCCAATGTGCATCCCCTGACCGGCAAGGCCGGCTGGTGGGAAATCATGGTCGGCCCCGGCCGTCCGCTCGATACCGACAAGTACTTCATCATCTGTTCGAACGTGATCGGCGGCTGCATGGGATCGACCGGTCCGGCCTCGACCAATCCGGCGACCGGCAAAGCCTGGGGGCTGGATTTCCCGATCATCACCATCCCCGACATGGTCCGCGCGCAGGCCTTGCTGCTCGACCGGCTGGGCATCGAGACACTGCTCTGCGTGATCGGCGGATCGATGGGCGGCATGCAGGTGCTGCAATGGACCGCCGCCTATCCGGAGCGGGTGTTTTCGGCGCTGCCGGTGGCGTGCAGCACGCGCCATTCGGCGCAGAACATCGCGTTTCACGAACTCGGCCGGCAGGCCGTGATGGCTGACCCGGACTGGCACCATGGGCGCTATTTCGAACGCAACACCCATCCGCATCGCGGGCTGGCGGTGGCGCGGATGGCAGGGCACATCACCTATCTCTCCGACGCGGCGCTGCATCGCAAGTTCGGACGGCGGATGCAGGACCGCGAGCTGCCGACGTTTTCGTTCGACGCGGATTTCCAGGTCGAAAGCTATCTGCGTTATCAGGGATCGTCCTTTGTCGAGCGTTTCGACGCCAACAGCTACCTCTATCTGACGCGGGCGATGGACTATTTCGATATCGCCGCCGACCACAACGGCGTGCTGGCGCAGGCGTTTCGCGGCATCAAGACCCGCTTCTGCGTGGTGTCATTCACTTCCGACTGGCTGTTCCCGACCTCGGAATCGCGCGCGCTGGTGCATGCGCTGAACGCATCGAGCGCGCGGGTGTCGTTTGCCGAGATCGAGACCGACCGCGGCCACGACGCCTTCCTGCTCGACGTGCCCGAGTTCTTCGACATTTCCCGCGCCTTCCTGGAATCCGCGGGCAAGGCGCGCGGCCTTGACGTTACGGGAGGCTGACATGGCGTTGCAGGAACAGGCCTTGCCGCTCGGCGGCATCGCTCCCGATCGCACCGGCAAGCATCGCACCGATCATCTGCTCGTCGCCGAAATGATTTCGGCCGGCTCAAAAGTGCTCGACGTCGGCTGCGGCGACGGCGAACTCTTGCAACTGCTGGAGAGCCGCGGCATCGATGGCCGCGGCATCGAGCTGTCGCGCGAGGGCGTCAACCGCTGCGTCGCCAGGGGGCTGGCCGTGGTGCAGGGCGACGCCGATACCGATCTCGTCAATTATCCCGACGATGCTTTCGACTACGTGATCCTGTCGCAGACGCTGCAGGCGACGCGGCAGCCGAAGACCGTGCTGGAGAATCTGTTGCGCATCGGCCGGCGCGCGGTCGTGTCGTTCCCGAATTTCGGCTTCTGGAAGATGCGGCTGCAACTGCTCGTCGGCGGCCACATGCCGCGCACCGAACATCTCCCCGCCACCTGGTACGACACGCCGAACATCCATTTCTGCACCATCAAGGATTTCGTCCAGCTGTGCGACGAGATCAACGTCAAGATGGAGCGCGCGGTGGCGCTCGATCTCTATGGCCGCCCGGTGCCGCTGAACCTGCCCTGGTGGGTCTGGAACATGTTCGGCGAGCAGGGCGTGTTTTTGCTGAGCAGGGGCGGAAGCGCGAAGTAGAGAAAGCATGCCGCGGCGGCGGTCCACTCCCTCTCCCGCTTGCGGGGGAGGGCCGGGGTGGGGGTGCTTCCGCATAACGTGCTCGTCGAATGGACAACCTTTTCTCACTGGATCGAGTGCGTCGACTAAGCGAATGGTGGGCGGCTCTCTCCACTCGAACAGTGTGACTCGCGGAGGCACCCCCACCCCAACCCTCCCCCGCAAGCGGGAGAGGGGGCGCATCTCCGCTGCGGCTAAACCTAAACCACCGCCGCCACCAGCGACCTCGGATCCCGCACCGGCCATCGGCCGGCCTCCACCAGCGCGATGAACCGCTCCACCATCTCATTAAACAGCGCCGGCTCTTCCAGATTCAGCACGTGGCCGGACTTCGGAAAGAACGAAAGCCCCGCCGCCGGCAGATGCTGCTTTAAAAACAGGCTCGGTCCGATGCAATTGTCGTCCTCGTCACCGCAGAGAATGAGCGCCGGCGTCGGCACGCGCCGGATCGCCTCCGTCATGGTGTAGATCGACGGGCGCTTGCCTTGAAAGCTGCGCATGGTGTTGGCCGAGCCTCTGGCATCGTGCCGGGCCAGCGCGGCGTAGAAATCGGCGTGGCCGCGCGGGTCCTTCAGCAGAAACGGAATCCGGCTCGGCGCCTCCCGCGTCACCTTGGCGACCTCGACCGAACCGATCGTCTCATACTGCTCGGCATTGGCGACACATTGCGCGCGGAACGCGTCGAGATTTTCCAAACCCGATCCTGCGCCGACCGCAGCGAGCGTCATCGACAGTGCGCGCTCCGGCGCGTTGAGGCCGACCTGTAGCGAGGAATAGGAGCCCATCGACAGGCCGACGAAATGGGCGCTTGCGATGCCGAGGTGATCGAGCACGGCGAGAGCATCGGTGTAAAAATGCTCGTAGGTATAGACGTCGGCCGATGGCGGCACGTCGGAAGGCGTATAGCCGCGCGCCGAATAGGCGATGCAGCGATGGCCGCGCGAGAAATAGCGCATCTGCGGCTCCCAGTTGGTGTGGTCGGCCGCGAACTCGTGCAGGAAGATGATCGGCGTCCCGCTTCCGGCCTCTTCATAGTGCAGACGAACGTTGTCCCTGGCGACGGCGTAAGGCATTTCTGATTCCTCTCGATTTTCTCTTTTTTTCGTAACTTCGTTGCGTGACGAGCAGGCAAAATTGCAATTAATTCTCGGGGCTGCAATGCGGCGGAATCGTTCCATTTTCGCCATCGAATCTTCGCGGAATTACCCCGGAATCGTTTCCGCGCCGCCACATGAAATCTTCCTCTCGTCACATCCCGCAACGCAAAACGCCGCCCGCGTTCGTTCGTAGGCGAACGCAAAGGGGAAGTGGGAGTTCTACAGAGGACTAAGTATGCGTCAGTTGTTTGCGTTTCGCCGGTCGCTTCGTTTCATCGCGCTGGCATTGTGTTCGGCTTCTATCGTCGTATTTGTCACTCCGGCTTCGGCAAGACCTCACCACGGCGCAGGGCGGCACGCCCGGGCCTATCACGCCGGCCATCATGCCAAGCATCACTACGCCTATCGCCACCATCGCCATGCTCTCAGGATGTCGCGCTGGGAGCGCCAAGTCGCACAGACGCAGGCCGGCAGCTTTTCGGATTTCAACCCGAGCTACACGGGCACCCCTCAGATGGTCGCACCCGGCGGCTTCGGTTACGCCAACGCTGACGCATCGCGCAACGTCCGCACCGGCCGCCGTGGCGCCCGGCTCCAACATGCCGAGCGCACGTCACGCTGGGATCGCGCCGTCGCGCGCATGCAGACGCGCGGCCTTGCCGACGCCAATGCGAGCGTCGCCGCGAACGCAAACGTCGCAGCGGATGCAGGCGTCGCTTCGAATGCCACGGTGACGCCCACCGGCGGCGCGATGGCCTCGGGCTACACCTCGTCGAACGTCGTCGCCGAAGCGCGCAAATATCTCGGCGGCAACCCGACCGGGCGCGGCAGCCTGTGGTGCGCGCGCTTCATGAACATGGTCCTGCAGCACTCCGGCTATCGCGGCACCGGCTCCGACATGGCGAGTTCGTTCGCGAAATACGGCCAGCGCGTTTCCGGCCCGCAGGTCGGCGCCATCGCGGTGATGACGCGCGGCCGCCGCGGCGGTCATGTCGGCATCATCACCGGCGTCGACGCCAAGGGCAATCCGATCATGATCTCCGGCAACAACGGCAATCGCGTCCGCGAAGCCCCGGTCTCACGCGGCCGGATCTACGCCTACGTCATGCCGACGAGCTGAGACGGATTGCGACAAACCGTACGCTGGGCAAAGGCGCGCGAGCGCCGTGCCCACCATCGCCCATGAGCGAAGATCATTCGCTCATGGGAGCGGTTCGACCTTCGCCGCCATATCGGGGGCGCGAGTGACGCGGTATGTCGCGTTGCTGCATTTGAGGACCCAGACGGCGCGGTCCGGCTGTGAGCGCTTTCTGTCCCTCGTGGCGCCGAGCGCTTTGTCGCAGGTGAACCCCTGCGTACGAATCTGAGCCGACAGCATTGACTGCGGCGTTTCGGCCGCAACCTGTTGCGCCCGCACCTGCGGGCTGAAAAGCACGGCAGCGATAGCCAGGAGTAACGATCCCGGTGTTTTGCGCATGACCTCAATCCTCCGAACAGACATCCCGCTCGTCTGAGTGCTGAACTATATGGCAAGAACACCGGCGTTGTCTGCTTGGAGTCATTGGCGGTCTTCGGCCGAAGTCACCTTAACGTCCGCTAAGGGCCCGTCGGCCGAGTGGATGTGAGAGCGGCCCGCATCTCGCTGCGCTCATGCGGCTACAGTTTCTCTCATACTCCGATCGCAAGTAGTTCCGGCGCGCGGCCGCTGCATGTGAAGTGCGCCACCTCACGGAGGCTTTGTCTCGTTTGAGCGAGGGATGGTCGAGGCGCGTCCTGGCGCGCCGACCTCTCGGTTTCGTGAGGATGCTTCATGCGCAGCTCGGCATGTAACGATGGAACCGCGCCGACGAAGTCGTTTTCGTAGGTCGACGAAGACATGCTGAAACGAACCGATGGTTTAATGGTCTTCAACCCAAAACCATGGGTGGCTATTGAGGCGTCATTATCACCCTGACTTGTGAGCAGCGATGCGAGCGTCGTGTGTTTCAAAATTTTGGGGCGTCAAGGTTCGCCCGCTGGAGATATTTGAAGGTGCCGTCATGCGCGAAGATCTTGCTTCATCCAGTTTCCTTGCCGTTATCATCGTGAGTTTGATTGTCGTTTGTAGTGGCCTCGTCGCACTTGGAATCTGAAACTGCAGCAAAATGCCCGGCCTCGCGCCGTGCTTGGCACGAAGTGTCATCGCTTGACCGCTGCACGCGTGCTGCTGTTCGCAACATGATCCGCTGCGGTGGAACTGTTTCCAAGTATTTCTATCGGCTGGGCAGTCTGGAGAGATTCTAGCAACCACCCATCGAACTCCGAAGATGCTTGCGTTAGAGCGGGGCATCAAAAAATCATACCGGCCAAGCCGGCAGACCTCGGGGCAATTTCAGGGTGACACCAACAGGATTCGATTCGCTTTCCGCCACTCGACTTCAACTCATGCGAATGATCTGCCTCGGGGCAGTCAGCGGATTAACCCTTCTCCTACCGCCCAGAACCGCACTGGCGCAGTCGGCGCTGCCACCGGTCACCGTGGACGCGCCGCAGCAACGCGCTCGTCAGGTTGCGGCCCAGCCATCCCGCCGCGCTTCGACCACGCGCGGCGCGCGCGCAGCTCGTGCAGCCCGCTCGCCGCAAGCGGTGCCCGCTGCGGCCGCATCGGGTCCCGGTGCCGGCGAACGCGCCAATGGTCCGGTGCGCGGCTTCGTCGCGACCCGCAGCGGAACAGGGACCAAGACCGACACGCCGATCATCGAAACCCCACAGTCGATTTCCGTCGTCACCACCGATCAGATCAAGAACCAGGGTGCGGAATCGGTCGGCGCCGCGCTGCGCTACACGGCAGGCGTCAGCGGGGACGTTAACGGCGGATCGGATACCCGCTTCGGCGGGTTGCAGATCCGCGGTTTCGACATGACCATGCCCGGCCTCTATCTCGATGGCCTCCGGCTGCCAAGCAGCCGCTATGTGCACTTCCTCGGTCTGGAACCCTACGGCGCCGAGCGCCTGGAAGTGCTGAAGGGTCCATCCTCGGTAATGTATGGCGGCAGCGGCACCGGCGGCATTCTCAATTATGTCAGCAAGCTGCCCACGGCCTACCAGTTTGGCGAAGTGTCGGTGTCGGGCGGAAGCTTCAATCGCTACCAGGGGCAGTTTGACGTCGGCGGCCCCGCCAACAAGGAAGGCACCGTATTGTGGCGGCTGACGGGCGTCGTCCGCGACGGCGAAACCCAGGTCGATTTCACCAAGGACAACCGCGTCTTCATCGCGCCCGCGGTGACGTTCAAGCCGAACGACGCCACCACCATCACGCTGCTGGCCAATTATCAAAAGGACACTGCGGGCTGGGGTCTGCAGTTCCTTCCGCCCTCCGGCACGGTATTTCCGAACAACGGCCGCATTATCCCGAACACGTTTTTCGGCGGCGAACCCAATTTCAACCGGTTCGATACCGAACTGGCCACAGCCGGATACTTGCTTTCGCATGACCTCAACGAGGCACTCACGTTCCGGCAGAACCTGCGTTATGCGTGGATGCACAACGAACAGCAGAGCTTCTACGGTCTGGGCTACCTCTCGGCGGCCGACGAAGCGGCAGGTCTGATGTCACGCGCCGGTTCCGGCGGCGCGTCAACCATCAACTCGTTCGCCGTCGATAACCAGCTCCAGGGCAAGTTTGTTACCGGCATCCTGAGCCACACTACGTTGTTCGGCATCGACTACCGCAACACGTCGTTCCGGGACACAGCTTCAACGTATAGCACCGGCAAGATCAACGTGTTTGCGCCTGTCTACACCAACACCTGGACCAACCTCGGCCCTTCTGACGACCTGAACATCAAGCAGTCGCAGATTGGTTTCTACGCGCAGGATCAGATCAAGCTCGGCCGGCTCTCGTTCCTGCTTGGCGCCCGGCAGGACTTCGCCACGACCGACCTCAACGACTTTCTCCTTCGGTCTTCCGCCACCGCCGACGCTTCGGCATTCACCCGTCGCGCAGCGGTGATGTACAATTTCGACAACGGCGTCGCGCCATATTTCAGCTACGCCGAATCATTCCTGCCGGTACTCAACACCAACGCCGCGGGCGAGCTGCTGAAGCCGGAAACCGGCGTCCAGTATGAAGTCGGCGTGAAATATCAGCCGGTCGGGATCAATGCATTGATCACACTGGCGGCCTTCGATCTGACGCGGTCCAATGTCGTCACCTTCGCGCCTCCGACATACACTGCCGAGCAGAGGGGGCAGGTGAACTCGCGCGGCATCGAACTCGAAGGCACGGCCACGCTGACGGAAGGTTTCAACGTCCGTGGCGCCTACTCCTACATCGACGCCGTGGTCACGCAGGATCCCGTCAACGTCGGCAAGGCGCCGACCACCGTGCCGCTCAACCGGTTCGCGCTGTGGAGCGATTATACACTGCAGAGCGGCGCGCTCGCTGGCGTGCAGGCCGGCGGCGGCGTCCGTTATGTCGGCTCGACCTTCGGCGACGACGCCAACACCTTCAAGGTGCCGGCCTCGACCGCGTTCGACGCGCTGCTGGCCTACACCAAGGGCAATTATCGCTTGGCGCTGAACGTCACCAACGTCGCCGACACCCGCTATGTCGCAGCCTGCTACGGCTACACCAGTTGCTTCTATGCCGAAGGCCGCAAGGCGATCGCGAAGCTGACCTATCGATGGTAGGTCGGCTGGCACATGCGCAACGGTTACATCACCGCCGGTCGATCGACCGGAGGTGATGATGTTTCACTGAGGCACCAACAGCACGGGCGCAAGCCATGAAATCGATCTTCGGGCGGCTGCATCGCTGGGCCGGTCTTTTCACCGCCGGCTTTCTGTTCTTTTCAGGCGTCACTGGCGCGATCATCTCCTGGGATCACGCGATCGACGATGCACTGAACCAGGATCTGTTCGACGTAACCAGCAGCGGTCCCGCCATTCCCTCCGTCGAGTTGGTCAAGCTGATCGAGCAGCGCGATCCGCGCGCGCGCGTCGTCCACATGTTCATGACGCCGGAGAAGGGTCATTCGCTGTGGTTCTTCGTGCTGCCGCGGATCGATCCCGCCACCGGCAAGCGCTTCACGCTGGATTACAACCAGATCTTCCTCGATCCCAACACCGGCGCGGAGCTCGGGCGGCGCTACTGGGGCGCGGTGTGGCCGGTGACGCGCGCCAACTTCGTCTCATTCCTCTACAAGCTGCATTACACCATGCACATTCCGGAGTTTTGGGGCAGCGATCGCTGGGGCATGCGCGTGCTTGGCGTCATCGCGATCATCTGGACCATCGACTGTTTCGTCGGTTTCTATCTGACGCTGCCGTCCCGACGCCGCGCCAAAGCGGAGCGGGCGCCGGCCGTAGAGCGCCAACTCGGCCGCGGCTTCTGGGCGCGCTGGACGCCGGCCTGGAAGATCAAGACCTCGGGCAGCGCCTATCGAATCAATTTCGACATCCACCGCGCTTTCAGCCTGTGGACATGGGCGCTGCTGTTCGTCATCGCCTTCACGGCGTTTTCGCTTAACCTGTATTTCGAGGTGTTTTCGCCGCTGATGAAGACGGTGTCGAACTACACCCCGACGCCCTACGAGCAGCGTCCGTACCGGCATCTCGACGACCCGATCGAACCCAAGGTCACGTTTGCGGATATTGCGGCCCGCGCGGCGGCCGACGGCAAGAGCCGCGGATGGACCACGCCCGTCGGCTCGATCAATTATGGCCCGGCCCATGGCGTCTATGCCGCAGCCTTCTTTCACCCCGGCGACGATCATGGCGCCGGCGGCGTCGGCCCGGCGCAGCTCTATTACGACAGCGAGGACGGCCGCCCGATCGGCCAGAGACTGCCGTGGGTCGGCACCGCCGCCGATATCTTCGTGCAGGCGCAATTCCCGCTGCATTCCGGCCGGATCGTTGGATTGCCCGGCCGCATCCTGATCTCGATCATGGGGCTGGTGGTCGCGGCACTGTCGGTGACCGGCGTCGTGATCTGGTGGCGCAAGCGCCGCGCCCGCATCCGCGTGCGCGAGACCGCCGCAACCCGCGCGAGCGCACGCCTCGCGCCCGCGGAATAGCTCTGTCGAACTTTTCGGATCGCTGCGAGCCGAAACCCGTTGCGCGTAAAATCTAATTTTTGAAGCAGATTCAAACTGATTTGGGTCGTCCAGTCGTCCGCGCAAAAATATACCGCTTCCTTTTCACCCCAAATCAGCGGCAATTTTCGCGCGTCTCGTCCCGGCAAGAGGGGCGTATCGCGGTCGTCACGAACGCGGGACGGGATGCGGTGGACGCAAGCAGTGTCGGCGCGCAAGGTGGCTGCAGGGCGAGGTCAACTCGTGAGCGGCTCACGGCGTGCAAGATGACGGCGCTGATTTCCGCCTTCGCTAACGCTCGTCGGGCGGGTACCAAGCCCGGCGAAGCCTCTTGGCGAAGACGGGTTGCGTACGGCAAAACCGTGTGGTCCTGACACCCGTGGCTGGTGCCAAGCTGACGGAGGTTTGTGAAACCCAACCGGGTTTCGATAACCACTAATCCGACAGCGACGGAGGCCAGAGGAATTCGGCTCCGGGGAGACCACGGCATAAGCCGTCAACCCATTGCGCAGGGAATGCCGGACTGCTTCGGCTGTACCTGTATGCTCGTGTGCGCATCTTCTGCACACATTGCACACGAGACCGCGGGTGCTAGCCAGCACCCGGCATTCCCTGCACCCTCGTTGTCGAGGGGAGGAGATGGTTCATGCAAACCTCGGGCGCGGTGCGTCGCGAGAAGGCGAAGTCATATCCACGTCATTGCGAGCGCAGCGAAGCAATCCATTGTCACCACGCATGCGGACGAATGGATTGCTTCGCTTCGCTCGCAATGACGACAGAAATCGCAGGACGGACAATGCCGCCCAAATCCACGTCACAACAACTCGACCTGCTCCGCCGCGATCGTATCGCCGGCACTGATGGTGCCGCCGGTGATCACCTCGGCATAGATCCCGCAATCGGCATGGCCGAGCCGGCGCTGCAACGCCGGCGGAATCGCGAGGTCGCGCTGGGCCGTATCGGGATCGACATTGATGGCGGCGCAGCGGACGATGCGCTTCACCACCTTCAGCCTGACATCGCCAATCGCAAGCGTGCGGTCGAGCAGGTCGAATTCGTGCCAGGCCGGCCAGCCGTCGACGTAGAGATTGCCGCGGAAGCGAAGCGGATGGACCGGTGCGCCGACAATATCCTCGATGGCGCGGACGCTGGCGAGGTTGATGATGGAAACGACCTTGCGGGCGACGTCCGAAAAGCTGTGGCCGGGACTCTCCAGCACTTTCGGCGGCCCCTTGATCTGACCGGCGAAGGCGGTCGCGAAAAAATTCTCGATGGTTCGCCGGCCCTCGGCCGTCGCCAGGTTGCCCTGGGCTGCGATCTCGCCATTTTGGCGAATCGAGAGGACTTGGCTCGCATCGTCGAAATGGGTGTGCAGGCCGGCCAGCCATTCATCCCGCATCAGCATCAGGAAGTGCGGCTTCGGCAGCCATTTCGGCTCGGCCGGGTCGAACCCGGAAGGGCCGTTCTCGATGGCGTAGCGGCGATCGGCCAGCAAGGTCTGTCCGGGCTTCAGCTCGGCGCGGCTGAGCTGCTCCGGGGTCAGGCCTTTGACGGGGTAACGGAAAATCCCGGTGATCCGGGCAGGGGAGGTCGCGTCCATGCGGCTTATTAAGGGATTTCTCCGGCTCGCGCCACAACTCCGAATTTATGGCCGCGGCTCTTCCGTTTTGCCCGGTCGTGCCCACATTTGCGTCAAGCCTGAAAAGCGGGCGACGACCCGCGGCCGGTTGAGGAATGTCAACGCGGTTCGCGGATACCCCAATGAAGATGCCGCAATCATGCCTCAGGGGTGAGGGCGGTAGGCCGAGGGAAGTAAAACCATGAATATTGAAAAATACACCGAGCGGGCGCGCGGCTTTGTCCAGTCTGCGCAGTCGCTCGCCATGCGCGACGGGCACCAGCAGTTCTCGTCGCTGCACGTTCTCAAAGTTCTGCTTGATGATAGCGAGGGGCTGGCCGCGGGTCTGATCGATCGCGCCGGCGGGAACTCCCGCGCCATCCTCAAGGCGACGGAGGACGCGCTGAAGAAGCTGCCAAAGGTTTCGGGCAGCGGCGCCGGGCAGATCTACCTTGCCCCCGACATGGCGCGCGCCTTCGACGCCGCGGAAAAGGCCGCCGAGAAGGCCGGCGACAGCTTTGTCACGGTCGAGCGGTTGCTGCTGGGCTTGACGCTGGAGAAGAACGGCGAGGCCGGCAACATTCTGAACAAGGGCGGCGTCACGCCGCAAAGCCTCAATGCGGCGATCGAAGCGTTGCGCAAGGGCCGCAGCGCCGACAGCGCGACGGCGGAAAACGCCTATGACGCGCTGAAGAAATATGCCCGCGATCTCACGCAGGCCGCGCGCGACGGCAAGCTCGATCCGGTAATCGGCCGCGACGAGGAAATCCGCCGCACCATCCAGGTGCTGTCCCGCCGCACCAAGAACAATCCCGTGCTGATCGGCGAGCCCGGCGTCGGCAAGACCGCGATCGTCGAGGGGCTGGCGCTGCGTATCCTCAATGGCGACGTGCCGGAGAGCCTGCAGGACAAGAAGCTGCTCTCGCTCGACATGGGTGCGCTGATCGCGGGCGCCAAGTACCGCGGCGAGTTCGAGGAGCGGTTGAAGGCCGTGCTGCAGGAAGTCACCGCGGCCGAAGGCTCGATCATCCTGTTCATCGACGAGATGCACACGCTGGTCGGCGCCGGCAAGGCGGACGGCGCGATGGACGCGTCCAATCTGCTCAAGCCTGCGCTGGCGCGCGGCGAGCTGCACTGCATCGGCGCCACTACGCTCGACGAATACCGCAAGCATGTCGAAAAGGACGCGGCGCTGGCACGGCGCTTTCAGCCGGTGTTCGTCTCCGAGCCCACGGTCGAGGACACCATCTCGATCCTGCGCGGCCTGAAGGACAAATACGAGCAGCACCACGGCGTCCGCATCACCGACTCTGCGCTTGTTGCGGCGACCACGCTTTCGAACCGCTACATCACGGACCGTTTCCTGCCCGACAAGGCGATCGACCTGATGGACGAGGCCGCGGCGCGGCTGAAGATGCAGGTCGATTCCAAGCCGGAAGAGCTCGATTTGATGGATCGGGAAATCATCCGATTGAAGATCGAGCAGGAGGCGCTGAAGAAGGAAACCGATATCGGCTCCAAGAGCCGCCTGCAGTCGCTGGAAAAGGAACTGGCGGATCTGGAGGAAAAATCGTCGGCGCTGACGGCGCGCTGGAGTGCGGAGAAGAACAAGCTCTCCGACGCGCAGAAGATCAAGAGTGAGCTTGATGCCTTACGCATTGAACTCGCCAACGCGCAACGCCGCGGCGAATTCCAGCGCGCGGGCGAGCTTGCCTATGGCAAGATTCCGGAACTGGAGAAGCGGCTCGAAACCATCGAGGACAATGAAGACGCCGGCGAGATGATGGAGGAGGCGGTGACCGCCAACCACATCGCGCAGGTGGTGTCGCGCTGGACCGGCGTTCCCGTCGACAAGATGCTGGAAGGCGAAAAGGACAAGCTCCTGAAGATGGAGAACGCGCTCGGCAAGCGCGTCGTCGGCCAGGCCGAAGCCGTGCGCGCGGTTGCAACCGCCGTGCGCCGTTCGCGCGCGGGCTTGCAGGACCCGAACCGTCCGATGGGCTCGTTCATGTTCTTAGGGCCCACCGGTGTCGGCAAGACCGAGCTGACGAAAGCGCTGGCAGAGTACCTGTTCAACGACGAGACCGCGATGGTCCGCCTCGACATGTCCGAGTACATGGAAAAGCACTCGGTGTCGCGGCTGATCGGCGCGCCTCCCGGCTATGTCGGCTATGACGAGGGCGGCGCGCTCACCGAAGCAGTGCGGCGGCGGCCCTATCAGGTGGTGCTGTTCGACGAGATCGAGAAGGCGCATCCCGACGTCTTCAACGTGCTCTTGCAGGTGCTCGACGACGGCCGTCTGACCGACGGCCAGGGCCGTACCGTCGACTTCCGCAACACGCTGATCATCATGACCTCGAACCTCGGTTCGGAGTTTTTGGTGAACCAGCCGGAAGGCGAGGATACCTCGGCGGTGCGCGAGCAGGTGATGGGGATGGTGCGGGTGCACTTCCGGCCCGAATTCCTCAACCGCGTCGACGAGATCATCCTGTTCCACCGCCTGCAGAAGAGCGAGATGGGCCGGATCGTCGAGATCCAGTTCGCTCGTCTTCAGAGGTTGCTGGAGGATCGCAAGATCACGCTGACGCTCGATGAGGCCGCCCGCGACTGGTTGGCCGCCAAGGGCTGGGATCCGGCTTACGGCGCAAGACCCCTGAAACGGGTGATCCAGCGCAGCCTGCAGGACCCGCTGGCCGAGATGATCCTCTCAGGCGATGTCGCCGACGGCGACCGCGTCGTGATTTCGAGCGAGGGCAATGTGTTGACCTTCAACGGCAAGGCAGCCCAAACCGCCGAGATCGCGCAGTTCGAGACGCCGGTGCCGAAGCGCAAGCTGAACTGAGCCAGGCATGAAAGCGAGGATGCATCCCGCTAGATGCGGGAGGCATCCACCCGCCAGATTGTTGGGTCAGGCTTGCTCGGGCGCCGGGCTGCTGCCAACGCGTTCGTCGTCATCCTCACTTGGATCAAGCTCCGAGAGGATGTCGACGAGTTCGCGCACGCGGCCCGTTGCCAGCGGCTTGCCGGCGTTCATCATTGGCTCGTCATTGGCGAGCCAGGCCTGGGCCTCGGCAAGTTCGTCCACGGTGGCGCCAGTTCCAATGATCTGGGCGATGGTCACATCGTCGGCGGCGCCGACCACCCTGGCAACGTCCTCACGCGTCAACTGCATGACGACCTCCATCACTCGGGCCATGCATCACCGGCCGCGGCGGGCCGGCGGCTTTGTCCTGCACATCAACCGGAGACCGCGGACAGAGTTCCGCCAGCCTCAGGCCGCGGCGGCTATTTTTCGCGACCTTGTAAATTGCGTTCCCGATATCCGACGAGAAATAGATCACCCCGCTTGCACCGACGCCGGTCCGCCGGGAGGCAGCGAGCGGTCTGGCAAATGACACTGTCGGTTGCTCGCGTGACCGCTGCCTTCGATCCGACACTCGGCGTGGCGTGAGTATCCCTATCGGATCTTCAAGATGTTATCGAAGGCTCAGCGGCTGACTTCAACGGCTGACCTGGCGCGTCTGCGGCGTGGTGCCGGTGGCCTCCGAAACCCGCGCCGAGCTGCCGCGATTGTTCATCTGGGTGTCGAGCCGGTCGCGCTCTTTTTCGAAATTCGCCAGCATTGAGCCTTCGAGCGAGCGGCCGCGCGGCAGCTTGACGCGCATTGGATCGACGAAGCGGCCGTTGACCAGGATTTCGTAGTGGACGTGGG
>NZ_JBWBWM010000047.1:0-55074 GCF_056174665.1 Bradyrhizobium sp. WYCCWR15520
CCGCTCAGAACCTTCGTAAGATGGCCAAGCTGATCCCGATGCCCGCGTGAGCCTCATCAAGCCGACTCGTCCGCGGAACAGCGGGCGTTCACGACGAAACTACTGCCGCCTTTTTCAACGGAATCGGCCCGTTGCTGACTTGCGTGCCGAGCGCGCAGATGTCCGGTTTGTGGGGTGGAGCGGACTAGCGCCTGATGGATCGGCGAGGTCGCTTGTTGACCCATTGCGGACTTTAGGACGTTCGTTCGGCAGCACGCCTAGCTCAATGACGCAAGAGTCCTCACGCTAGACAAGGGGCCTAAGGCACGATAGCTCGAATGCAGGACCGAACTGCTAGGTCCTTGATCCGAATGAACGCGCTGTCAGCGCCACTTTCATGGATGAACACACGAGCCTACAAGCCCGTATCTGTGCTGCTTGGATTGACTTGCTCCGACAGAACAGAGGCGCCGAAGGACGTCCCGACCAGTACTATTCCCTGAGCATCGAGAACATCCGAGGCCACGGCGAGGAGTTCGAACTGTACATCACGTTTCGCGCCGGTCGAACGTATTGCTGCTGCGAAGGCATGTGCCATACCGGCGCCTTCACCGAGAAACGTTGGCGGCAACTGCGAGCGGCCCTTGCCGTCCGTGGCGTCGAGCCTCAAGAGCCACTCGTGGTGCGGATCTGCACTCGGCTAGAAGCAGGTGCGCGACTGCGCTACGGCAAGAGCGATGAGCCCGAGATGTACGATCAAGGTCCCTGGACGTTGACGGTCCGCGAGCAATCCCCCGTCGTTCACGAATGATCCTCGAACCGACGCGCGCAGGCGCGACCATAACCAAGCGCCTGATTTATGAGTACTCGCCCTGGATCGGTTCCTGCTATTGTCATAGTTTCTCCACGATGCGGTCAGCATCGTTTCCGCACCCGTTCATCATTCGGATGTTCCCGTGATCACTCGTCGTCATGCGCTCGGTGTCCTTGCCGCGACCACTCTGTCGCCCGCGCGCGCCCTTGCCAACGTCTCCTACCAGCGCAGCGAGTTTCGCGACGACCTCTCCAAGCGCTTTTTCGATCTCGGCACCGTCGGCACCTTCGTTGCCTACAAGATCGACGATTACCTGATCATCGCCAGCGACAAGGTGCGCTCGGGCGAGGGCAGGCTGCCGGCTTCGACCTTCAAGATTCCGAATTCGCTCATCGCGCTGGATACCGGCGTGGTCGAGGATCCCGACAAGGACGTCTTCAAGTGGGATGGCGTGACGCGCAGCATCGAGGCCTGGAACAAGGACCACACGCTGCGTTCGGCGATCGCGGTTTCCGCCGTGCCGGTCTATCAGGAGATCGCGCGGCGCGTCGGGCCTGAGCGCATGCAGAAATATCTCGACCTGTTCGACTACGGCAATCGCGACATCGGCGGCGGCATCGACCAGTTCTGGCTGACCGGCAATCTGCGCATCGATCCGATCCAGCAGATTGATTTCGTCGATCGCTTGCGGCGCGGCGTGCTGCCGGTCGGAAAGCGCAGCCAGGAATTGACGCGCGACATCATCCCCGTGACGAAGGTCGGCGACGCCACCATCCGCGCCAAGAGCGGCCTGTTGGGTGCGGAAGCGGGCAAGCCGTCACTGGGCTGGATGGTCGGCTGGGCCGAGAAGGGCAGCCAGCAAACCGTGTTCGCCATGAACATGGACTGCAAGGAGCAGAGCCACATCGCCGCCCGCATGACCGTCGTGCAGCAATGCCTCGCCGATATCGTGGCGATCTGACGTTTGGCGAACCGCTGGGCTAACGCCGGTTCAGCGCCAGCGAGACCGAGGTGATGTTGGTGCCCTGGGGTTGGATCGACACCGTCTGCTTGCCGCCGCGGGTCGTCAGCGACAGATGCGCCGAAAAACTGTCGCCTCGTGCCGCAGCCTCGACACGGTCGCCGGCGGCGCGTCCGGAAAGGGTGCCGGAAGCGTTGCGGCTGGCTTCGGTCCATGAGCCCGAAATCGTGCCACCACGGTACTCGACCTCGCTTGCGAGATCGAACTTATAGCTTGCGCTGGCGCAGGTCAGATTGAGCCGAAGCTGCTCGCCGCTGCCGGCGACATCATACGCCGCGCGGCAGCGCAATTGCTCCTGCTGTCCGTCGGTGGTGCTGAGCACCCCGCCGCCGGACCATGTGCCGGCCATGGCGACGAAGGGCGAGGCAGGCGCGGCCAGCACCGCGCTGCCGGCCAGCGATAGCGATGCAAGCAGCAGCGCCGTTCGCGTGAGGTTGGATCCAGACATCTTGATGGCCTCCGTTCGGTTTGGCAATCAACGCCAAAATCGCAAACGGGTTCATCGGTTCCATTGGTGCGCGGCTCGGTGGAGTTTCACCAAGTCGTTATCCCAGCTTGAGCAACGCCTGCAGGAATTCGCTCACCGCCTTCTGCGCTTCTTTCGCAGTCGCCGGGTTGCCGCCGACATGCGGATTGAGCGCGATGCAGGCATCCTTATAGGTGAAGGGCTCCTTGGTGTCGTCGTTCATGAGAACGCCCGCTTCGCCCTCCCTGAGGCGGCAATTGCGGGCGGACTGTGCGTTGACTGATACGACGATCGTGCTGAGGCCGAGCAGGCCCGCATCGAAGCCGTGCTGGGAATCCGGATATTCCGTCAGCGTCGCGTCGCGCTTGGCGTCCTGCAGGCGGGCGAGATAGGCCTTGCAGGTGGCGACGGGGTTGTAGTCGTCAGGCGTGCCGTGAAATATCCTGATGGGACGCGCCGCGACCTCGGTGTCGGTGGCGTAGGTCGTCGAGCAATCCGGATAGAACGGTATATAGGCCGCGAACTGCGCGCCGGACTTGTTCCAGAGCTTGTGGAAGCGATCGAGGCTGGCGTAGAGCGCCGCCTGTCCGCCACGTGAAAATCCCATCAGCACGATTCTATCAGGGTCGACGCGCGGATGCTTGGCGAGGATTTCGAGCGAACGGTAGATATCGACGATGAAGTTGAGCCGGCCGAGCAGGGCCTGGTTGGGGCCGACCATGGTCAGCCCGCGGCCGCTGAACCCGTCGATCACGAAGGTCGAAATGCCCATCGCATTGAAGTGGCGCACCCACGGATCCATGCCGGCGCCGACGCCGCTCGATCCATGCATCAGCACCACGACGGGAAGTTTGCCGGTGCCTTGCGCGATACGGAATTCGCCGGCAACCGTGACCTGCTTGCCATTGGCATCGCCGCTGAGGAATTGCTGGTCGGAGATCGTCAGCGACGGAATGGCGTAGATTTCGGTGCGCGCCGCGACATCCTTCGGGATCGACTGCGCCGATGCTTCGATGCCGGTGAATAGAACAGCGGTGCAAAGAATCGCGCCGGTCACGGCGGCGCGCCAATCCGTCAGCATTCGTTTCCCCCAATTTTTTGCTGTCCTGCGGCAGCTTTGGGGCGACTACATCAAGCTACAGATCGGCTGTCAATTCGCAGACTTCCCGATCCGCCCCAGATGCGTGAACGAGAAACCGGTCTCGTATTTCAGCCCATAGCCGAGCGCGCGGTCGAAGCCGATATGGGCCAGCCAGATCATCGCGATCGAGAGGATGAGCGGCGAAGCGGTGCCCAAGCCGGTCGTCATCATCGCCATCGGCGCCAGGTAGCTATGCGCTGCGTTGTAGATCATGGCGCCGAAACGCGGCCCTGACAGGTAGGCCGCAAAGCTGAGATCGGGGACGAAAAACAGCAGGCCGTAAATCCACCAGTCGCCGTCCCAGATGTAATAAAGCAGCGTCATTCCGATAAATAGCGCTAATCCTTCCAGCCGGAGCACCGCGCGCACGCCCCTAGTAACGGCGCCCGAGGTGTCGGCGCCAGCGATATCGGTCATTCCGGTCCCCATGGTCAGGATCGGCATATAGGGGGCGCAAGGCGGCGGTACCAGATGCCGGATGGGTGTTTCCGCTTCCGAAAAGGCCGTGTTAGAAGGCCTTCAAATCGTTACCCAAAAGGCGGGCGGAAGCAGCATGAAGGATATCCTGGACACCCTCGAAGAACGGCGCGCCGGCGCCAAGCTCGGCGGCGGCGAGAAGCGCATCGAGGCGCAGCACGCCCGCGGGAAATTGACGGCACGGGAGCGCATCGAACTCCTGCTCGACAAGGGCTCATTCGAGGAATTCGACATGTTCGTCGAGCACCGCTCGACCGAATTCGGCATGGAAAAGACCAAGGTGCCGGGCGACGGCGTCGTCACCGGCTGGGGCACCGTCAACGGCCGCAAGACCTTTGTCTTCGCCAAGGATTTTACGGTGTTCGGCGGCTCGCTGTCGGAAACCCACGCGCTGAAAATCACCAAGCTCCAGGACATGGCGATGAAGGCGAGGGCGCCGATCATCGGCCTCTATGACGCCGGCGGCGCGCGCATCCAGGAGGGCGTCGCCGCGCTCGCGGGCTATTCCTACGTGTTCCGCCGCAACGTCATCGCGTCAGGCGTGATCCCGCAGATCTCCGTCATCATGGGCCCCTGCGCCGGCGGCGACGTCTATTCGCCCGCCATGACCGACTTCATCTTCATGGTGAAGAACACCAGCTACATGTTCGTCACCGGCCCCGACGTGGTGAAGACCGTCACCAATGAGGTGGTGACCGCGGAAGAGCTCGGCGGCGCCTCGGTGCACGCGACGCGCTCCTCGATCGCCGACGGCGCATTCGAGAACGACGTCGAAACGCTGTTGCAGATGCGCCGGCTGATCGACTTCCTGCCGTCAAACAATTCTGACGGCGTGCCGGAATGGCCGAGCTTTGACGACATCGAGCGTGTCGACATGTCGCTCGACACGCTGATCCCCGACAATCCGAACAAACCCTACGACATGAAGGAATTGATCCTGAAGGTCGTGGACGAGGGCGATTTCTTCGAAATCTCGGAAACCTTCGCCAGGAACATCGTCACCGGCTTCGGCCGCATCGCCGGCCGCACGGTGGGTTTTGTCGCCAACCAGCCGATGGTGCTGGCCGGCGTGCTCGACAGCGATGCGTCGCGCAAGGCCGCGCGTTTTGTCCGTTTTTGTGATGCCTTCAACATCCCGATCGTGACGTTTGTGGACGTGCCGGGCTTCCTGCCGGGCACCGCTCAAGAGTATGGCGGCCTGATCAAGCACGGCGCAAAACTGCTGTTCGCCTATTCGCAATGCACGGTGCCGCTTGTCACCGTCATTACCCGCAAAGCCTATGGCGGCGCGTTCGACGTCATGGCGTCAAAGGAAATCGGCGCCGACATGAACTACGCCTGGCCGACCGCGCAGATCGCGGTGATGGGCGCCAAGGGTGCGGTGGAAATCATCTTCCGCGCCGACATGAACGACCCCGACGCGATCGCCAAGCGCACCAAGGAATATGAAGACCGGTTTTTGTCGCCCTTCATCGCCGCCGAGCGCGGCTACATCGACGACGTCATCATGCCGCATTCGACGCGGCGGCGCATCGCGCGGGCGCTCGCGATGCTCAGGGATAAGAAGGTCGAGATGCCGGCGAAGAAGCACGATAATCTGCCGTTGTGACAGATGCGTAGGGTAGGGTTAGCCGAAGGCGTAACCCACCGGTCGAGCCGACCGCAAATCGAGACCGTGGTGGGTTACGCTTCGCTAACCCACCCTACAAATCTTGCGCGTTTCGCCTACGCCGCCTTGTGCTGCTGCTTCATGACCTCCGCCGCGCGCTTCTTGAGGTCAGCCGGCGATACGTCCTCGATGTGGGTACCGATGTGCCAGGAGTTGCCGGCAGGGTCCTTCACGCCGCCGCTGCGGTCGCCATAGAATTGATCCGCGGGCTCCATCAACGATGTCGCGCCGGCCTTGAGCGCCTTCTGGTAAACGGCATCGACGTTGGGTACGTAGAGATACAGCATGGTCGATGTTGCTTGCGCGCGCTCCGAGGAGTCGGAAATCATCACGATGGAATTTCCGATCTTGTACTCCGCATGCATGACCTTGCCGTCGGGCCGCATCATCGGCTCGAATACCGGCTGGGCTCCGAAGGCTTCTTTCATGAAGCTGATGACCTTGTCGGCCCCGTCGACGACGAGATAAGGCGTGACGGTGTGGAATCCCTCGGGAACCGGCTTTACTTTACTTGCCATGGCTGTCTCCTTGGTTTGATGGATTTGATCCATGCAGGACGGCCCAGCCCGCTCTTGTATTGCCGCGATTGTCGATCCGTTGTTTGAACAAAGTGTGACGGCAGTCCGCGCATTGGTGGCGCGTCAATGCATGTCCGCTGCCAGTTCCCCAGGAACCTAACCCTTCAGGAGCGGAACAAAATCGTATTCGCCGACCCCTTGCAGAACCAGGAAGGTGAGCGACTTCGTGCCCCCGTTCGTCACCAGATGCGGTCGCGTCGGCCTGACGACATAGACTTCGCCGGGCTTCAAACTCACTTCCTCTTTCGGATCCTGCAGGAACAGCCTCATCTGGCCTTCCAGCACGTAGAAAGTATCTGACACATTGCTGTGGGTGTGCCACGGCACCTTCTGGGTTTCGGAGAGCTGCAACTCCATGATGCGAAAGCCGGGGCGCGCCGCATGCTCGGCGCGGCGCTCGACTTCGTAAAGGTGGCTGGCGTCCTTGACTGGCTGCGGCTGGTTCATGACGGCCTCCCTCGGATCATCCGCCCCCATCGCGTGGTGCAGCGTGATGATAGGCTTCCGCCGCTCACTCCATCTCGTTACGCTTCTGCTGCTCACCCTCGCGCAGCCGCTGCGCGATCGCGGTTCGTCTCGGGATCAGCGCGGCCTCGTCGGCGAGCCGTTGGGCAAGGTCGGAGTGATATTGCTGCACGACATCGAGCACGGCTTCCCGGGCGAGCCGGCGGTGGTACTCGGCCAGGAATCGGTGCAGGTCAGCGAGTTCTACGTCGTCCATCTCTATCGCGCCTCAGCCGCGATGGCCGAATATACCGCGACCTGTCGATCCCGCGCCAGCTTGCTGCCGGTTCCCGATCCCGGTTGGCTTTCGCCGGCCGGCCGCAGCCGGGCAGGGCGGCCGCGGGGTGGCTAAATCGTTACGGCGCCACCGGCCGGTTAACCACCTGTTAACCATATTGCCCTTAGCCTCACGGGCACTATCCGGTCATCATCAGACGATTCCAGCGCGGTTCGTTCGGGGAGAACAGCCGATGTCCGTTGAGATTCTGACCTATGCAGCCCTGGGCGCCCGCCTGAACATCTCGGCAGCGGCCGCCCGTTCGCTTGCCAGGCGGCTCCACTTGCCGCGCTCGCTTTCCGACGACGGGAAGGCGCTGGTGAGCGTCGATCTCGCCGAAATCAGGCATACGCCACACCCACCGGGTGGTCACCGGGCGGGCGAGGCCGCTCAGTTAAAGGCGCTCGTCGTGACGCTGCAGGCGGAGATCGTGCAGCTCGAGGCCAGGGCAGCGGGCAATCGCTGGGATTTCGAGCACGAACGCGCGCGCGCCGACCGCCTGATGGCGGAACTGCTGCAGGCGACTGCCGAGACCACCGCCGCCCGGGAGGCGACGGCGCGGCTGGAGGGCGAGGTGGTGGCCCTGCGGGCCGCTGTCCGAACTTCCAGTTCAGACGAGAATCACGGACATTCTGCGCGCCGGGTCGGGCATGTGGCGGCGAGCCTGGTGGAAGCAGACCGCAGGGCGTCTCGTGGATAGCAATCCCTTTTCTCTCATTCCGCGGTTGAGCGGAGCAACCGTGGGGCAACAATGACTGGCACCGACATTCGCGAGCTGAGGGCGCGCATTATCGTGTTCGGGGTCGGCGGCGCCGGCGGCAACGCCGTCAACAACATGATCGACGCCGGGCTTGAAGGCGTCGAATTCATCGTCGCCAATACCGATGCCCAGGCGCTCACCAGTTCCAAGGCCAGGCGTGTCATCCAGATGGGCACGCAGGTGACCGGGGGCCTTGGCGCCGGCGCCCAGCCCGACGTCGGGCGTGCGGCGGCGGAAGAGACCACCGACGAGATCCGCGATCATCTGACCGGTGCCCACATGGTGTTCATCACCGCCGGCATGGGCGGCGGCACCGGCACCGGCGCCGCGCCCGTCATCGCCAGGATTGCGCGCGAGCTCGGCATTCTCACCATCGGCGTCGTCACCAAGCCGTTCCAGTTCGAGGGTGCGCGCCGCATGCGCTATGCCGAAGCCGGCATTGCGGAACTTCTGAAAGCGGTCGACACTCTCCTGATCATCCCGAACCAGAACCTGTTCCGGGTGGCCAACGAGAAGACCACCTTTGCGGACGCTTTTGCGATGGCCGACCAGGTGCTGTATTCGGGCGTGGCCTGCATCAGCGACCTCATCGTCAAGGAAGGCCTGATCAATCTCGATTTCGCCGATGTGCTCTCGGTCATGCGCGAGAAGGGCAAGGCGATGATGGGCAGGGGCGAGGCCTCCGGCCCCAAGCGCGTGCTCAATGCCGCGGTAGCCGCGATTTCCAACCCGCTGATCGAGAACCCCTCGATCAAGCGCGCCAGCGGCCTCATCGTCTCCATCACCGGCGGCCGGGATCTCACGCTGTTCGAGGTCGACGAAGCCGCGACCCGCATCCGCGACGAGGCCGATCAGGACGCCAACATCATCGTCGGCGCGACCTTCGATGCCAGCCTCGAAGGCATCGTCCGCGTCTCGGTCGTGGCGACCGGCATCGACAATGTCGAAGCGACGGGCCAGACCCAGGTCGCGGAAAACCTGCTTACCGATCTCGCCGGCAGGCTCTCCAACGACCGGCGCCGCATCGCCGACCAGCGCGGTGCGCCGCCGCCGCAATTCGCCAGCCCGCCGCCGCTCCGCCGCCCCGAAACACGACCGGCGGTCGCCGAACACGCGAGGCATGCCGCGGCTCCGCAGCGCCTCGACCCATACGGCCGCGCGGCTCCCGTGCACAACCCGATCGAGGAAAAGGTGCTGGATATTCCGGCCTTCCTGGGCCGCAAGGCGAACTGAGCCGTCGAAACAACCAAGGTCACTCGCTTCCCGGATGCGGGAGGTGGATAGCTGCGCGCGATCTGAAGATCCCCCTCAAGGCATGCGCGGTGCCCCGGGGGCACTGTTCAAATCGCCCCAGACTTTCCATCCTCCAGCCATGCTTTCGTCAAAACCGCGGTAGGGAGTGTCTACAATCCGACGATCGCCCGTTCAGTTGACGGCAAAACTGGCAGGAGGCGCCCCATGGATTCCCCGGCGAGCACCACGCAGACCGATCCGCAGGTCAATCCAGCACTATCCGCGCAGGAGAAAGAACTGGTCGCGCGCGCCGATGAACGGCTCGCGCATGCCTATGAGCAGATTGCCCGCGCGGATGAAGAGCTCGCGCGCTTCAATGAGCAGATTTCCAGGCTGGAGAAGGCGAAGAAGTCTCGTCAGCCATCGCGCGGCAGGCCGGCGCTACGCGGCTTGATCGGCCTGCTGTTGACTGTGGGCATCTGTACCGCTGCTTTCGCCTGGCAATCCTATGGCGAGACGGTCAGGCCGATGGTCGCCCGGTGGGCACCGCAACTGGCCGCGGCTTCGTCATTGCCATCGGAAACGCCTGTTCTTGCCGACCAGCAGAGCCCGCCTGCCGTTCGGCTGGCTGCGGCCGATGCCGCAGTTTCGCAATTGCCGGCTCCGCCCCAGGCCGCACCGCAAGATGCGGCAGCCGCCGCGATCGCTGCCGAGCAGGCCCAGTTGCTCCAGACGATGGCGCGCGATCTCGCAGGCGTGCAGCAGGAGATCGAACAGCTCAAGGCCAGCCAGGCAGAATTGGCCCGCGAAAGTGCCAAGACCGCCGAGCAACTCAAGGCGAACCAGGAGCAAATGGCGCGCACGATCGCCAACGTCTCCGAGCAAAACCTGCGGCCCAGGACGACCGCTGCTCCGCCACTGCCGGTTGCCACCCCCGCGCGTAAGCCGAAGCCGGTGTCGACGCCTCCGGCAACGGAAGCCAGAGCGCAGGCGCGGCCGCCGGTACGGTTGCCGTCCGCGCAACAGTAGTTATCATCGGCGCCGCCGTCCGCCGAAAGGCGGTGTCCGATTTCTTGCTGGAAGGCACGGCGGCTGGACCTCGGGCAGGGCATCGGTCTGCCCGCGCGTTCCGTTAGGGCACGACAGCATCATTGCTTCCTTCCGCGACGGCGGACGGTGCTTTCGATTGTTGCATGGCTGAGCGCACGATCATGAGGATCTTGTTGCCACTCGTGCTGTCCATGGTTGCCGGCGCGCGGGAAGCGACGGCACAGGACGCCGAATGCGCCCGCGAACGCGCGGACATGGTCGAAACCGTCCGTGCCTACGGCCGTTCCGACGCCCGTGGTCTGGGACGGCAGGGCCTCTCGGAGAGAGTCCTTGAGGCCATGCGGCAAACCAAACGCCATCTGTTCATCCCTGAACGATCCTGCTCCATCGCATACGCGGACATGCCGGTTTCGATCGGTCACGGCCAGACCATATCGCAGCCGTATATCGTGGCCTTGATGACAGAATTGGCCGAGGTCGCGCCCGATCATGTCGTGCTCGAAATCGGCACGGGTTCGGGCTACCAGGCTGCCATCCTTGCGCACCTCGCGCGGAAGGTCTGCACCATCGAGATCATCCCGCCACTGGCCGAGGTCGCCACGAAAACACTTCGAGACCTCGCGTATGACAATGTGAGTGTCCGTCTGGGCGACGGCTTTGCCGGCTGGCCCGAATGCGGTCCTTTTGACGCCATCGTCGTGACCGCCGCGCTTGGCGAGGTTCCGCCGCCGCTGATCGAGCAGCTCAAGGTGGGCGGCCGATTAGTCATGCCGGTGGGCGCCGCTTACTCCATTCAGCAACTCACGGTCGTCGAAAAAACCGCTCCCGACAAGACGACGGCGCGCGCCGTCGCCCTCGTGCGCTTTGTGCCGTTTACGCGTTCGAAGAATTAGGAGGAGGGACCGCGTAGGGTGGCTAGCCGAAGGCGTAACCCACCGGCCGAACCGACCGCGTGGTAAGACTTCGGTGGGTTACGCTGCGCTAACCCACCTACGAGGCTCACTTCATTCCGGTGCAGCTCGCATAAAACGTCGTCGTCGCCGGCCAGTCCGAGAACATGCCGCGGATGCCGACCTGCTTTGCCAATACATCCAGCACCGTCAGCGTATCGCCGTCGCGGTCGACGGCTGATCTGATCGAGCGGTGATAGAAGCCGCCGCCCTTGTGCAGCGGGCCGTCGCGCTCCAGCGACCAGCCGATCAGGTCGAGGCCGGCGGCTTTGGCGGCCTTGGCGTATTCGGAGGGAACGATTTCCTTGTTGTCGTTCAGCGTCAGCATGGTCCAGATCGGCGGGCCGAGGATGGCGACGCCTTGCGCCTTCAATTCCGCCATCGAGGGCTTCCAGGTCTCCGGCTTGGCGGGATCGAGGCCCTGCTTCTCATAGCGTTCTTCGAGATAGACCGCCTGTTTGGCGAATTCCGGCTCGGTCTTCACCCAATAGAGCACGTCGGCCAGGTTGAAGCTTTGTGCGAACACGTCGCTCGGGGGAATACCGGCCTTCTTGTAGGCGTCCAGCATCTGGCTGGCATATTTCTCCTGGGTGTAGTCGCCGTCGAACGGCATCGGCACTTCCGGCGCTTTCAGTTCCGGCGTGAATTTGGCGCCGAGACTCTTGATCAGCGCGATGCTCTCGTCATGCGTCATCAGCGTGCCGGAATTGGCATAGAGGTCGGTGCGCCAGCGCGGCGTGCCGTTCTGATATTCCTCCGGCGTTTTGGCATCCGGATTGAAGCCGTCCATCTTCGCACTCAGCATCCGGAATTCGGCCAGCGTGATGTCGCTGGTGCAGCACTTTGCGGAGGCTTTCTTGCCGGTGGCGGGATCGGCCGGGCTGAAGGGTTGCGTGCATTTGCCGGCGAGCGCCGGCACGGTCAGGATGTTGGTGGTGGTGTGCAGGTCGCATTGCGAATGGCGGCACACGAGCTGGCGGTCTTTCGTAAACGTGACGTCGCATTCGATGATGCCGGCGCCCATCCGGGCAGCGGCGATGTAGGACTCGCGCGTATGCTCGGGAAATTCCAGCGCTGCGCCGCGGTGGCCGATCGAAAAGTCGCTCTTGCGAAACGGCCCGGTGCACTGGCTGAGTTGTTGCTTCAGCGGACCATCCTTCATCTTGTCGACGAGATAGAACGGCCGTGGCCCTATCTGCGGCTCGCGCGGCAGCAGGATGTCGTCGGCCGCGGCGGGCAGGGGCGCGATCAAGAGCCAGAGCGCGGCGAGCAGGGCGGAGCGATGGCGGGCAGGCATAGGTGGCACCTCGGATAACGCGTTGCGCGCGGCCTTGATATCACGGAGCATGTGACAGTTGCATGTTAGGAGCTGCCGTAGGGTGGGCAAAGCGCAGCGTGCCCACCATCCATCAACAACGGCGCAAGAATGGTGGGCACGCTGCGCTTTGCCCACCCTACAAGAACAATTCCAGGGAGAAACGATATGCCCGCAGCTTTTTTCGTCGTCCGCGCCACCGTCTCCGATCCCGCCAAACGCCAGGCCTTCGATGCCTGGTATTCGCGCGAGCATCTGCCGGACGCCATGAAGTCGTTCGGCGCCGTGAAGGCGTGGCGCTACTGGAGCGCCACCGATCCGGCGGTGCACCACGCGATGTATCAATTTCCTGATAAGGCCGCGCTCGAACGCGCGACCGATGGGCCGGAAATGAAGCGGCTGGTCGCCGATTTCAATCGCGATTGGCCAGACGTGACGCGGACGCGCGAAGTGCTGCTGCTGGCGGAAGAGTTGGCGGCGTAAGATGGCGACGCGTTCGTTGCGATGGCGGATCGTTACACGCGCGCTCGACACGAAAATGCCGCAGCAACGACAAAGGTTCCGCCGCGCGCAACAGCGCGCGAAAATAAACTGGGGTAGACTGCGACTACGACAAAGCTGAACGCGCAATTCACCGCGCGTTCATCTCGGCGCATCGAAACTCTCCTTCTCGCACCCAGCAAACGGAGGAGGAGATGTGATGGAGCGTCGCCACTTTCTGAAACTCGCCTTAGGATTTGTTGCGGGCGGCGCCGCGCTCGCAGCGAGCGCGGAGGCCGCGCCGCTGATGCCGACGCCGCTCGCTGACGACGCCAACAAGCTGCCCGACAACAAGGATGCGCAACCCGCCGTCACGTCAGGCGACGAGGTCGATCGCCTTTCGCCCGAAGAAGTGCGCTGGGGCCGCGGCCGTGGGCGCGGTTGGGGCCGAAGGCGTTGGGGCTGGCGCCGCCGTCACTGGGGCTGGCGTCGCCGTCGCCGGTATTGGGGCTGGCATCGCCGCCGCCGTCGTTGGCGTCGCCGCTACTGGCGTCGGCGTCGTTACTACTGGTAAGCCGCCGCCAGCGATCATCTAAAGCGTTGCCGAGCGAAGTGGACGCCGGTTCGCGTTAAGACAACGCGTCAAAATAAGAATCTAGAGAAGCAATAAAAAAGCCCCGCGGGAGCGGGGCTTTTGTTGTTGTGCGCTGACTATCAATAAGCGCGGCAGCGGCCATAGCGCCAGACGGTGCCGTAGGGGCACACGCGCCCGGGCCGCACGACGACGGCCGGAGCTGCGGGCCGCACCACGACAACAGGGGCTGGACGAACCACAACCGCCCGGCGATTGGGCTGGCAGCCGCCATAGGGACCACGATGCCAGCCGGGGCCGCATCCGCCAGCCGCTTCTGCGGCGCTAAAGCTGGCAACGGTGCCCAGGGCCAAAACTGCTGCGAAGAGGTATTTCATGTTTTCTCCCGTTTTCGGCCGCAAGGCGGCACGCAACGGAACTTAGTCCCGGGACCTGAATGGAACATGAATGTTCCCTGACGCTACGGAGCGGCCAGGAATCCGAGCACCAGCTCGTTATATTTGCCCGGCGCCTCGAGAAAGACCAGATGCCCGGTGTTCGGGATCACCTCGGCCCGGCCGCGTCCCATCCTGGCGGCGAGCGCCTTGGCCAGTTCGGCGTTCTGGCCCATTTTCGCGCGCAGCGCCTCCGGCGCATTGGCTCGGCCCGGCGCGTTGTGGTCGTCGGCGCCCATCACGAACAGCGTCGGCTGCGTGATCAGCGGAATCTCGTGCGCTACAGGCTCGCGGTAGATCATCTGCGCCGAGCTGACGAAGGCGCGCAGCCATCGCTTATATTCGGCGCTGCCCTTGATGTTGAAGCGCGCGTCGATGAACGGCGTGACCTGTTCAGGCGGCAGTTTCAGCGCGTAATTGGTCTCAAGCTGCTTGCGATAGGCCTCCGCGGTCAACTTGTCCTCGTTTTCCAGAATCTTCTCGGTCGGCGTCGGCGGCACGTAGAGCCGGTAATCCTCGAGCCCGATCGGCGCGGTCAGCACCAGATGCGCAATCCTGTCGGGATAGGCACGCGCGATCCGCACGCCGAGCATGCCGCCGAGCGAATGCGCGACGATGTCGGCTTTGGCGATGGCGAGATGATCGAGCAGCGCCATCGTGTTGCGCGCCAGCGTATCGAAATGCAAATCGCCCTGCGGCTTCGACGATTTTCCAAAACCGATCTGGTCCGGCACGATCACGCGATAGCCGGCATCGCTCAAGGTCTTTATGACCGGCGCCCAGTAGCTCGATGGAAAATTGCGGCCGTGCAGCAGTACCACGCTGCGTCCGTTCGGCTGCGCCGGCGCGACATCCATATAGGCCATCCGCACCTGCTCGCCGTCGTTCACCAGCGGCAGCAGATGGACGGGGTAGGGATAGGCAAAACCTTCAAGCGCGATGCCGTAGGGCTCGCGCGCCGCGGGTCGTTCGGTTTCTGCTGATGCCGCAGGCGATAACGCAATCAAGGCCGAAGCGGCTGCTAGCGCGATGACGCACATCCTTCGCATCTCAAACACTCCTGTAAGACAGGCGCGTATTGATGCTGACCTCACACGATGTAAAGACTTTCCGTTTCACGTTGGCGAGAGCATTCCACACCGCCGTGCCATCCGGTCTCCCGGCCTGGAGCTTAAGAGCCGGATCGGCCAAACAGGACATGCCCCGATCGCCACATGCGCTCGCAGACGGCGCGCGCGAAATTCGCTCTTTTGTCGGGCTCGGATCCTGTGAAAATGGAGTGGGACAGAATATCCGATATCCGCTTTTTTCCGTCCACCTGCTCCAGCATGAGCGCTTCCGATCTCGATATCGGGATAATGACTTCCCCTTGAGGCGCAGGGCGCGTCAAGACCAATGAGTTGACGTCACCAGCCAAGCGGACGCCGGATCGAATGTGCGGGACATATGACAGAAAATCATCTGTATCGAAACGGGTAAGGAAGCGCGTGCTTTCCGGCTTCCTGACGAAAAAATCGTGCCTGTCGTTCAGCATGGTAAGATTATCGACGACGGCCCACTGCTCCGCGGGCGGGAGCGTCAAAACCCTTTCCAGCATCTCTCCGCTGAGATACCGGTCGGCGCAGTAGAGGGCGTTATCGCTCCAGCCGGAGAAAACCAGCCCAGCCGCTTCGACAAACTTGATGATCTCCGGCACCGAGTAGGCTCTATCTTGCGGGTGAAGCAGCATATCCACGATGCCCGCATCGTAGGCAAGATCATGGGGTAGTTTGCCGGTCGCCGAGATCAGGTAATGGTTCGATGGAACAAACTTCAGAAGTTCGCGGGCAATCCTGACGCCCTCGGCGTTTCGACCGGCTCCAAGCCGCCGCAAGATGTCCTGGACCAGATAGACTCCAGCGCGCCCCGTCTTCCCATAAAGCATGATTGCCATGCTTCCGGATGGATCGAGTACATCCGCGAGAGCCTTTAGTCCGGCGTCCGGATTGGGAAGGTGATGAAGGACGCCAGTGCAAATGATCAGGTCAAAGCGGCTGTTTAGCTCGCCGACATCCAGCAGGCTCATTTGCTGAAGTTCAAGGTTGGCGAGGCCGTGTCGATCGCGAAGACGCTTCGAATGAGCGAGGCTGGTCTCGGAAAGGTCGATACCGAGGACAGCACAGTCCGGGTTATTGAGGGCGATCAGAGCCGCTTGGGAGGAACCGCAACCGGCGCATAATATGCGCAGGTCTTGCCGAGGCCGGCCCTCCGGCCACAGCTGAATGCCTGCAAATTTGGGGTCACAGGTCAGCGGTCCCCACTTCTTCAGGAATTTCTCGCCGTCCTCAATTGGCGGCGGATAGCTATACGCTTCGTACTGCTGCCTGACCGCTTCCGTAATCGTGTCTTCCATGGCGCGACACTAGATCGGACCCATCCGGCGAGCAATATCCGAAATCACGACATGGTCGGAGAGGGGCTTGCATCCGCCTCACTCGGCCTTCAGCGCCGCGCTGAAATCGCCGCCGGTGTCCGTCGAGTGCAGGTGCTTGAGTTCGCCGCGGTCATCGATCGAATAATAGTGGTTGCCGTTGATGCCCTTTTCGTTGCGCTTGCCGCGGAACACGATCAGGCGGCTGTCGGCCCGGCTTATCACGGGCTCGAACTCATCTGGCACATCACCCCAATTCGAGACGGTGAAGAACTGGGTAATCCGCCCGGTGCGGACGTCGAGGAATGTCGGCGCCTGGCATTCGGTGCCGCAGGGCAGGATGACGACGATGAAGCGCCCGCCGGCATTCACGTTGTCGTCTCGCATCGCAGCGCGATAGGTGTGGCTCTGATCGCGCCAGAACTCGTGGTCGAGCCGCGGCTTGGCGCGCTTGCCGGTATAGACCTTCACCTTGTGATCGCTGAATTTGGGCAGGTCTTCAGCCGGGGCCGGCAGGGCGTAGCACGCGATCAGCATCGCTGTGGCAATGGTTCGAAGCAAACGGTTCATGAAAATCTCGTCGGAAGCGCTGGTCGCCGTTTGGTCGGCGTTGCCGACGAAAAAGTTCAAGCGTCCCGGCTATGCCTGCTCGCTTCCGAACAATGCCGCAAAGCGCTTTTCGCCGGTGCGGGTGAAGTTCACGACGCGGCTGCCCGGCGCGGGATCGCGCGCGGCCCAGTTCAATTCGGTGAAGCGGTTCATCACCGCAGCTCCCAGCGTGCCGGCGAGGTGATGACGCCGTTCGCTCCAGTCGAGACAGGCCTTGCACACCGGACGCCGCGGATGCGCCAGCGCTTCGGTGTCGATCTGCAGCGCCTCCGCCATGAAGCGCTTGCCTTCGCCGGTGAGTTCGATGGCCTGCTTGGTTTGCCGGACCAGTCTTTGCTTGCGCAGGCTGTCGAGCATCTGCACGCCGAGATCGCCGGCGAGATGGTCGTAACAGATCCGCGCCCGCCGCAGCGCCGGCTCCTTCGGTCCGGTGCGCACGCGGGTATGGCCGGCGCGCTCGGCCAAGCCCGCCAGTCCCTCGAGCACGTGAGCGACGTCAGACCCGGTGAGCCGGTAATAGCGGTGGCGGCCCTGTTTCTCCGGCTCGATCAGCCCGCCGGCCTCGAGCTTGGAGAGATGCGAACTCGCGGTCTGCGGCGTGATACCGGCCTGGTGCGCCAATTCGCTCGCGGTCAGCGCACGGCCGTCCATCAGCGCGGTCAGCATGTTGGCGCGGGCGGGGTCGCCGACGAGAGAGGCGACCATGGCAATGTCGGGGCCTGCTTTCATAGTTCGATGATAGCCGAAGCATTGCGGTAGGGCAAGCGGGTATTCTCTGCTCGAAGCAACAGGCTCCGTCATTGCGAGCGAAGCGAAGCAATCCATCGTGCCACACGCGAAGGATTGGATTGCTTCGTCGCATTCGCTCCTCGCAATGACGGCTACAAACACCGGAGATAAACCATGACCGTCACCGTTTTCATCCGCTATCAGCTCGATCCCTTCAAACGCGCGCTATTCGAGCAGTACTCAAAAAACTGGCTCACCATCATCCCGAAATGCGGCGGCGATCTCCTCGGCTACTGGATGCCGCACGAGGGCACCAACAACATCGCCTTCGCGCTGATCTCGTTCGAGAGTCTAGCGGCCTATGAAAGCTACCGGGCGCGGCTGCGTGCGGACAGCGAAGGCATGGCGAACTTCAATTTCGCCGAGGAGAACCAGTTCATTCTTGCGGAGGAGCGGACATTCCTGCGCAAGGTCGTGGCGTGATACGTCTGGCGGACCGAGCGATGCATTCCTATCTACCCGGCGCCAACAAACATTGAGGGGAACGACCATGCTGACATCTGCTGACAAACGCGCTGCATTCCGGAAACTGCACGAGAGCGGATGCTTCATCATCCCCAATCCGTTTGACGTCGGCAGCGCGAAAGCCTTGCAACACCTCGGCTTCAAGGCGCTTGCCTCCACCAGCGCCGGCTTTGCGTGGACCCTCGGCAAGGCGGACAACCGCGTCACCGTCGACGACGTCTGCGATCATCTCGCGGCGATCTGCGCGGCGGTCGATATTCCCGTCAACGCCGACTTCGAGGACGGCTTTGCGCATGAGCCGGACAAGGTCGCCGTCAATGTCGCGCGCGCTGTGAAGACCGGCGTCGCCGGCCTGTCGATCGAGGATTTTACCGGCGATAACGCAAAACCGCTGTTCGACCGCGCGCTTGCCGTCGACCGCATCAGGGCGGCGCGGCAGGCGATCGATGCCGATAACAGCGGCGTCCTGCTCACCGGCCGTTGCGAGGCGTTCCTGCGCGGGCAGAAGGATTTGAATCTCGTGATCGACCGGCTCACCGCCTATGCCGAGGCCGGGGCCGATTGCCTCTATGCGCCGGGCATTGCGACGGCCGAAGAGATTGCGGCCGTGGTGAAAGCGGTGCAACCAAAACCCGTCAATCTCCTGGTCGGCACCGGTCCCTCGCTGAAGGAGGCTTCCGCTCTCGGCGTGCGCCGCATCAGCATCGGCGCTTCGCTTGCGCGAATGGCGTGGGCCGGCTTCATGAAGGCGTCAAAGGAGATGGCGGAGGAGGGCACGTTCGGCGAATTTGCCAACGGCTATTCCGGCGGCGAACTCAACAAGATGTTTAGCTAAGGTCAGGTCCTATACCCCGCCGAAGGCGTTAGGTGACTGTTGGCCCCGCGCCATCGATCTTATGGTTGCAGTCAATCGCAGGCCCCCGTGTCATGCGGCACGGGCGGCTCGGCTCTTGGAGGCTGTTTGAAAATGTCGGTGGCTGATACGCCGGAGCAGAAGACCGCCCATGGCGACATGGATCATGGCTTCTGACACGTCGATGCGGGCCTCGTAGTCGCGGACAAGGCGCCGCCATCGTGTCATCCAGCCGAAGGTCCGCTCGACGACCCCTTTCTTCGTATCGCGCTCAGCTGAGTTCTTGGGCGAGTCCGATGAGAAGCCCTTCAGGCCCACGGATGTAGCACAGCCGATACGCGTCTTTATACTGGACTATTTCGCCTACCAGCTGCGCGCCGCGCGTGCGGAGCCTTTCAAGCGTCTCGTCGATGTCGTCCACGGTGAACATGACGCGGAGGTAGCCTAGTGCGTTGACCGGGGCGTTCCGGTGATCTGCGACGACAGGCGGCGTGAGGAAGCGGGAGAGCTCGAGCCGGCTATGGCCGTCCGGTGTGCGCATCATGGCAATCTCGACATGCTGATCGCCGAGTCCAGTGACACGTCCGGCCCATTCTCCTTCGATCGTGGCCCGCCCTTCGAGCTCGAGGCCGAGTTCGCGAAAGAATTCAATCGTCCCTCCGAGGTCTTCGACGACGATTCCTACGTTGTCCATCCGCTTGAGCGCCATGTTTCCAATCTCCAAGCTGTCGCCTAGTCCTAACACGGACGCTTGAGGTGCTCCCAACGCCCGGCGGCCCTCCGGGTCCGATTCGCTGCTGTCCACATCAGAAGTTTGAATCATGGACGGCCTGAACCGCCACCCCGTTTTCAAGCGGTCTCTTAACGCCTTTCTGGCTTTCGTGCCGAGACCAGGAGCATCATCGGTCGCTCCAGCTCTTCGGCCAGTTCGGGCGCGCGCTCGATCTGTTCGCGCGTCGGGGCGAATTCCTTGACCCGACGTAACTGGAAGCCCGCATCAATCAGCGCGTTGAGCGTTGTGCCGAGGGTCCGGTGATACTTCACCACGCCCTTTGCGAACCAGTCCGTGCGTCGCTCGCCCTCGACCGAGTAGCCGTTGACTGGCCAAGTCTTGCGGTCGTCTTCATCGGCCATCCAATGCGGATGCGCCGCAGCCATGAAGATCGGATGCTCGATCGTGAATACCAGATCTCCGCCGGGCACCAGCGCCTTGTGCATCATGTGCGCAAGGCGCGGGAAATCCACGACATAGTGAAAGGTCAGGGCGCTGTAGACGAGATCGAAAGCCGCTTCCGGCAGTTCGAGTGTCTCGAGGTCGGCGAGCAGATATTCAATGGTGGGGTCCGTGGTATCGGCCTTGGCGCGTGCGATCATGTTCTGCGACAGATCGAGGCCAAGCACCGAGACCGCGCCCTGCGCGCGCATCCAGCGCGAGGTCCAGCCGAAGCCGCAGCCCAGGTCGGCGACGCGCTTTCCCCTCAGCGCCGGCAGCATGGCCTGGACTGCTGGCCATTCGGGCGCTCCGTCCAGCCCATGCACCTGGCGAGGCAATTGGCTGTAGGCAGCGAAGAAATCGGGATTGTCGTAGATATTCTGTGCCACGTTAATTTCCATAATGAAGATAGAGGCATGCTTCAAAGCTGAAAGGCCTCGTGCGCAAGCAGCGAGGTCAGGTTTGGCGGTTCGCATGTTCAGTGTGCATGGTTGACACCTCGGCACTTCGCCTTGACGCAAAAAAAAGCAGCGGGCTTTTGGCCCGCTGCTCGTTGTTCAAATCGTCACCCGTTACTGCTTGGCGCGATCGACTTCCGTACCCGTCGGGTTCTGCGACGGCGGTGTCGGGCGAGTGGTCGCGGCGCCGGTGGTGGTTCCCGGCTCGGTGTTCGCCTTCGGCGTTACGTCACGCATGCCTGGAGGCGCTGCGGGGTTGGCCGGTTGCGTCTGCGCGGTTTGATTGGGCGGCGTAGTGCCGGCCTGGTTCACGGTGGTGTTGTTCAGGCCATAGAACAACGCGCCGAGCACGACCGCGATCGCGACCGCAAACATTGCGACCTTGGCGCCGCTGGGCGAACCCTCGGCCAGCGCGGGGTCAGGCTGCAACTCATTGTCGAGGCTGTTGAAGCGGGCCTGACGGCGGATTTCTTCATCGCTCAGGCCGGCGCGGTAGGGATCGTTAGGATTGGGTTGCATGAATGAGTTCCTCCGTTAGCATCCCAGCTAAGCGGAAAGACAATGGCTGGCAGGACCGGATGTTCCGCGCCAAGTTGCAACCCTGTAATGTTGGAACCGCTGATTCCCAGAGGTTCCGAACGTGAGGTTTGCCATGTGGAGCCTGCCGCCCGGCGATACCGTTCTGCATCTGTTGACTTACGTCGCGTTGACCGCGCAGGCGATGACCGCAGCACTCGCGGCGGGTAGGCGTAGCATGGACTGGGCCGGCGTATGCATGCTCGGCTGTATTACCGCACTTGGCGGCGGCACCATCCGCGATGTGCTGCTCGGGCAATATCCGCTGGTCTGGGTGCAGAACCCGTCTTACCTGGCGCTGACCGGGATCGCGGCCTTCGTGACCATCCTGATCGCGCGGCAGGTGCATCGGCTCAATGCGGCATTCCTGGTGCTCGATGCGATCGGGCTCGTGGTCTTCACGATGGCGGGCTGCGATGTCGCCTGGCAGATGAACGCTTCGCTGCCGATCGTGATCGTGTCCGGCATGATCACGGGCTGCGCCGGCGGCGTGCTGCGCGACATTCTCTGCAACGACGTGCCGCTGTTGTTTCGAGCCGAACTCTACGCCAGCGTCTCCGTCGTGACCGGACTGTTCTACGCCACCGCCTTCGGACTCAACCTCAATCCCCCGCTCTGGACGGCGCTGACATTCGTGCTCGGTCTGACGCTGCGTCTGCTCGCCATCCGCTACAAATGGGAAATGCCGAAATTCGTGTTCAATGGGGAGCAGCGGTGAGCTGCTACTTGGGCCGCCGCGCTTTCGCGACCTGGTCCGCCGTCACCAGCGGCGCCGCATTGCCCCAGGCATTGCGGATGTAGTTGGTCACGTTGGCAATCTCCTGATCCGTCATCTTCGCGGCATAGGCCGGCATCGATCCCTTGTTAGGCGCGCGGGGCGTCGTCACGGTCTCGGCGCCGTCGAGGATGATACGCAGCGTGCTGGTGGCGTCGGCGGACTGCAAATTGGCGTTGCCGGGCAGCGGCGGGTAGATCCGCGGCGCGCCCGATCCGTCCTCCTCGTGGCAGGCGATGCAGGCGCCGTTGTAGAGCTTTTCGCCCGCAGCCATTTGCGAAGGCGAGGGCGGGGTGACCTTCGGCTCCGGTGCGCCGGCCGGCAGATCCTTCAGATAGACCGCGATGGCACGAACGTCCGCGTCGCTCAGCTTCGAGGTCGAGTTGACCACGACCTCCGACATCAGCTCGCCGGCATGGCTTTTGGCGTTGCGGCCGCTCTGCAGATACTCGGTGATATCTTCCACGCTCCACGACTTCAGGCCGCTGCGCTCGGCAGCATCGAGCCGCGGCGCGAACATGCCCTGCACACGGCCGCCGCCATACTTCTGGCCACGCTTGTCCGCGCCAAAGATGTTCTTCGGCGTATGGCAGGCGCCGCAATGAGCGACGCCCTCGACCAGATAGCGGCCGCGATTCCATTCCGCGCTCTTCTGCTGATCGGGCATCAGGATGCCGGGCTTGAAGAACAGCCAGTTCCAGCCGCGCATGACGAAGCGGTAGTTGAACGGAAAGCGCAAGTCCGGCGCGCGGGGCTCGCTGCGCACCGGCGTCAGCGTCGCCAGATAGGCGCGGATCGCAACAATGTCCTGGCGCGTCAGCCTGGTGAAATTCGGGTAGGGGAACGCCGGGTAATAGCGCGAGCCGTCGCGCGCCACGCCGAGCCGCAACGCGCGGTAGAAATCGTCGTCGCTCCACGCCCCCAAGCCGGTCTCTCGATCCGGCGTCAGGTTCGGCGAATAGATGCCGCCGAACGGCGTATCGATCCGTTTTCCTCCGGCGAACGGTTTTGTGCGATCGGCGGTATGGCAGCTTGCGCAGTCGCCGGCCTCGGTCAGCGCCTTGCCGCGCGCGATGTCTTCAGCCGTCGGCTCGACCTTGGACTGGGCACGGACATCGCCGCCCGCGAGCGCAGTGCACAATAGCATGGCAGCGAGAATCGCCCGCATGATCCGACGTCGTCCCTGCACCATCTGGCCTCCTCGGGCGTTATAGCGCGAAAGCGGACAGAGGAGGGGCGTCATGGCATTTCGCGCCGGGGCTTCCGGACGACACAAACCGAAAAGCGCTGGCGTTATTCCCGGCACGAAATTGCGATCTTTGAAGCGGCGGCCTGCGGGGCGAGATTTGTGCTGCGCCCACGGAATAATCCGACATAGACTGGTTCTAATGAGTTCAGATGACTAGCTAAAAACAGTCGTTGCGAAACAAGGCTCCACCGGCTGGCAAAGAGGGCTGCAATGGGAATCAACCAAGGTCCGATCAGTCTCGACCAGAAATATACCCAAGGCACCGGCCACATTTTCCTGACCGGCATCCAGGCGCTGGTCCGCCTGCCGATGGCGCAGATCCGCCGCGACCGCGCCGCGGGCCTCAACACCGCAGGCTTCATTTCCGGCTACCGCGGGTCGCCGCTCGGCGGCTACGACCAGCAGCTCTTCGCGGCCCGCAAACATCTCGACCAGTACAACATCAAGTTCCAGCCCGGCGTGAACGAGGACCTTGCGGCCACCGCGATCTGGGGCTCGCAGCAGCTCAACCTCTCGCCCGGCGCCAAATATGACGGCGTGGTCGGCATCTGGTACGGCAAGGGCCCCGGCGTCGACCGCTGCGGCGACGTGTTCCGGCATGGCAATACGGCCGGTTCAGCCAAAAACGGCGGCGTGCTCGTCCTCGCCGGCGACGACCATGGCGCGAAATCCTCGACCGTGCCGCATCAGTCCGACCACGCCTTCATCTCCGCGCTGATGCCGTATCTCTATCCCTCCAGCATCCATGAAATGATCGAGATGGGCCTCTTGGGTATCGCGATGTCGCGCTACTCCGGCTGCTGGGTCGGCATGAAGGTGATCACCGAGACGGTGGAAACCACCGCCGAGATCGATCTCACCGACGAGATGACGCCGTTTGCGATCCCGGCCGATTTCGAGATGCCGCCCGGCGGCCTCAACCTGCGCTGGCCGGACGACCGCTATGCGCAGGACCTGCGTTTGCAGGACTACAAGGGCTATGCCGCGATTGCCTTCGCCCGCGCCAACAAGATCAACCGCATCACCATGGATTCGCCGAATGCCCGCTACGGCATCATGGCGTCGGGCAAGAGCTACGAGGACATCCGCCAGGCGTTGCGCGAGCTTGGGATTACCGAGGAGGTTGCGGCCAAGATCGGGCTTCGGCTTTACAAGATCGGCATGCCCTGGCCGCTGGAGCCGGAGGGCGTGCGCAATTTCGCCGTCGGCCTCGAGGAAATCTTCATCGTCGAGGAACGTCGCGAGATCGTCGAGAACCAGGTCAAGCAGGAGCTGTTCAACTGGCGCGACGACGTCCGTCCGCGCATCATCGGCAAGATGGACGACCACGACAAACGCTTTCTCACCTTCGCCGCCGAACTTTCCGTTGCCTCGCTTGCGAGCTCGCTGACCGAGCGACTTCTTCGACTTAACCTCAACCCCGAAATCGCCGCGATGCTCCGCGCCAAGGCCGACTGGTTCAACGGCCGGCAGGCGACCCAGATGCAGGCGGTCGCCCCCGTCACCCGCACGCCGTATTTCTGTTCGGGCTGCCCGCACAACTCTTCGACCAAAGTGCCCGAGGGCAGCCGCGCCTTTGCCGGCATCGGCTGCCACTTCATGGCGCTGTGGATGGACCGCAACACCGAGACCTACACCCATATGGGAGGCGAGGGCGTGCCGTGGGTCGGCGTCGCTCCCTTCACCAAGGAAGAGCATGTCTTCGCCAATCTCGGCGACGGCACCTATTTCCACTCCGGCAGCCTCGCGATCCGGCAGGCGATCGCCTCGGGCGCCAACATCACCTACAAGATCCTCTATAACGACGCGACCGCGATGACCGGCGGCCAGCATGTCGATGGCGAATTGTCGCCGCAGCAGATCACCTTCCAGCTTCACGCCGAAGGCATCCGCAACATCTATCTGGTCTCTGAAAATCCGGGTGCCTATCCGGCGTCCGACATCGCGCCCGGCGTCAAGGTTGCGCATCGCGACGAACTCGACACGGTCCAGAGAACTTGCCGCACGCTGAAGGGCACCTCGGCGATTGTGTTTGTGCAAACCTGCGCCGCCGAAAAGCGCCGCCGCCGCAAGCGTGGGCTGATGGAAGACCCGGCGCGCCGCGTCATGATCAATCCGGCTGTATGTGAAGGCTGCGGCGATTGTTCGGTGCAGTCGAACTGTATCTCGGTCGAGCCGCTGGAAACCGAGATGGGCCGCAAGCGCACCATCAACCAGTCGACCTGTAACAAGGACTATTCCTGCCTCAAGGGCTTTTGCCCGTCCTTCGTCACCATCGACGGCGGCAAGCCGCGCCGCCGGGCGCCGGCAAGCCTTGATGGTGCAGGCCTCGGTGAGATCGGCGATCTGCCCGAGCCGACGTCATTCCCGTCGCTGCAGCGGCCCTACAACATCGCCGTCGGCGGCGTTGGCGGCACTGGCGTGCTGACCATCGGCGCGCTGCTCGGCATGGCCGCGCATATCGAAGGCAAGGCCAGCATGATCCTCGACATGTCCGGCCTCGCGCAAAAAGGCGGAGCGGTGCTGAGCCACGTTCGCCTTTCCGAGCATACCGCCGACGTCACCTGTTCGCGCATCGTCACCGGCACCGCCGATCTCGTGATGGCCGCCGACGAGGTGGTCGCCGCCGCCAAGGACACGATTACGCTCTGCGAAGCCAGCCGCACCGTCGGCGTCATCAATACCCACGTCATTCCGACCGCCGACTTCATCCTCAATCGCGACTTCAATTTCCAGAGCCGCAAGGTCAACCACGTGCTGGAGACCGAGCTGCGCAAGGATTCGTCGTTCTACGATTTCACCAAGCCGGCCGAAACGCTGCTCGGTGATTCCATCGCCACCAACATCATGATGCTGGGCTATGCCTATCAGAAGGGCCTGCTGCCGCTGTCGGCAAAGGCTATACTGCAGGCAATCGAGGTCAACGGCGTCTCGATCAAGATGAACACGCAAGCCTTCCAGCTCGGCCGTCTGGCCGCCGCCGATCCGGCGCGGCTTGAGGCGATGATGAAGGGCCAGGACGAGCCGGTGGCCGCGAAGACGCTTGATGCGATGACGCTGGACGAGGTCATCGCCCACCGCAGCGCGCACCTCGCCGATTATCAAAATGCTGCGCTCGCCGAGCGCTATCGGGCTCTCGTGAAGCGAGTGCGCGATGCGGCCACCGATGGCGGCTATGGTGATGCACTGCCGCGCGCGGTCGCGATCAATTACGCAAAACTGCTTGCCTACAAGGACGAGTACGAAGTCGCGCGGCTGTTCACCGACGGAAAGTTCGAAAAGCAGCTCCGCGACCAGTTCGAAGGCGAGTTCAAGTTCAACTTCAATCTCGCGCCGCCCATCCTCGGCGGCGGCAAGGATGCGCTCGGCCGCCCGAAGAAGCGCGCGTTCGGCGCCTGGATGATGCCGGTGTTCCGGACGCTGGCAAAACTGCGCTTCCTGCGCGGCACGCCGTTCGACATCTTCGGCTACTCGGCTGACCGCAAGCTCGAGCGTGAACTGATCGCAGCCTACGAGAAGGATGTCGAAACGGTACTCGGCCTATTGTCGCCGGTGACCCACGACACCGCCGTCGAGCTCCTGTCCTTGCCCGACCGCATCCGCGGCTACGGCCCGGTCAAGGAGAAGGCGGTCCAGGACGCGAAAGCGCGCCATGCGCAACTCGCCGCCGACCTCGCCAACCCGCCGCCCGCGCCACGGCAGATCGCGGCGGAGTAGGGATCCGTAGGGTGGGCAAAGGCGCTCTTGCGCCGTGCCCACCATCCAACACTCCGCTCGCGAATGGTGGGCACGCTTCGCTTTGCCCACCCTACAATTCACTGCCCAATCAAAAGCTTGTCTCCAGAGCTTCGATGGGGTGTAGTCGCCATCAGCTTGCCACTGCGTTGACGCATTGCCTGCTTCGCACCAGCAACGGGTTAGCAGATGGACCAGCCCCTCGCCGACATCGGCATCATCTCCGCCTATCGCTTCGCGAACGACGGTTCCGCGACGAAGCTCGAGATCGTGAACCTCCATGTGGAACTCGCCAATCCGCATGGCTGGCTGTGGCTGCATTTCAATCTGTCCAACCGTCGCTGCCACGACTGGCTCGCCAGTGCGCCGCTGTCCGATGTCGCGCGCGAGACCTTGCTCGATGCCGACGAGCACATCCGCCTCGATATCTTTGACGAGGAGATTGCCGGCGTTTTGCCCGACCTGCACCAGGAGTTCATGCAGGAGGGCGACGATCTCCTGCGGGTGCACTTTGCGATCTCGTCAAGGCTGATGATTACCGCCCGGCGCAAGCCGCTGCGCGCGATCGAGCTGACACGGCGTGCGCTCGATAGCGGCCGCAAGTTTCCCACCCCGGTGTCGCTGTTCGATGCGATCGTCGACCAGTTCGCCGATGTGATCGGACGCTATTCGGCGGGCCTCGGTGACGAGCTCGACATCGTCGAAAATCATGTACTGCACGATGAGATCGACGATGAGCGATTGCGGCTCGGCCGCGTGCGTTTGCAGGCGATCCGCACGCGGCGGCAGCTCTCGCAGATCCGTGCGCTGTTTCATCGCCTGGAGACGCGCGAGGACGTCGAATCCGAAACCCTGCTGTCGGCGATGCGCAAGCTTGCGCAGAAGTTCGACGCGCTCGACTACGAGTTCAGCGCGATCTATGAGCGCGCGCGGCTGCTGCAGGACGAAATCGCCGGCCGCATGACGGCGATCACCAACCGCCGCCTGTTCACGCTGTCGGTCCTGACCGCATGCATGCTGCCCTCGACGCTGGTCACCGGCTTCTTCGGCATGAACACCAAGGACATGCCGTTCCAGACCGGCGATGGCGGCACCTGGTATGCGCTTCTGCTGGTGATCGCCGCGGGAGCACTGACCTGGTGGCTGCTGAGGCGGACCAAGGCGCTGTAGCCGTGCATTCGCGGTGTTAACGGTAGGCACGCTTCGCGTTGCCTACCCTACAAGGCTCAATAGGTTCGGAGGAAAGCGCATTGTGAGCGTCGTGGCAGCCCACCTGTATCGTAATGGCAAGAAACTCAGAGCCGTTACATTGGACGAGCCCATCGATTGCAAGGGCAAGTCCGAGTTCGTCTGGATCGGACTATTCGAGCCTTCGAAACGAGAGCTTGAGCAACTTGAGCAAAACTACGGGCTTCATCCTCTTGCGATCGAGGATGCGCTCAAAGCGAATCAAATGCCGAAGGTTGATGTCTATGGCGAACAACTGTTCGTAATGACACGCACCGCTCATCTTGAGCACGATCACATCGCCTACGGCGAAACCGCAATTTTTGCCGGGACGAATTTCATCATTTCGGTTCGGCATGGCTCGGCACGGGCGCATAGCGACCTCCGCGCGCAACTCGAAGCCGCGCCCAGCCTGCTGGGCCAGGGCCCGGACTATGTTCTCCACGCCATCCTCGACTTCATCGTTGATGGCTATCTTCCCGTCGTCGAAACGATCGAGGAACGCGTGCTGGTCATGGAGCAAAGCGCTCTCGACAGCTTCCTCAGCCGCGCAGAGATCAAGCGAATTTTCGGGCTGCGCCAGGAGCTGATCCGTTTTAAGCGGATCATCGGCCCCATGACGGAGGTCTGCGGCCGGCTCGTACATCTTGATACACCATGTCTCGACGCCAACGCCCGTCCATATTTCCAGGACGTCCTGGATCATGTGCGACGCGTCGATGCGATGGTGAACGCCTTGCGAGACGTTCTGACTTCGGTCTTCGAGGTGAGCAATCTCCTGGAGCAGCAGCGTCAGGGCGTCATCACGCGGCAGTTGGCCGCTTGGGCCGCGATACTGGCCGTCCCCACCGCGATCGCCGGGATTTACGGCATGAACTTTGAGAATATGCCCGAGTTGAAGACCCAGTACGGCTATTTTGTCGTCATTGGCACTATTGCCCTGCTTTGCACGGTGCTTTACCTGCGTTTCAAACGCGCTCGATGGCTCTGATGCTAGTTCGCGCGCACCGTTGGCTTTGTTGAGCCGCGTAGGGTGGGGCAAGGTCGCGACGCGCCGTGCCCACCATCTCACACTCCGCTCGTGGCGGTGGGGGGGCCTTCGCTCGTTGAACTACGGCGGGCTAGTCGCTTGCCATCCTCTCAACGACGCGGCGTTAACGACAAGACCATCTACTCGTTCAAGCAACGTGCGCAACGACTAGCCTGTTGCTCGCAGTCGATGTATAATCATCCTCATGGGTTGGGATGCGAACGACGTAGCACTGCTCAAGAAACTCTGGGCCGACGGCCACAGTGCCGGTCAGATCGCAAGTCGGCTCGGCCTTAGCCGCAATGCCGTGAGCGCCAAGTTGAAGCGCATGGGCCAGAAGCGCGGTCACAAGCCGCCAACCGCGAGCCCCATGATCGTGTCGGCACCGAAACGAAAGACGGCGCTGTCAGCGGCCTGTGACCGCCCGGCGGACAAGGTCATGTCTCCGCGAAAGCCGGCAGCGACCAAGCCTGCAGCAACGCAGCCGAAGGAATTCACCAAGCGCCAGCTCTATGCCATGCTGGTCGATGCGGTCAGGAATACGGGCTGACGCTTGCCAATTGGCCCGTCGGCGATCAACGGGCGCCGATCTTGCCGCGCGGCCCAAACCCGCCGCAAATCCGGCTTGCGCGAATAAACGAATTTCACCAGCCGATTCAACGTGATTTGGGTCGTCCAGATCGCGCTGCGAAAATATATCGCTTCTCATTTCCCCCAAATCAGCTCCATGTTCGCGCCATCCCGCCTCATGAAGAGGGGCGTACGCGTCGTCACGATACGTGGAGTGCGGGGAGCGATGGACGCGAAAGCGCTCGCGCGCGCGAGGCATTGCAGGGCGGCCTTTACGGCTGTGAGCGATCGATCTCAGCGCAGGACGAGCGGCGCATTTCGCGTACGGCAAAAGCGTGTGGTTCTGGCGCCCGTGGCTGGCGTTAAGCCGGCGGAGGTTTTGCAAGACCCGACCGGGTTTTCAAACCCTTCAATCCGCCGGCGATGGAGGCAAGAGGAATTCGTCTCCAGGGAGAGCGCGCCATAAGCCGTCAAACCATTGCGCAGGGAAGGCCGGATGCTCTCCGCTGGACCTGTATGCTCGTGTGCGCATTTCCTTATGCACATTGCACACGAGACCGCGGGTGCAGCGCGCACCCGGTCTTCCCTGCGCCCTCTCACAACGAGGGCAGGTGACCATGCACAACTCGGGCGCGTCGCGCCGCGAGAACGCGCTGGCATATCCGCCTCGCCGACCTGATACGATTTCTGCAGATAATCATCCCGACTTGAGTCTAGTCGCTACCCTCTCGCCCGGCGGAATATTTCCGCGCTTGCCAAGGTTCGTCCAACAGGCCAGAAAAAACTTTCAGGAAGAAGAAACGCCAACGGAGAACGATTTGACCATCAAAGGCAAAGCCTACATTGCTGGGATCTACGAGCATCCCACCCGGCACGCACCCGATAAATCAACGGCGCAGTTGCATGCCGAGGTCGCCAAGGGCGCGATCGAGGATGCCGGGCTCACCAAGGCCGACGTCGACGGCTATTTCTGCGCCGGCGATGCCCCCGGCGGCGCCTGGCCGATGGTTGATTATCTCGGGCTCAAGGTACGCCACGTCGATTCCACCGAGACCGGCGGCTGTTCCTATTTGATCCATCTCGGCCATGCGGCCGAGGCGATCGCCGCCGGCAAATGCTCGATCGCGCTGGTGACGCTCGCCGGCAAGCCGCGCACCGGGCCGATGCCGCCGCGCGCCGCCGGCGCCGAAGCCGACTTCGAGGCGGCGTACGGGGCCACCACCCACAATGCCTACGGCATGTGTGCCATGCGCCATATGCACGACTATGGCACCACCAGCGAGCAACTTGCCTGGATCAAGGTCGCGGCCTCGCATCACGCCCAATACAACCCGCACGCGATGCTGAGGGATGTCGTCACGGTCGAGGACGTCATCAACTCGCCGATGATCTCGGACCCGCTGCACCGGATGGATTGCTGCGTCGTCACCGACGGCGGCGGCGCTGTTATCGTGACCACGCCGGAGATCGCCAAGAGCCTGAAGAAGCCGCTGGTGCGGCTGATCGGCCATGGCGAAGCCATGAAGGGCCCGCGCGGTGGCAAGGATCTCGATCTGACTTATTCCGCCGGCGTCTGGTCCGGCCCGCGCGCCTTCGAGGAAGCGGGCGTGACGCCGAAGGACATCAAATACGCCTCGATCTACGACAGCTTTACCATCACGGTGCTGATGCAGCTCGAAGATCTCGGCTTCTGCAAGAAGGGCGAGGGCGGCAAGTTCGTCGCCGACGGTAATCTCATCTCCGGCGTCGGCAAGCTGCCGTTCAACACCGACGGCGGCGGCCTCTGCAGCAATCACCCGGTCAACCGCGGCGGCATGACGAAGATCCTCGAAGCGGTCCGGCAATTGCGTGGCGAAGCCCATCCAAAGGTGCAGGTTCCGAATTGCGACCTCGCGATCGCCCACGGTACCGGCGGACTTCTCGGCGTGCGTCACGCCGCCTCAACCTGCATTCTGGAGCGCGTGTGATGGCTGAAGCCAAGAAATATCCGACGCCGGTGACCAATCCCGAGACCGCGCCGTTCTGGGAAGCGGCCAAGGCCGGCAAGTTCCTGATCAAGCGCTGCACCGCCTGCGGCGAGCGGCATTATTTCCCGCGCTCGATCTGCCCGTTCTGCTTCTCCGACAAGACGGAGTGGGAGGAAGCTTCCGGCGAGGCGACGGTCTACACCTACAGCCTGATGCGCAAATCGCCGACCGGTCCCTATGCGATCGCCTATGTCACGCTGAAGGAAGGCCCGTCGCTGCAGACCAACATCGTTGATTGCGATCTGGAGAAGATCAAGATCGGCCAGAAGGTCAAGCTGGTGTGGAAACCAACCGACGGCGCGCCGCTGCCGTTCTTCACCGCGGCCTGAAAAATACCTTCTCCCCTCATGTCCGCCGAAGCCTAGGCGAAGGCGGATGTGGGAGAAGTGGCAGCCAAGCTGCCGGTCCATCTTCCCTTCTCCCCTTGTGGGAGAAGGTGGCGCGAAGCGCCGGATGAGGGGTTCTATCCACGAGACAGATGTGTCCGTGGAGCCAACCCCTCACCCAAGAGAGTTTGTGGCTGCTGCCAGCGATGCCCTCTCCCACAAGGGGAGAGGGCGCAACAAATCGGCATCGGCGAAAAGAGGTTCGGGAGAGAAACTAATGCCAATCAATTACGAACAGCTCATGGCCCTGAAAAATCTCGGCCAGAAATACGCCTATACCGACCGTGACGTGATGCTCTACGCCTACGGCATCGGGATGGGCGCTGATCCCATGGACGAGAAGGAGCTCGCCTATGTCAACGAAGGCACCTTCACCCCGCGTCCCCTGAAGGTCGTGCCGACTTTCGCCTCGGTGGCAGCCTGGGGCTCGAACCCCGGCGAGATGAACCTCAACCGCGTCATGGTGGTCGATGGCGAGCGCGACATCACCTTCCACAAGCCGCTGCCGAGCGCCGCCAAAATCACGGCCGACTCGACCGTGCTCGACGTCTTCGACAAGGGCAAGGACAAGGGCGCCGTCATCCGGCACCAGACCGTACTGAAGGATGAGAACGGCGAGAAGCTGGCGACGCTGATGGCTTCGCGCTTCGCGCGCGGCGACGGTGGCTTTGGCGGTCCGTCCGAAGGCCAGCCCGAACCGCACCAGGTGCCGAACCGCGCCCCCGACCAGGTCGTCGACATCACGACGCGGCCCGACCAGGCGCTGGTCTACCGCCTCTGCGGCGACCGCAACCCGCTGCACTCCGATCCCGAATTCGCCAAGAAGGCCGGCTTTCCGCGGCCGATCCTGCACGGCATGTGCACCTACGGCATCACCTGCCGCGGCGTGCTGCAGACCTATGCCGATTACGATCCGTCCGCCTTCAAGCAGCACGCGGCGCGGTTTTCCTCGCCGGTCTATCCCGGCGAGACCGTGACGATGGAATTGTGGAAGGACGGCAACGTCGTCTCGTTCGAAGCGAAAGTGAAGGCGAGGGGCGTCACCGTGATCAAGAGCGGCAAGACGGTGCTGGGTTAGAAGCGGCGAGGGCAGTGTTCTCCCTCGCCCCGCTCTTCGCGGGGAGAGGGTCGGGGTGAGGGGCCTATCCGCGAGTCTGGTGTCGCTGGATAAACCTGTACCCCCTCACCCGGATCGCACCGGACGATGCTTCGCATCGCCGAGGCGATCCGACCTCTCCCCGCAAGCGGGGCGAAGGTAAGCAAGAAAGAAAAACGGGAGAAAAACACCATGGGATTACTCGACGGCAAGGTGGCCATCATCACCGGCGCGGGCGGCGGGCTCGGTGAGGCCTACGCCAAATTGTTTGCGCGCGAGGGCGCGGCGGTCGTGGTCAACGACCTCGGCGGTCCCCGCGACGGTTCCGGCTCCGACAAGTCGATGGCCCAGCAGGTGGTGGATGCGATCAAGGCCGAGGGCGGCCGCGCCGTCGCCAACGGTTCCGACATCTCGACCATGGCCGGCGGGCAGTCGGTGTTCGACGACGCCATCAAGAATTTCGGTCGCGCCGATATTCTGGTCAACAACGCCGGCATCCTGCTCGACGAGACCTTCGCCAAGGCCAAGGAGGCCAATTGGGACAAGGTGATCAAGGTGCACCTCAAGGGCACCTTCTGCTGCACCCAGCCGGTATTCAAATGGATGCGCGAGAACGGCGGCGGCGTCATCGTCAACACGTCCTCCACCTCGGGCCTGATCGGCAATTTCGGCCAGAGCAATTACGGCGCCGCCAAGGGCGGTATCTGGGGACTGTCGAATGTGCTGGCCATTGAAGGCCGCAAGTACAACATCCGGGTCTGGACGCTGTCTCCGGGCGCGCTGACCCGCATGACCGCTGATCTGCCGCGCTATAAGGAGAACCCGGGCGCCGCGCTCGGCCCTGATGGCATCGCGCCGGCCGTGCTTTACATGGTCAGCGACTTGTCGGGCGACCAGACCGGCAAGGTACTTGGCGTTTCCGGCCCCCGTGGGGTCCGCGAGATGCGGATGATGGAAATGGAAGGCTGGACGCCGCCGTTTACGGGGTGGAAGGCCGAGGATATCGTGACCCACGCCAAGGAAATCTTCTTCTCCGAGGAAGATATCAAGAAGTCGGCGCGGCGATTCAAATAGCTGTCATTCCGGGGCTCGCGAGGCGTGGGCCCGGAATCCATGCTAGCACGGGCGAAAGGGTTCCGGTTTCGCGCTGGCGCGCGCCCCCGGAACGACGAAAGAGGATAGACGCACGAATGACCAAACTCACCGCCCAGGCCGCCGGCACCTTCGCAATTGCGCCGACCCCGTTCCACGATGACGGCCGCATCGACGAAAAATCCATCGATCGCCTGACCGACTTCTACGCCGAAGTCGGCTGTGACGGCGTCACCGTGCTCGGCATTCTCGGCGAGGCGCCCAAGCTCGATGCGGCCGAAGCCGAGCAGGTGGCGGTTCGCTTCGTCAAGCGCGCCAAGAACATGCAGATCATCGTCGGCGTCTCGGCGCCGGGCTTTGCCTCGATGCGCTCGCTGGCCAAGGCGTCGATGGATGCCGGCGCCGCCGGCGTCATGATCGCGCCGCCGCCGCATTTGCGCACCGACGACCAGATCACGGGCTATTTCAAGCAGGCGCAGGAAGCGATCGGCGACGAGATTCCCTGGGTGCTGCAGGACTATCCGCTGACGCTCAACGTGATCTTCACGCCCGCCGTGATCCGCAAGATCGTGATGGATTCGCCGTCCTGCGTGATGCTCAAACACGAGGACTGGCCGGGCCTGGAGAAAATCACCACGCTGCGCAATTTCCAGAAGGACGGCTCGCTGCGGCCGCTGTCGATCCTGGTCGGCAATGGCGGGCTGTTCCTCGATTTCGAAATGGAGCGCGGCGCCGATGGCGCCATGACCGGTTACGCTTTCCCCGAATTGTTGATCGACGTCGTCAAGCTGTCGAAGGCCGGCAAGCGCGATGCTGCGCACGACCTGTTCGACGCGCATCTGCCGCTGATCCGCTACGAGCAGCAGCCCGGCGCCGGCCTGTCGGTACGCAAATACGTGCTGCAGAAGCGCGGCATCATTTCGTCCAGCGCCCAGCGCAAGCCCGGGGCGACGATCACGGCGACCGCAAAGGCCGAGGTCGATTATCTGTTGTCGCGGGTCGCGCGCGTCGATCGCCGCGCCAACCTGCAACCGCAATCCAGCGCGGCGGGCTAGTCACATGGCCGAAGCCGTCGTCCCGCGTCCTGCATCCACCATCCTGCTGCTGCGCGACAGCGCTGACGCCAGGGAGATCGAGGTCTTCATGATGGTCCGCCATTATGAGATCGACTTCAATTCCGGCGCGCTGGTGTTTCCCGGCGGCAGCGTCGACAAGGGCGATAAGGAGATCATCGCGCGGCCCGAACTCTATTCGGGCGGCGAGGGGCTCGACGATGCCACGCTGAGCTTCCGCATCGCCGCGATCCGCGAAACTTTTGAGGAGAGCGGCATCCTGCTGACGCGGCCAAAAGGTTCCAGGACGCTGGTCGACGCCAAGCGCGCCAGCGAAATCGAGGCGGCGCATCGCGCCGACCTCTGCGACAGCAAGATCAGCTTCCTGAAGGTGCTCAGCGACAACGGCATGGTGCTGGCGCTCGACGAACTGATGCCGTACGCGCACTGGATTACGCCGGAGGGCATGCCAAAACGGTTCGACACCTGGTTCTTCCTCGCCGCCGCGCCGCCCGAACAGGTCGGCGCCCATGACGGCAAGGAATCCACCGACTCGATCTGGGTCTCGCCGCGCGAGGCGCTGGAGGGCGGCGAGAGCGGACGTTTCAAGCTGCCGTTCCCGACCACGCGCAACCTGATCAAGCTCGGCAAGCAAGCCAGCGTGCAGGCCGCGCTCGACGACTCCAGGGGCAAATCCGTTGTCACCGTGACGCCGGTGATGACCAGGAATAATGGCGGCCGCCAGCTTCGGATTCCCCTCGAAGCCGGCTATGACGGCGACGTGTTCGAGGTCGGCTCGGTCGGATAGCACAGTTCGACGGGTAACGAAGTATCTCTGTATGCAAGCGCGGTAGATTCTGCTTCGAAGGCAATCATAATGGGCCGGCGAAGCATGGCAGAAGTACATCCGCGACCTGCGGGCATGACGACCGAACTGGCGCTGCTGATGACGTTGGCGACGCTGTGGGGTGCCTCGTACACCTTCATCCGGATCGGCGTAGCGACGATTCCGCCGATCACCCTGATCGCGTGCCGCACGCTGATTGCCGGATTGCTGCTGGCCATCATGCGCTGGCGCGGCGTGAGCATGCCGGTTGATGCCGCGACCTGGCGACGTTTCCTGTTTCAGGCCTGCCTCAACAGCGTCATCCCGTGGATCATGGTCGCTTGGGGCGCGCAGGCGTTGGACGCGGGGGTGGCAACCATCCTCAATTCCACTGCGCCGATATTCACATTTTTCCTGACGCTTGCCATCACGCGCCATGAGGCCGTGACGTCCCGGAAGCTGCTTGGCGTCGTCGCCGGGATGGCCGGCATCTGCCTGATCGTCGGCGTGCAGGCGCTGTCCGGCTTCGGTCAGGAACTGACAGCCCAGATCGTGATGGTGCTGGCCGCCGTCTGCTACGCGGGCGCGGCGATCCTCGGCCGCGGCTTCAATGGTCTCGACCCGATTGTGCCTGCGGCGGGCTCGCTGCTGTGCGGTGCGGCGATCCTGATTCCGGTCAGCCTGGTCGCGGAGCGGCCGTGGACGCTGCAGCCGTCGATCAGCTCGGTACTGGCGCTGGTCGCGCTCGCGGTGTTTTCGACGGCGCTCGCCTTCGTGATCTATTTCCGCCTGATCCGCACCCTGGGCTCGGTCGGCACCATCGCGCAGGCCTACCTGCGGGTGCCGATCGGTGTCGCGGTGGGCGTGATCTTCCTCGGCGAGCAGTTGAGCTCGACGATTTGGATCGGGCTTGCCTGTGTCGTCGTCAGCGTCGCCGCCATGACGATCCCTGCCCGGAAGCGGTCCGCCGCGGCCGCGTGAACCCCGTTCAGGCGAGGAAGGCGTCGACCACGGCCTGGTCCTGGTCGTAGACCCAGCATTCGGAGAGCAGGCCGTCGCGCACAGTGTACACCAGCAAGCGCTCGACCTCGGCTGTCTTGCCGTCGCGCTCAAAGCGCTCGCGGACCAGCAGCGCGCCGCGCTCGGGTCCGGCCATGACGTCGACGATGGCGAGCAGCCGGCGATTGGTGCGCCTGGTGACCTCGGCCAGGATGGCGAGCGCGGCGGCCTTCCCGCTGTGATCGCCGGCAAGGGGGTGGCGACCGAAATAATGCAGCGTAAAGTCGTCATGATAGCAGGCGGCAAGCGCTGCACGATCGCCGGCGAGCCAGGCGCTCGCGTAGCGGCCGAGAGCCTGGCGGTTGCGCTCGACCGCAGCTTCGGGCTCGATTTCGGGACGGCTATTTGCCATCGTTGTCCATCTCGTTGACCGTTGTCATCCGCAATGATTGGACCGGCCGAACCTTCGGGGCTTTCAAGAACTGGCTATGGGCGAGACGGCGGCAGCGAAATTGATCGGGTGGGGCGCCCGCGTGCTATATCTGGGCCCGGCCTTCGGGCTGACGCCGCACCGGAACGCGACCGCCGTCCTTGCCGTCGGCCTCGACGGGCCGCTGCAAGTCGCTGACGATCCGAGCGATTGCACGACACGTTATCGCACAGCCCGCAGCGTGCTGATCCTGCCTAACAGCGTGCACCATTTGCGCATCGAACGGGGCCGGATGGCATTCCTTTACGTCGATCCGTTCGGACGCGATCTCAGGGCGCTGATCCCGCGGATGAGGGACGCGACGCCGAGCGCAGCCTTCGATCTGCGGGAAGAACCCGCCGTGATCGAGGTCCTGATGGGGCTGGCCGAAAACCGGATCGCGGCACCGGAGGGGCGCGCATCCCTCGGTGGGCTATTGGGGATCGGCGGGCAGGCTAGTCCCGACGCGCGAATTGCTGCAGCGCTGCGGCACATGCGGGACGAGCCGCACCGCGCGCACCGGTTGACCAGCCTTGCGGCCCGCGCCGGCCTGTCGCCGTCACGCTTCCTGCATTTGTTCAAGGCGGAGACCGGGGTGCCGCTGCGGCGCTACCGCATCTGGAACCGGATGGGGGCCGCGGTCCGCGCCAGCGGCGAGGGGGCATCCCTGACAGAGGCCGCCCACGCGGCCGGCTTCGCGAGCTCGGCACATTTCTCGAGCGCATTTCGCGACATGTTCGGCCTGATGCCCTCGGACCTGGCGAAGGCCCTGAAGCCGGGGCCGGGCTGATCCGGGCGATTCGGCTCATATACCGTCATTAAACCACCCGCCGGCATGTTCCCCACGGCCCGGAAGTCATCGTATATTGCGCCCGATTGGAGCCTGCCCCGACCCCACATGACCGCTGAAACGCCGCCGAATTCGCTGCCGCCGCGATCGTTCTCGCTTTCGATCGGCCAACTGACATTCGGCAGTTTCATGCTGGTGCTGGCGGTGATCATCATCACCTCGACCGCCAGCGTCATCGCCATTCGCCACATCGATTCGACCTTTGCCGAGCTTCAGCGGCTGCAGAGCGTCGGCGACCTCGCCGAGGACATCGACCGCCGCATGAACGAGTTGCGGCTTGCCGCGCGGGATTTCGTCACCGATCCCGGCAACCAGTCGCTCCAGGTCGGCGACGCCGCGGCCGCGCTCAGTGAGGTCCTGAAGAAGACGCGGCTGGAACTCGCTCCCGAGCAGCAGGACATGATCGACGGCGTATCCGAGCGCCTGACGACCTACCGCAACGGTATCGAGCGGATTTCCGCGCTGATCAACCGCCGCGCCGAAATGATCGTTGCGCTGCCGCCCCTGCGCGAAAAGTTCGACGCCGCGATCGCCGACACGCCCGATCCCCATGTTGCGTCGGCATTGTTTCAGAGCCAGAGCCGGATCGCTTCGGCGCTGCTGGCGCGTAATCCATCGGCTGCCGAAAATGCCGCAGAGGGCATGCGCTCTATGACCATTACGGAGCCGAAACTCCGCGCGGCTGTTGATGGTTATGCCGACGCGATTATCGGCATATCGAGGCGCGAAGGGCAGATCTCCGACATCGACAAGGAGGTGCTGGGCGCGGAGGGCCGCCTGATCCAGCGCGTCACGGAATTACTGCGCGACGTCAGCGAGCGGCGAGGGCGTGTGCTCTCCCGCGATTTCGCCCGCACGCTGGCGGAAGCCAAGTGGCAGAGCATCGTTCTCGGCACTGCGGGCGTGCTGATCGGACTGTTTGCCTCGCTGCTTGTTGTTCGCCGAACCGTGCGTCCACTTGCCGCGATTGCATCCTCGATCCGCGCGGTGGCCGGCGGCGAGAAGAGCGCCTCGATTCCGGCGACCGATGTGGACAACGAGATCGGCGACATTGCCCGCGCTGCGGAAGTATTCAGGCAGACGCTGGTCGATGCCGACAGTGCGCGCGAGGCGGCGGTGCGCGCGCTCGCCGAGCAGCGGCTTGCCGAGGAAAGTTACCGCAAGCTGTTCGAATCCTCGGTCGACGGAATTTATGTCACGACGCCGGGCGGGGCGCTGCTCAACGCCAACCCGGCATTGGCGCGGATGATGGGCTATGCCACGCCGCAGGATCTGATCAACGGCATCGGCGATATCGCCGATACCGTCTACGTCCATCCAGAGGCGCGGACGGAATACGAGAGGTTGATGCAGCGTGACGGCATGGTTCGCGAATATGAGTACCAGGTTCGCACGCGCACCGGCTCGGTGCTGTGGCTTTCCGACAGCGCCAGCGCCGTGCACAACGAGGCCGGCGTCATCGTCCGCTACGAGGGAACGGTGCGCGACATCACCGACCAGAAGCGCGCCGAGGATGCGGTCGCCGAAGGCCGACGCTTGCTGCAGATGGTTATCGACACCGTGCCTGCGGTCATCAACGTCAAGGACAGGCAGCTTCGCTACGTCCTGATGAACCGCTATATGGCCGGCATTTTCGGGGTCGAGCCGGGGGATGCGATCGGCCGGACCACGGCCGACCTGATGTCGCGCTACGGCGCGGAAAAGACCAGCGAACCCGACAAGCGGGTGCTGGCGGCCGGCAAGGAGCTCGGCTTCTACGAGGAGGAATACAAGGATGTGTCCGGCCAGATGCGGCAGTGGCTGGTCAACAAGCTGCCGATCCTCGATGCGGCCGGGGAGATCGAGAACATCGTGACCGTGGCGCTCGATATCGGCGAGCGCAAGCGGGTCGAATCCGAGATGCGCAAGGCCAAGGATGCGGCGGAGGGCGCGCTGCGAAACTTGCGTGAGACACAGAATTCGCTGATCGAGGCGGAAAAGCTCGCCGCCCTGGGCCGGCTGGTGGCCGGCGTCGCGCACGAGGTCAACAATCCCGTCGGCATCAGCCTGACGGTCGCCTCCGCCCTGGAGCGCAAGACGTCGAATTTTGCGGCCGAGGTCGCCCGCGGCGAATTGCGGCGCTCCAGCCTGAACGATTTTCTCGGCACCAGCCGCGATGCGTCGTCGCAACTCGTCGCCAACCTCAACCGTGCGGCCGAGCTCATCCAGTCGTTCAAGCAGGTCGCCGCCGACCGCAACTATTCGGACCAGCGCTCTTTCGACCTCGGCGATCTCACCGAGCAGGTGGTGATGAGCCTGCGGCCTGGCCTGCGCAAACACAATCTGACGCTCAATGTCGAGTGCCAGCCCAACCTGATCATGAACAGCTATCCGGGGCCCTACGGACAGGTGCTCACCAACCTGTTCCTCAATTCGGTGGCGCATGCGTTTCCGGACGGCAAGCCCGGCACGGTCGATATCCAGGTGCGGGAGTCCGGCAAGGATAATGTCGAGATCATTTTTTCCGACAATGGCTGCGGCATGAGCCTCGATGTCCGCCGCCGCGCGTTCGATCCGTTCTTCACCACGCGGCGCGATCAGGGCGGTACCGGTCTCGGCCTGCACATCGTCTACAGCATCGTGACGACGCGCCTCGGTGGCCGGCTCGACCTCGATTCACAGCCGGGCGGCGGCACGCGCATCCAGATGATTCTGCCGCGCACCGCGCCGCTGGAGCAGGCGGCGGAGTAGACACGCGTTCGGAGCCGCTAGTTGATATCCGCGAGCTTGTGCAGCGTGGCGCCGAAGATCTGGCTGGCTTTGCCAACGAGCGCGGTTCCATTCATGCTGCCGCGGGTGTCGGTAAACGTGCCGGATACGCCGATGCCAACCGGACTGGGGCCGCCGAACAACGGATTGTCGTTATCGCGCGGGGTGGTGTGACGCTGCACCAGGACTTCGCCTTTGAATGTGTCGCCCTTGACGGTGTAGCTGCCGGTATAAAACAGATAGGCATCGCCGCCGAGAATCTGACCATCCCGGAATAAAATAACGCCGCTGCCCTTGCCGGTACGCCCATCCAGCAGGGTGACGTGGATCGAATAGAGCCCGTTCTTCATGACGTCCCAGGTGCCGGCCGCAGCGCCCACCGAAGCCGATCAAGGGGTTATGCCAAAGCGTGGCCTGCACCGTCAACGCGTCAGGAGGCCTGCCTGTTCCCGTGCAGGAAGCAAACGTGAAGCGCACCACTCCGGCGTGACGCAGGGATGAGGCCGGGGGACGAGGCGACGCAATTGGCCCGCGAAATGCATAGTTGATTTCGGCACCGGCCGGCGGGTGCTGGAGCAAGAGAAACAGTGACCAACTGGATGAATTCCGGCGGCCACGTGCCGCACCTCTACGCCGAGAATGGCAGTCTTGTAACCACGGGCCGTCACCGCGCGGGCCGCTGGAAAAAACCGCTGATCATCGGCGGCGTTTTGCTGATGCCGCTCGTCTCCAATCCCGGCGAAGCCCGCGATCCCGACGGGCGCTATGCCAACTCACCGCTGAAGCAATGGTTCGACAGTCTGAGGAGCGGGAAGGGACCGTGCTGCTCCGACGCCGACGGCAGCGCCGTCAGCGACGTGGATTGGGAATCGAAGAGCGGGCGCTACCGCGTTCGCATCGACGGCGAGTGGCATGACGTGCCCGAAGATGCCGTCATCACCGAGCCCAACCGCGTCGGGCGGACCATGGTCTGGCCGATCCGCGGCTATCAGGGATTGAGCATCCGCTGTTTCATGCCGGGCAGCATGACCTAGCGGTCACGCATATTTCCTGTCGCGTTCGAGCAGCTCGATCGAGATGCCCTGCGGCCCGCGGATGAAGCAGATGCGCACGCCGGGCCGGATGGTAGTCGGCTCCTTCGTGAACTCGACGCCCTTGCCCTTGATCTCGGCGGCGACCGCGTCGATGTCCTTCACCGTCAGGCCGAAATGGTCGAGGCCCTGATAGGGCGTGACCGGCGGTGTGTTGACGCCGTCGCCGGCGGTGACCGGCGCGATGAAGACATTGGCGCCGCCGAGCTTGACGTCGATCCGCCCCGGGCCACGGACGATTTCGCCGCCCAGAACGTCTTGCAGCCAAGTCGCGGTCGCTTCGGGATCGGGGCTGCGCAAATGGACATGGTCCCAGGTAACGGTAGGCATTTCGGTCTTCCCCATTGTTGTTGTTGCGGCTCCAAAGCCGACGTCGTAGTGCGGCGGCAATCTAGTCGCCGCGTATCCACGATTCCATCCTGCAAGCCTTGCGCTACCGCCGCAATATTGTCGAGGTGGTATGAAACCATTTCTGCCTTGGGTGATTGTTGATGCGCGGCGGGATCCGTACAGCGGCGGTCGTGAGAATAGCCGTACGGGAAAACGCCCGTAGGGCTTTTTTCATGCGCGGCACGGCAATCGTCGGCGCTGCCGGGTTGAGGGCACGGCTATGAGGATCGCCGGTTGGTCGCTCGGAAAGTCGGAAGCGCGGCTTGCCGCACTGCCGGCCATCGCCATTGCCGGATGCACCATTTGGCTGATGCTCCCGCAAGCGAGCGACGCCGAGAGCCATTCCGCGGCGATGCCTCCTCAAGTCACCCGTATCACGCAAGATGCATCCCGCACGGACGAGACGGCTGCGACTCAGGCGACCCTGTCGAACCAGGCACCTTCGGATGCTAACCCCGCCGCCGCAGTGCCTTCCGATATCGCGCCGCCCGAAATGGTGGCCCCCGCCGGGTCGCCGCTCGACGGCCTGCGCATTGTCTCCCAGTCATGGCGAAGGGGCGGGCTCGGCTCGAAGGCGCTGGTGACCTTCACGCTTCGCAATACCAATGACTACGCGGTGAAGGATATCGAGATTGCCTGCCGCTTCGTCCGCCAGGACGGCAGCCATCTGACCGACCGCCGGCGCATCATCCCCGATACCGTGAACATGAAGAGCCGGAAGCGCTATGCCGGCATGCTCGTGGGGTTCGTCAACGTCAACGCAAATAAGGCGAAATGTTCACTGGTGACCGCCAGCCGTATTTAACCCTGCGTCTGCGCCGCGTGAATCCGCCTTTCATCCCGGAAATGTGAGCTGTGCCTTTGAACCTTGCCGGTCGGCCAGGAACTAATCGGTATATCGCCCGTTGAGCGATTGAACCGCGCGATGCTCGCGCGGGGGGAGCGAGTCCAATGCCCGTAGCGCGTTATTTCCTGTTTGTCGGCGGAGTGCTGCTCGCGCTGTTGTTGGCGATCGATGCGTTTGTTCCCCAGCAGGCTGTCGTGGCCAGCCAAGCCGCTTCTCAAGCCGCTCCTTCGGTCGACAAGACCGTCGTTCGCATTCGTTCCGACCAGAAGCTGCCGGAGCGGGTGGTCTACGACACCAGCCTTCCGACCATTGTTCCGCCGCCGGCCGTGATCGCCCAGGCCACTGCGCCTTCCGCATCCGCCGCCGTGCCCCCTGCCTCGGCCGACGCCAACGCGCAGGCCCGTGTGCGGGAGACGTTTGCCCAGTTCGTCCCGGGCGAGGCGAAGAAGCCCGAGCCGCAGGTTCAGCGCAAGCGCAAGGTCGCCAGGAGCCGTCAGGCGCCGCCGATGCAGTTTGCGCAACCGCCGCAGGTGCGGGTCGCACAGCAGTCGCAATTCGGCTTCTTCGGCGGTCCGAGCTCGCGCTCAACCTGGACCTGGTAGGCCTGCTCGCCTGATTTAGCGCGGCAGCTTCGGAATCTTGTCCGCAAAACCGTTGAAGCAGGTCAGCCGCTCGTCTTCCTCCTTGACGAAGCGGCACTCGCTGACGCTCTTCGCCGCCGGCGCCTTCGCTTTGGGCTGCGGCGCATAAACGGCGTCGTAGCAATTCAGCCGTTCCTTGGTCTCGTCGTCGATGTCCTGGCAGGCCTGCAATTTCTGGGCGGCTGACAGGGGTTTGGCCGGGGCTTCCTTCTTGCCCTTCGATCCGACTTGAACCAGGGGCTTGCCACCGACCGTCGGAGGAGCGGCGGAGGGGGCTGGGGCGGTCGTTTGCGCAAAGGCCGCGGCCGGATAGAGCACCGCCAGCGCGAGGATGATCTTTTTCATATTGAAATGTCCGAATAGCCGTGAGCGACGAGCGCGCCCGGGAGAGACCTGAGCTCCCGACCTTCGGAATCGCAAAATCCCGCTGCGCGCCAGCGATCTCTAGCACCATCCCAGAGCGTCTGTCTAACTAGTTGATTTAATGGCCATTCGAATAGGCCACCCCAGGACCGGAGGGTGTCGGCGTGGTATAGAGTGACCTCTGGTGGCATATGGGTTGACGGCCGCCCGGGGAATTTATGGTCGCGGAGGAATGCATCATGTCCGATCCACAACGCCGGGAATTTCTGGCCGCCGCGGGCATCGCCTCGCTGACAGCGCTGGCTGTGGCGCAGCCAGCCGCCGGCGGCGATCCGAGCTTCATGAACAACATCCCGGACCCCGAGCTCGCAGGCAAGGATCTGCCGACCTTCAAATTCGCGCTGGAGAAGTCGGACGGCAAGGTCATCGGCGGCAGCTACGGCAAGGAGGCAACCGTCGCGCAGCTGCCGATCTCGAAGGGGATCGCCGGGGTCTCAATGCGGCTCGAGCCCGGCGCGATGCGCGAGCTGCACTGGCACGCTACCGCCGCCGAATGGGCGTTCGTCATCGAGGGACGGGTGCGCACCACCGTCGTCGACCCCAACGGCCTTGCCGAGACCAACGATTTCGACCCGGGCGACGTCTGGTACTTCCCGCGCGGTCACGGGCACATGCTGCAGTGCCTTGATGACAAGCCCTGCCACTTCATCCTGATCTTCGACAACGGCTATTTCTCCGAGTTCGGCACCTTCAGCATCACCGACTGGATCGGGCATACGCCGCCGGCGCTGCTGGCGAAGAATTTCGGCCTGCTTGAAGCTACGTTCGCGACGTTTCCAAAGGAGGAAGTGTATTTCGCCCGCGGCAAACCGCCGCCGGCCGAGCCCTCAGTACCGCTGCAGGGCTGGAAGCTGCCGCCGGAGACCCACAAATACCGCCTGCTGGCGCAGCCGCCGCATGCGACCTATCGGGGCGGCCGCGAGTGGCGCGTCGATTCCAGCCGCTTCCCGATTGCGAAGACGATCACCGGTGTCGTGCTCGATCTCGATCCCGGCGCGCTGCGGACGCTGCACTGGCACCCGAACGCCGACGAGTGGCAATACGTCATCGAAGGCGAGGTGAGCGTCACCTTGTTCGGCTCTCACGGCCGCTACCGGACCGAGCGATTGCAGAAGGGCGACGTCGGCTACATTCCGCAAGGCTATGGGCACTCGATCGAGAATGTCGGCAGCCGTGCTGCACGCATCCTGATCGGATTCAATGACGGCACCTACGAGACCATCGACCTGTCGCAATGGATCGCAGCCAATCCCAAGGACGTGCTCGCCACAAATTTCGGACAGCCGGCGGAGGCGTTCGGAAAATTCCCGGATCGCGACGTGTTCATCGCCGGCAGGGATGGCACCTGATAACGGCTCCGCAAAGCGTGCGCGAAAATGCCGACAGCGCTCGCGGAGCAACCGTGTCAGGTGCGGCGCGGAGACCTAGCGCAGCCGATAGGCATCAAATGCGTGGGCCAGGAACACGCCGATGCTGACGAAGATGAGGAACGCCGTCACGACCTCGGTCATAGCCTTCCTCCCTGTATGGTCATGCCGGAGAGGGCACGCTTGAGGAACTCGCGGTAAATGAGGTTCAGGACCGTTACTAACATGATCTAACCCCGTGCTTGATTGGGCCAAACCGTAACGGCGCTTTGTTTCCGGAGCGCTTCGCGGCAGGGGCAAAACGGTTTCGTCGCGGCCGCTAGGGGATCACAGAAGCGCGATGGAACCGGAACAATTGCGATCTCCGCCGCCCGCCCTTTTCTCGCCATGCTGATTGAGGAGACCTGCGTCGGGCGGGTTCTGCGAAGGGGCGTTGTTCCCAAAGGTCCAGTGTGATCGTCCAACATTTGCTGCAAAACGAGACCGTGACATCCCGCCGTGCGTTTCTGCGCGGGATTGTGTCTTCAACCAGCGTGCTGGCGCTCGGCGGATGCGCCAGCCTGGGCGCGACCGGCGCGCGTTACGACGCATCCTCGCTCTCGGCCGAGCCGACATTGCTCGTCGCCACCACGCGCAAGCCGGCGAACGGTGCGCGGGCGAAGCCCTGGTTCGGGCCGGAGCGCGCTACGAGGATGACCGTCGCCCGGGCGAAACTGGTGCCGCCTGACGAGAGCCGTTTCTCGCTCGCCGCGGCGGGTATCGGTGATTGGCGTCTCGATGCCGTCGAGCCGGTGTCGGGGGACGTCAGCGATCTTCTCGGGCAGGGCGACGTCCTGATCTACGTGCATGGTTTCAAGCAGACCTTCGAGACGGCGGCGCTCGATGCCGCGCATCTCGCCGACGGCATCAAATTCCGCGGCCGGACGATGGTGTTCTCGTGGCCGTCCAAGGCGGGGCTGTTCGACTATGCCTATGATCGCGACAGCGCGATGTGGTCACGCGACGATTTCGAGCGCGTGCTCAATTCGGCCGTCACGAGCCCGAGCGCCGGGCGTGTCCACATCGTCGCGCACAGCATGGGCACCATGCTCGCGCTCGAAAGTTTGCGCCAGCTCTATGCGCGAAATGGCGACACCGTTTCAGACAGGATCGGAGCCGTGGTGTTCGCCTCGCCTGATATCGACATGGACATATTCGCGTCGTCAATTACCCGCATGGGCCCGCTCGGCCGCAAGATCACCGTCGTCGCCGCGACGAACGACCGAGCGCTGGCGATCTCGGGGCGATTGGCCGGCGGAATGACACGGGTCGGCGCCGCCGAGAAGGCCGCTATCGAGCGGCTCGGGGTGCGCGTCATCGATGCGTCCGATTCAGGTTGGGGCGTCATCAACCACGACCTGTTCCTCTCCAACGCCGAGGTGCGGAAGGTGATACGCCGCTCGATTGATACTTCGACGGCGTGATCTCTCCCGCGCAACGGGCGTCGCGCGGCAACTTGATGGCGCCCGTCTATTGCCGGCAAGCGGCCACCACAACGTCACCGTGTTGTCACCCATAATCTCGCCAAATTGACGGAACACTTATTCGTGGCCGGCACGATAGTGCCGGTCTCGCCTCGAACTGCACGCTTGAATTGCTCAACGTCCGCAACGCCGACCGGTTGTCGGCGCGCGACGCTTTGCGAGTCGATCGGGGAGATACGGGCGACACCAGACGTTTGCCGGCGATCCAAATTATTCAGTTGATACAGAGGAATGAAAGTCATGCGTCAAGCAACATCCAAGGCGGCGACCGGTTCGTGCGCGAATCGTCGACAGGCGCTATCACTCGCGGCCGGCGTCGCCTTGCTCGCGAGCGTCACCGCTGCCCACGCGCAGAGCACCGGCATCGCCTCTTGCGACGACTTCCTGACCAAGTACGACGCCTGCATCGTCTCCAAGGTCCCCGAGGCACAGCGTGCGATGTACAAGACGCAGATCGACCAGACCCGCAAGGCGTGGGTCGACATGGCCAAGAATCCGTCGACCAAGGCGACCATGGAAGCGACCTGCAAGCAGACCCTGGACGCGACGAAGGCCTCGCTCACAGCCTATGGCTGCTCGTTCTGATCGGCGTAAGAACGCCTAAAAGGAGTGGCGCCAAATAGGCGCCACTCAAGCTTTTCCGTGTCGGTTAACGTCTTGTTAACCATATCGTCCCAGCATGGCCGTCAATGGGAGTCGCCACGGACGTTAGCCCGTAGGCGCGATTGATCGTTCATCTTGGGGGCGGGCGGGAGCTCGCGGGGCTCCAAGGAGCAACGTCATGTCGTCACCTGGCGTACGACACCAAGCAAATCTGCTTTCCGAATTCGTTGCGGCGATTTTCGGGGCGCTTGGTTTGGGAGTTCCGATTGCGGTTGCGATCATTTGGATTTGTTCCTGATCGGCATGCTGCCTGTCTCGTAACGGCGTCCCTGTGAAGGGCGTGGCGGAGCGTGGGGCGAGGCTAATCGGGGAGGGCCGCGACTGCTACGATCTCGATGACGAGGTCGGGATGTGCGAGCGCCGCAACTCCGATCACCTCGGAGGGGCCGGATTGTTGCTGCTGCAATGCTTCGGGCAATGCCGCGCGAAAACGCGTCCATCACGTCCTGACGGAAGTTGGGAGAACTCAACACGCCACCGTTGGGAAACGGTCCCTTCACGAAAAACGTCAGCTTGACCAGATGGTCGAGCGAGGTGCCGAGTTCCTCCAGGTCGGCCTTGATATTGGCAAGTATGCTGCGCCACTGGGCAGCCGCGTCGCCCACGGCGCCGCCGCCTTTTTGGAAGGGCTCGTAGTCGTCGGTGGTCGCAGTGTTGCCGGCGAGGAAACCAATCCCTTTGCCCCGGTGACGACCGTGCCTTTGCCCCAGGGCATCAGGCGGCCGGCCTTCAGCTTTTTATGGGTCACGAGCTGCATTTTTCGTCCCGGGCCGGAGCACGACGGTGCCGGCGCTAGCAGCGCCCCATGCACATCTGCGCGAGGGACGAAGCTATGTTCCGGTTCAAGGTCTCAGTATGGCCTGAATCGTTCCCTGAACGTCTCGCAAGACCAATCGCTGGTCGTCGCGTTCGATAGTTCGCTCACCTGAGACCGCCTTGACGATGCCCTCGATCTGGGGCTTGAAGTCACCCGGACAATAGCCGCCAACGTGTGCCGCGAGTTCGCCTCAGCGGTCCAGCGTGAGCGGCAACAATGAGAGCACGGGTGCGGACCCCAAAAGGCGCCTGCAGCGTGCACTGGCGTAGAATGGTGCGCCACGGCCCATGAAGATGGGCACTATTGCTTCGCCGTGGCGCTATGACACCGGAGCCTATCACACGCCAGAACCCGAGAATGCGCGACTGCCTACGATTTGGCGCTGCGACCACAAGCAGCACGCCGCCTCAGCGACGCAATCGAGAGCGATCGCGCGGCTCATGGCCTTTTTTGCCGGATTTAGGTCATTGTTGCCGGAACGCATTGCAACTATCCCTTGCTTCAAGGGTGCAGGTTTCGGCACTCGACGTCGAACCATATGACAGCGTTAGAACGGCGAGAAGACATGTCAAAAATGATCTTTGTGAACCTTCCTGTGGCGGATCTCGCCGCATCCACCCGCTTCTATGAAGCGATCGGGTGTCGGAAGAACGAGCAGTTCAGCGACGACAAGGCATCGTCGATGGTCTGGTCGGACTTGATCAACTTCCAGTTGCTGGCGCGCGATTACTTCACGACCTTCACGTCGAAACCGGTCGCGGATGCGCATGCGACCTGCCAGGTGCTGCTGTGCCTGTCGCGCGACACCCGGGCGGAGGTCGATGCGCTTGCCGAGGCTGCAGCAAGAGCCGGCGGCAAGGCCGACACCCGCGCGCCGATCGACATGGGCTTCCTCTACAATCGCGCTGTTGAAGACCCCGACGGTCACGTGTTCGAGCTCGTGTGGATGAACCCGGAGGCCGCCATGCCGGCAAACGACGCGGCGGAACCCGCCTCGACAGACCGCAAATAAAATAAATGGCGTGGCGCGCTCGGAGAGATTCGAACTCCCGACCCTCGGAATCGAAATCCGATGCTCTATCCAGCTGAGCTACGAGCGCCTTGCGCTGGCTCGTATCAGACTTGGTCTGATAGGGCCAGCCGCGACGCGCTAGTAGCAGGGATGCCGCCGGCGGTCTTGGCCGATATAGGCGGCCGCGCCCTGGCGGCACAGGACGGTGGAGGGACCGTCGTAATAGGCGAACCTGCCGGGTTCCACGCCGGGCCCGTAATTGTGGAGGAAGCTGATCGGGTAGGGCAGGCCCCAATTGTACAAATGGTAGTGCCGATTATGGCGGGCGTCCGCCAGGTTTGGCGCCAGGACCGCGGTGGAGAGGAGGGCGGCGGCAACGAAAAACTTCGCTTTGGTCATTTCGATTCTCCGGAAGCCTCACTGGAACTGGCGCGATTCGGTCTGAGCGGATGGTGGTTCATCAAAAAGGTTTGCTAAAACAGTGAGATAGTAGCTCAAGTTCTGATTCGGTTGAAGCCGGCACCTCCGATATCTTGGCCCATCTGGTCTCCCATTTCAGGAGAGGCCGGTAGAATAGCTGCGGAAAAGCACCCTGGCGCGCCTATTTTTGGCCTCAAGGGATGCTTAACGAATTCCCAACACAGTCCGGCCAGAGTTCTGCCCGGTCCTGTAGACGGACCGACTTATTCCAGGTCTGAAAGGCCATCCGGTTTCTGATCGATCCCATGCGCATCACGCCCCTTGCCCTGCTGTTCCTCTCGGTCCTGGTCGCGAGCCCGGCGCGCGCCGACCTGCACATTACGCGTGACCATGGCGGGTATGTCGAGGAGTACAAGACCAAGTACAAGCGCATCCGCGACCGCAAGGAGCGCGTGATCATCGACGGCATCTGCAATTCGGCGTGCACGCTGGTGTTCGGCATCGTGCCGATGAACAAGATCTGCGTGACGCCGAAGGCGAGCGTTGGTTTCCACCAGGCCTATTACGACAAGGCCTTCACCTTCGGCATCAAGGTCACGAGTGCGGAGGGGACGTCGGATCTGATGTCCTATTATCCGGAAACGGTGAAGGACTGGATCCGTCGCAACGGCGGGCTCACCACCGAGATGAAGAAGATCAAGAACGGCAAAGAGCTCTGGAGGATCGTCGATCCCTGTCCGGAGGAGTGGTGAGCTGGGTTCACTGAGTTTGGGCCTTTGCCCTCGTCATCGCCCGCGAAAGCGGGCGATTTAGTATTCCAGAAACGCCTGTTATCGAATCGAGAAGCCACAGGTACCGGATATCCCGCATGCGCATTCGCGGGATATGACGAGCGATGGTGAGGGAGACGCGCGACGCCGCCCTAGAACGTCACCACGCCGCGGATCGACTCGCCGCGCTTCATCAGCTCGAATGCGTTGTTGATCTCGGCAAGCGGCATCACATGCGTGATCATCGGGTCGATCTGGATCTTGCCCTGCATGTACCAGTCGCCGACCTTCGGCACGTCGGTGCGGCCCCGCGCGCCGCCGAAGGCGGTGCCTTTCCCGCGCGGGTTACCTCGCGCGATCGGTCCTTGCCGCATAGCACATGATCAGGCAACACGGACGGCAAATGACCGGCGACTTCGAAAAAATAGCCGCACGGGCGGCGCCCGCGATCTTTGTCGTGCTGTGGAGCACCGGCTTCATCGGCACCAAGTATGTCCTGAACAGCGCCGAGCCATTGACTTATCTCGCGATCCGCATGGCGTTTGTCGTGGGATTGATGGCGATCATCGTGGCGGTGGCGCGACCACGCTGGCCGGATCGCATCGGCATTGCACACAGCGCCGTCGCCGGCATTCTGGTGCATGGCATCTATCTCGGCGGCACGGCGATCGCCATTGCGCATTCGATTCCGGCCGGGCTGTCGGCCTTGATCCCGGGGCTGCAGCCGATCCTCACCTCGACGCTTGCGAGCCGCTGGCTTGGCGAACGCGTCACGCCGCTGCAATGGGGCGGATTGCTGCTCGGGCTCGCCGGCGTCGCGCTGATCCTGCACGACCGGCCGATGAGCGGGGAGGCGGGCTGGGGATGGCTCGCCTCGGCCGTCTCGCTGGTCAGCATCACGCTTGGCACGCTGTACCAGCGTCGTTACTGCAGCGCGATCGACTGGCGGTCCGGCAATCTCGTGCAATACGTCGCGGTGACGATCTTCTTCGGCCTGGGCGCCTGGCTGTTCGAGACCAATGTGGTGCACTGGACCACGGAGTTCATCCTGGCGCTGGCCTGGCTTGCAGTCGTGCTGTCGATCGGATCGATCGGGCTCTTGTACTGGCTGATCCGCCGCTCGGCCGCGACCTCGGTGGCGAGCCTGTTCTACCTGGTCCCCGCCGTCACGGCCCTGATGGCGTATGTGCTGTTCGGTGAACGGCTGGACTCGATCTCGATCGCCGGAATGGTGGCCTGCGCTGCGGCGGTGCTACTGGTCAACCGTCGCTCAGTTTGAGGTAGAGCGCTTGGTCGCCATGCACGTGTAAATTTCATGAGCCTTATCAGTATTTTCCCTGAGTTGTGCCCATTAAGGCGATCGTAAGCAAAACGCGGCAGATTGGGCTCGGTTTTGGGGGATTTCTCGTTATGACCACGCGATCCATTGGAAAGTTTCTGCCGGCGCTCAAGCTGCGCCTCGGTACCAAGGCTGTCATTTCCGCCATCCTTCTGATCGCGGTCAATACCGGATTGGTTGTGGGCGCAGCCCATTGGTCACTCACCTCCGAGTTCGGCGATCGCGCGCTGCGCGACATCGAGGTCAACCTGCGCACACTGGGTCTGGCGTTCGCCGAGACCTACGGCGATGCCAAGATCACCATCAGGGATGGGGCCGTCGTCCGCGCCGAAATTCCCAAGATGCCCGAATTCAAGGACCACGCGATCGTCGACCGCGCGGTGGGCTATACCGGCGGCAACGCGACGCTGTTCGTCTATGACGAGGCGAGCAATCAATTCGTGCGCCGCACCACCAATGTGAAGAAGGAGAACGGCGACCGCGCCGTCGGCACCCAGCTTGCCCCCGACCACCCCGGCCAGGCGGTGGTCCGCCGCGGCGATGCCTATAAGGGACCGGCAACGCTGTTCGGCAAGACCTTCATGACGGCCTACTACCCGATCGTGAATGCGGCCGGAAAGGTGATCGGGCTTCTCTATGTGGGTATTCCGATGGCGCACTACGAGACCATGCTGTCGCATGCCATTCAGAACATGGCGATCGCCGCCGGCATTGCCGCGCTGCTGGTGATGCTGCTGACCATGGTGCTGGTGCGCCGGGTGACCAAGCCGCTGACCTCGGTCACGGCCTCGATCACGGCGATCGCCAACGGCAACGCCGATGTCGAGATCGACTTTGACGACCGGATGGACGAGATCGGCGAGATTGCGCGGACCATCGCCGTTTTCAAGAGCAATTCGGCCGAACGCCGCCGCATGCGCGACGAGCAGACAGCGGCAGCCGTTGCTTCCGCCGATCAGCGCAAGGCCGAGCTGCGCGGCTTCGTTGACGAGTTCCAGGCCAGCGTCGGCGGCATCATCGACAAGGTAATGACCTCCTCCGGTGAATTCGAGCGCGTCGCGCGGCAACTCACCGAGACCGCACGGACAACTGCCGGCCTTTCCGGCAAGTCGGCCGGCGCTTCCGAGACCGCATCCGAGCACGTCCGCACCGCGGCGGCTGCCTCCGACGAACTCTCCAGCTCGATCGCGGAAATCACCCGCCGCGTGCAGGAGTCGAACGGGATCGCGGCCGACGCCGTCAAGCAGGCGGTCGCCACCGACCAGCGCATCAACGAACTGTCCGAAGCCGGCGCGCGGATCGGCGACGTGGTGAAGCTGATCACCTCGATCGCCGAGCAGACCAATCTCCTTGCGCTCAACGCCACCATCGAAGCGGCGCGGGCAGGCGACGCCGGCCGCGGCTTCGCGGTGGTGGCGCAGGAGGTCAAGAGCCTCGCCGGCCAGACCGCGAAGGCGACCGAGGAGATTTCCAGCCAGATCGGCAGCATGCAGCTTGCGACCGAAGAGTCGGTCAGCGCGATCAAGGCGATCGGCCAGACCATCGAGCGCATCAGCGATATCGCCACCTCGATCTCGGCGGCGGTCGAGCAGCAGCGCGGCGCGACCCAGAACATCGCCCAGAGCGTGCGCGCAGCGGCGAGCGGCACGGCCGACGTCGCCGCCAATATCCGCAACGCCGCGCAGGGCGCCGAGGAGACCGGCGAGACGTCGAGCCGGATGTTTGCCTCCGCGCAGAATCTTTCGAGTGAGAGCCTGCACCTGAAGGCCGAGGTCGAGAAATTCCTCGATCGCGTCCGCGCCGCCTGAGCCATTGCGGCGGCGCATCACGCCGCCGCTGAAACCTGAAGTCTCCGCGTTCGTAGTTTGCCTCTACTGCGAATGATTGCCCCTCGTTGGCGGGCTGGAGGCTTCCCGTGAACCGATATGCCGTGATCTATCTGGTGACGTTGTCGGTCATCGTCCCGGCCGATTTCCTGTTCCTTGGCGTGGTCGCCAAGGGGTTTTTCACCTCAGAGGTCGGCAACATGCTGGGCGAGGTCAAACTCGTGCCGGCGATCCTGTTCTATCTTCTCTACGTCGCCGGCACTGTGATCTTCGTCAGCGGCGGGGCAGGGGCAAGCTCGCAATCGACGCTGCTCTATGGCGCGCTGTTCGGCTTCTTCTGCTACGCGACCTTCGACCTGACATCGCTGGCGCTGCTCAAGCACTGGAGCTGGCCGGTGGCGATCGTGGATATCGCGTGGGGTTCGTTGGTGACGGCGGTCGCGTCGACCGCCGGATTGCTCGTGGCGGATTGGGTTGCGGCGAAAGCCTAGTTCATCATGGCGACGCCGTAGGGTGGGCAAAGCGCAGCGTGCCCACCGCTACTTGCGCCGCTCTTGATGGTGGGCACGGCGCGAAGTGCGCCTTTGCCCACCCTTCTGTAACGGGCCTCGATTAGTCAATCCCTTTGCGTTGTCCGCCCGCCGGGGTCTTGCTTCTGTACGGGGTCGGCGCAGGGCCGCCACCTGATGGGGTTGGAAGAG
>NZ_JBWBWM010000048.1:0-50772 GCF_056174665.1 Bradyrhizobium sp. WYCCWR15520
ACACCATCAATGTGAGGGACGACCGCCCGCCTTCCAGGCAGGTCGCGCGAAGCGCGCCACCCAACACCGCCGTAGCAAGCGCGGCTTGCCTGGAGGGTGGACCGGGGCCCGTTACCCCATCTACGACACCGGCGAAGGCCACAACGCCTTCACGATCGCGTCCAGCCCATCCGTCAGCGCCGCCGGTCCCGGCTGCAGGATGATCGTCGATTTGATCTCGACGATGCGGTTGTTGCGCACGGCCGGGATATCGCTCCAGCCGGGACGCTGCCGGATACGATCCGGCACCACCTTCTTGCCGCACCAGGAGGCGAGGATCACATCGGGCGCCGCGTCGCGCACCGCATCAGGCGAAATGATCCGGTCCTTGGCCGCCTGCTGAAACCGCAAGTTCGGCAGCGCGTCCTCGCCGCCGGCGATCTCAATCAGTTCGGACACCCACCCGATGCCGGAGATCAGTGGATCGTCCCATTCCTCGAAATAGACCTTTGGCTTCGGCGCGGGCCGGGGCGTCGCCGCGATGCGTGCGAGGCGCTCTTCGAAGTTTCTCGCGAGTTGATCTGCGTGCCCCGCCGCCCCGACCATAGCACCGAGCGTGCGGACCATCGCGAAAATGCCGGCGATGTCGCGCTGGTTGAAGACGTGGATGGCGATCCCGGCGCGCACCAGATCGGCGACGATGTCCGCCTGAAGGTCGGAGAAGGCCAGCACGAGATCCGGCTCGAGCGCCAAAATCTTCGGAATGTCGGCGGAGATGAAGGCGGCGACCCGCGGCTTCTCGCGGCGGACCTGCGGCGGCCGCACCGCATAGCCGGAGACGCCGACGATGCGGTCCTGCTCGCCGAGCAGGTACAGCGTCTCAACGGTCTCTTCGGTGAGGCAAACGATCCGGCGGGGTGGGAACTGGCCATGCCGGAGAATGCCGAATTTCGGCCCGCATGTCACGGCAGCCATTACCTCGGAGGTCATTGCCTCATTTACCGGCAGCCGCCATTCTGCCCGGGAAATCACGTCGAAGAAAGGCCGGAGGACGAATGACGCCGCTCGAGAAAATCCAGTCGATGAGAATGCCGTTCGCGGAACTGAAGGGCGTGACCTTCACGGAAGCAGGACAGGATCGGGTGGTAGCAAAGATGCTGGTGCGGCCAGATCTCTGCACGCTGCGGAACACGATTCACGGCGGCGCTGTGATGGCGTTGGCGGATTCGGTCGGCGCCGCGGCGACCGTCATCAACCTGCCGGCGGACGCCAAGGGCACGACCACGATCGAGAGCAAGACCAATTTCATCGGCGGCGCCAAGGAAGGATCGACCGTAATCGCCACCGCCACGCCGGTGCATCGGGGACGCCGCACCCAGGTCTGGCAGACGCGGCTGGAAACCGAGGACGGCAAGCTGGTCGCGATCGTGACCCAGACCCAGATGGTGCTGTAGCGTCAGCGCCTGGCGCAAATGCAGTCAATGAAATAGTGCTTCACGGGAGTTCGTCATGCAGGGCATCCACGTCTTTGCTTCAATGAAGTAAGAGAAACGTGGATGGCCGGGACAAGCCCGGCCATGACGGCTGCATTCTCACTCGGGTTCTCAGGCCGCTTCCACCGCGTTCAGCATCCCGGTTTGCGGGTGACAATCCACATATTCGAAAAGCTGCTCGTCGGCGCGGGCGATGGTGACCTCGTGGTAGAGCCGCAGTTTCGCGGCCGGCCCGAGCGTCGACAGGTATTTCATGGCGGCGCCGAAAATCTTCACATGGGTCGGGTGCGATTCCGCCCAACGTTCGAGCGCCGACAGGCTTTTCCACCAGCTCATGCCGTAGGATTTTTCGGTCACTGCGCCGTCGGGGCCAACCACCGTCATGTAACGGTTGGCGTAGCAGCCGATCGAGCGGCCATGGTCGCGCAGGAAATCCATGCCCTCGCGCAGCACCGGCTCGACATCGCCGAGATACATCTTGCGCTCGGCGGCTTCGGTGTCGCCCCAATCCTGGCCCGACCGGATCAGGCAGAGATTATCATGCGGGATGATCCGGATGCGCGCGCCGTCGCGGTTCGCGCGGGCAGAGCCTGAAGGCGCCATCTCGCTGGTTTGGGATAGTGGGATGCGGTCGCGCATGCCGCCCCAATAGGCGTGCTCCAACACCTCGCCGCTCATGCCGTCGGCGAGAACGGCGACGCCTTCCGGCCTTCCAAGCGAAGAGAACAAGGTCTCATAGCCTTCCACGGAGGGGTAAAGCGCCTCGATGAAAGTGCCGAACCCGTCATTGGTTCGCTCGCCGCCGGTCCAGTGCTCGCGCACGGGCGGAAACCAGCGATCGAATGCTTGCCGATCGTCCCAATAGGCCACCGTGACCACGTTGGTGAAACCTGCCTCGTCAACGTAGCGCGCGCGGTCCCAATGCGTTGGGCCGTCCTTGGCCGCGAAATCCGAGGCAAGCCGGGCCAGCGCCTGCTCGGCAGCGATCGATGGCGTTCCGCGGGTCTGGAGGCCGAAATAGGCCATCACCACCCGCGTGACGCTCGGTTTGTGCCGCGCCACGAACGACGGGTAGGGCGGCGCATAATCGTCGCCGACGCGGCGGTGACGCGTTCGCGCGGTTTGCAAATGTGCCGGGATTGCGGATTCCATCGGCCTGCTCCTTGTCAGAATGGACGCGTTCAGGCCTGCAGCCTGATTTCGCTCAAGACTTCGGCATCGACGGGCAGCGAGAAATGCTCGACGCGGTTGGCGCGCGTGGTGTTGAGCAGCAGCCGCGTGACGTCGGGCCGCGAATAATGTCCGGCCGGATCGGCGGCGTTCTTCGCCACCCCGATCATGCCGAGGTCGATGTCGGCGTACAGAATGCCTTCCTGATCGGGCGGAAGTTTCTCGGCAAGCGAACTGCCGTCCGGCCCGTAGATCACGGCGTGGCCGCCGCCGGCATGCAGGAAGGCGTGCTTTTCAGGAGAGTCGCAGAGCTCTTCGATCATCGCCTGCGAGACCACCGCGCAGGGGCCTAAGAAGAAGCAGGAGCCTTCGACCGCATAGACCTTGCTGGCGGCGTTGTTGACCTCATGGCCGAGCGCATGCGCGAACGGATCGTACAGCGAAAAGCTCGGCCATGCCCCGACATGCACCTGTTCGTTCTGGGCATACATTGCGTATTTCGACAGCGGCTGCAGATGTTCCCAGCAGCACAGCGCGCCGAGCCTGCCGACGTCGGCGCGATCATGCACGGCAAGATCGCTGCCGTCGCCTTCGCCGAACACGGTGCGTTCGGCATGGGTCGGACGCAGCTTCCGGCGTTTGGCGATGGTTTCGCCGTCGGGACCGATCAGCCATTGTGCGATATAGAGGCTGCCGCCGTCGCGTTCGGACAATCCGAGCACCGCGGTCAGCTTCGCGCGTTTGACGGCGTTGCGGATCTTTTCCGCCTGCGGGCTGTCGAAGGCGAGCGAGTTGTCGAAATAGCGCTGCACAAAGCCGCGGCCGATCGCCCAGGCCGGTGCGCCGAGCCAGATCTGCCACGGATATCCGGGGATGAAGGTTTCCGGAAACGCAATCAGCTTGGCGCCGTTCGCGGAAGCTTCCTCGACCAGGGCGATGGTCTTGTCGACGGTGGCGTCGAGATCGAGAAAGACCGGCGCCGCCTGAACCACCGCCACCTTGTATTTCTGATGAACCAGACCCATCGCACCCATCCTCTTCGCATTTTTGACCGACACTTGCTGGGAGCGAGCCTACCGCCACGGCCACGGCCGTCGCTTGTCCGCGGCGGAACGAAAACTTGTCGTAACCGGCAGGCGGACGCGTCAGTGCCGCTGACACTCGGCGTGCGATGGGAAGAAGAGAGCGGAGCGGGGAGGCGTTACTTGCCCGTCTGCTCGCGCCATTCGCGCGGCGAGACGCCAAACCGCTGTTTGAAGATGCGGCTGAAATGGGCGAGATCGTTGAAACCCCACGCGAAGGCGATCTCGCCGATGTGCCGTGCCTGACAGGCGGGGTCGGCAAGGTCGCGCCTGCAGCGTTCCAGCCGTTGCGTCTGCACATAGAGGCGGAACGAGGTCTGCTCGTCCGCCATCAGGTCGCTGGTGTAACGCGGCGAGATTCCGACCGCGGCTGCGGTGCGCGGCAGCGACAATTCGGGATCGGCAAGATGCGTCAGGATATGGTTCTTGAGCCGATAGAGCAGCGCCGAGCGGTGGGCCGACTGATCCGGCAATCGCGCATGCAGCCTGTCTGCCAGCGTCATCGCCAGCAGGTCCAGTGCCTGGTCGAGCAGGCGGCTTGCGGCGGCGGGATCGACCTGTTCGATCGTCTTGCTGACATTCAGCGCGAAATCGTAGGTCAGCCGTTCGAGCGGACGATCGCCGGCGAACGTCGTTGCGGTCAAACCATCGAACGAGCCGATGCGCTGCTGCAGCAGCTTGCGCGGCATCTGCAGGATGGTCTGCGAAAAGCAGTCGTTGAAGCGCAGCTCGTAGGGGCGGGTGGTGTCGTAGATGACGAATTGTCCCGCGGAGACGTCCGCCTCGCGGCCGTCCTGGAAGACGCCGTTCACGCCGCTGTTGCCGAGCGCCATCAGCACGAAATCTTCGCTGGCGCGCGCAATTCGCGACGGCGTGCGGAATACCCGCTGCGCGGTGGAATCGACGCGCGTGAACGCCGCAGGCCCGATTCTGGATTGCGATACCGAGCCCCAGAACGCGCCGCGCAAATCCGATTTGCAGTCGAGGCCAACGAAAGTGTCGCAGACGATGTCCTGCCACACCGCAAGCCGGCGGTCCGGGAGGCATGAACGCGTGTCGAGCACCACAGCCAAAACGGGCCTCCGCGAGCAATCCGGGTGTGTTGCCTCAAGCCTTGGTTTGTTCGGAAATAAGCAGGCGCCATGCCAGTCTGCGCCGGGCGGCGAATCTTAACAATTGGTTAATGGCGCCGCCGCTAAAGCGCTGCAAACATTGCTGTTATTTAAGGCAGTATACGGAGCAACCCGGTCTTGTATTTGATGTTGCGATGCACAATATTGGTGGTCTAGGGATTCGACGCCTCCTCGAAGGGCCTTTCTGAGAGGAGTTTTGGACTATGTACCTCACCGTTATTGCGGCCGCGCTCGCCAACAGCAGTGTGCGCACGCTCAGCCAGCAGGAAGAATTGCCGCTGTTGCGCGATCACCTGCTGCGGCTTGATCGCATCAGCCGCCGCGACCGTTTCCATGGCTTCATGGACGACAGCTTCATCGAGCGCTACGCCGAGAAATGCGCCAATGACGGCACGGTCATCATTGCTTTCTTCGAAGATGGCGTGGTTCGGGGCGCGGCAGAGCTGCATCCGCCGGATCAGTCGCCGGATTCGCTTCCCGAGATCGCCTTCAGCGTTGAAGCGTCGGTGCGCCGTCGCGGCGTCGGCAGCATCCTGTTTCGCAAGCTGATCGCGGTGGCGCGGGCCAAGGGCTACAAGAGCCTGCGGATCACCACCGGCGCGCAGAACGAGGCGATGCGGGCACTTGCCAGCAAGTTCGGCGCGCAACTCGTCTTCCGCCACGGCGAATCGACCGGCACGATCGATCTGACGAAATATGATCAGGCCGAGTTCGCCACGTCTTGGGTCGAGAACGCGGTGAATGCAACGCGCGCGGCCGTGGCCTTCAACCGCGCCTATTGGCGAATGCTGCTTCGGATGGCTAGTACCGCGCCGTCGGAGTGGGGCGCCTCGTAAGCCAGGGACGCACGTCCAAATCCAGCGAATTGCCCAAGGGGCGATTCGCTGGACACAATTCAGTGAATGTTTTGATCTTGTCAGGTGCCGGTGCGCTTGTCGTTGCCGAAGCGCCTGACGACACGGCGCTCGACCACGACGGAGCGCTGCGCGCCCGCTTCGCCCGCGATGACGCGGGTCGCCGATCGCGCCATCGCGCGGCCGGTCTTCTTCACTTCCGCCAGCACTTCCTCATAGGGCAGCCCCATCAGTGCGGCGGCGATTTCCGCCTGCTGCTGCTGATCGTCGGTGATTCCCACCGCGGCGAAGATTGCCTCCTCCAGCGTCGGCGGATCCCGCCGGACGCGTCGTGTGCCGTATTTCGTGTTCCAGTCTTCGCTCATAGGGGCCTCGCATTGACTTGCCGAGATACCTAGGTGCCCTAATGTTGCATTGCAATATGAATTTCGCATGGCAATACAGCCATGCGTCAACAATCCCTCAAATCTGGTTGGCCGTGCGGTTTCGATATTTTGATCGGTCCGCGCGTCAGGGCGCGGAATTGCCGGCCGCGGGCAGATCCAGCGGCTGTTGCGGCCAGCGCTTCAACGCGGCATGGCCCGCATCGGTGAGGACATAGATACCGCGCTCGGCGCGATCGAACCAGCCATAGACGTTATGCAGCAGGATTTTTCCGGCATCGGGAATCTCGGAGCGCAGGTCCCGGACGCGTCGCGGCCCGCCCGACAGCGCCGAGGCGCAAGCCAGCGCCTGCTGGCGATAGGCCGTCATGATCGGCGCGCGCGTCGATCCGCCCAGGACGGGATCGCCCTTGCGCTTCTGATGCTCCGCGATCAGGCGCGAGCGTTTTTTGGGGGCGCGGCGGGGGGCTGATGTCGGCGGCTTCACGATCACCTCGACATCGCCGGTATTGGTGACGGCGAGCATGCCGAAACCAAGCCGGCGGCAGAGATTGCGGTAGCGCGCGTCGCTTTCGCGGCCCTTGCCGCGCGCGGATAATTTGGCCGCGAGCCAGACCTCGTCGGCGGCGCCGGCGCGGTCCACCGCCTGCAGGATCAGTTCCAGATTGAAGGAAAGCTTCAGTTCACCGATCACCACGATCGGCGGGTCGTCGCCGCTCAGCGCGACCAGGTCGCAGCCGCCGACCTCGCCCTTGACCGTGAAGCCGAGCTTTTCGAGGAAGCGTTTGACGGGGAGATATAGCGCGGTTTCCAAAATCTGCTCCGGCGGCGCCGTGGCCGCGACTCAATGTCCGGACTTTAGCCGAATTCCGGCAAAGCGTTTGATCGGGCCGCACTGCGGCGGCTATTCTGGGCGCCGGGGGACAAGGCCATACGGCAAATGGACGGAACCTGCGAATCCAGTGTTCGCGGGTCGAATGGTATTTGCCGGACTAGAAGCGAGCAGGGGCGTGCTGAAAGGACTGTACAAATTCCGTTTCACGACGGAGCGCGGGGAAGGCTCGGGCGTGATGTTCGCGACAGCGGGCGGCAGGCTCTATGGCGGCGATTCCGGCTCTTCCTTCGTCGGCAGCTTCGCCGAGGCTGACGGCATCGTCTCTTGCGAGGTGACGATGTCCCGCCATTATCACGATCCCAGATACGTGCCGATTGTTCGAGGTCGAACATGCCGTGATGAACTTCACGGGCAAGCCCCGCGGCGGGGAAATTCACTTCGAGGGCGGCAGCGCGGCCTTGCCCGGCGTCCATTTCACGACCGTTCTGACCCCGATCGATGTTACCGACGCGCCGCCGCCTGGTGAGGTCGGGCCTGACGCGATCGGCAACGGACTGTATTCGATCCACATTCGCATGCTCGACGGCATCGATGCCGGCAATACCGGCGTCATGATGCTGCGCGACGGCCGCATCCGCGGCGGCGACGCGTTCTTCGATTATATCGGCGCGTATTCGGCGGCGAACGGCAAATGGAAAGGCGAACTCGTCAACCGCGAGCATACGCCGGCCATAAGCGAGCGGCCGATATTCGGCGGCCATGAAGTCGGCATCGGTTTTTCCGGCACCTACGACGCTGATGGCGCCGAAGGCGAAGCCACCGCACTCGCGGGCAAGCGCAGCATCCGCTTCAAGGCGGTGCTGCGGAAGCTGGTGGACGTCGAAGACTAGCCGATTAGCCGATCGTAGTCAGCGTGAGAGCCTATCCAGAACCAAACATAGACGTCGTCGACTTCAACAGCCAAAGGCACGATACCGCAGTCCGACACGGGCAGACCAATACCGACCGACTCTTTTGAATTGGAGCGAAGGATGGCGCGGATCGCGCTTGAGCAACGCAAAGTTGGCATCAGCCAACTTCTGGATCGGCGAAGGCAATGTTCGGTAAGCGTCCCAAAACCTTGGCGATGCTGAGTGTTTCACAAGTCCCGGGATTTGCCGGCGCGATATGCCGCAACGGCCTCCTCTGCAAATGCGTCGAGCTTGCCGGCGTGCGCATCACGTTCGATGGCTGCGTCGAATCGATCGGCGTCAAACGATTCAAACCAGGCACGAAACCTCGCTAATTCTCGAGGCGGCAGTTGCTCGACGGCCTTTTCAATGTCTTCGGCTGTTGTCATTTCAACAATATAACACCCCCGAAGCGCAGCGCAAAGCCGTGCGACTGAATGGCTGGAGATGCGATCTAAACCCTCCCGTTCACCGGTAGCAGCGCGCCGGTGATGGCGCTCGCCGCGTCGCTGGCGAGGAACAGGATCACCTCGGCCAATTCCTTCGGCGCCACCCATTTGGCGAAATCGGCTTTGGGCATGCTGGCGCGGTTGGCTGCGGTGTCGATAATCGACGGCAGCACGGCGTTGACGGTGATCTTGCCCTTCAGTTCGGCGGCAAGCGCCTCGGTGAGGCGATGCACGCCGGCCTTGGAGGCAGCGTAGGCGCCCATGCCGGCACCTGCCTGCAGCGCGCCCATTGCGCCGACATTGACGATGCGCCCGGCACCCGATGCGACGAGATGCGGGATCGCCGCGCGCGATGCGTTCAGCGCGGTCATGACGTTGAGCGCGTACATCCGCTGCCATGTCCTGGGATCGCCATCCGCCACCGTTTCGAAGGCGAAGCCGCCGGCGATGTTGATCAGCGCATCGAGCTTGCCGAAATGCGATGCGGCGGTGTCGATGGCTTTCCTGGCTTGCGCCGCGTCGGTGAGATCGACGCCGCCAAGTTCGAACAGATCGGCTGTTGCCGGCGCTTGCGTCGGGGCGTGATCGACGCTCGCAATCCTGGCGCCGCGCGCCAGCGCCTCGTCGACGACGACGCTGCCAAGTGCGCCGAGAGCCCCCGTCACCACAATGACCTTTCCGTCCATGATGGCCTCCGTACGCCGAGGAAACAGGGGGATCGCAGCCTAGCGCCGAGAGCTTTTCATTTGCAATGCGGCTAATTTCAGTATCCAAATACGAGCGCGCGACCAATCGCTCCCGCGGAGGATGTAACATGCCCGACGCGACCAGGCCCTGCGAGACACATCCTGATCTCGTCAGCTTCAAATACCCGCTGCGGTATTTCAAGGAAGCTCTCAGGTACAGGCGAAAGGTCAAGATCGTCGCAATTGGATCGTCCTCGACGGCGGGCGTCCTGCCGGTCTTGCCTTATCCGCCCCGGTTGGAGTTGCTCCTGCGGAACAAATTCAATTTCTACGGCCGGATGATCGACGTGCTCAATCGCGGGATCAAGGGACAGGAGTCTCCGGAGGAATTATCGCGCCTCGAGACCGATGTGATCGATGAAACACCGGCGCTGGTCATCTGGCAGGTCGGCACCAACGCCGTATATCGGAGCGCCAGCTATAATCCGGATGAAGTGGGAGAGGCGATCACGGTCGGTCTTGATTGGCTGGCCGGCTTGCAGATGGATGTGGTGCTGATGGACCTGCAATATACGCAAGTGATGGTTGACCAAGCCCACCTTGAGCAGTCCAACGCGATGGTGAAGCGGATAACGGCCATTGGAGAGAAGGCCGGGGTCAACGTCTTCCGCCGCTTCGCGCTGATGAAGCGCTGGGTCGACGACGGCATTCCGATCCTCGATCTGGACGATGGAGAAAACTCCCACCTTCATACCGGCGAATGGGCGACCAATTGCATCACGCATGCCCTTTCCGACGCGATCGAGCGGGCGGTCGAAATGGACGGCGTCACGTAAGACTACGGTACGAGGCAAATCGATAAAATTTGCCGGAGTTCTGTAAGCCGTTTGCAGACTCCGTTCGCTAGAACCGGACACCAACAAAAGGCAGGGGAATTTGTCATGGGTTTGGTAGATCACGGTTTACCGCTTGTTCAGCTTAAGGAGCAACGGCGCGACCTGGTCGTAGCGCTGCAAAATCGCAGCGGTCCGGTCTCGAGCTGGGAATTGATGCAGATCGCCGCGATCCAGCAGGCGATCTCGGCGTTCGAGGACGTCATCGCCGATCTCGATGCCGAAATGGAAATGGAAGCGGCGGCCTGAGCCGATAGGCGCGGCCTTCTGCAACTGCCACGGCCCGCTTTACGGCCCGTGCGCGGGGAGTAAGGTCGCGGTATGCGTCGCGCTCTGGTCTTTCCACTCGTTCTCCTCGCGTTGCATGTGCAGCAGGCGACGGCCGTGCATGCCCAGGCCTGCGTCGCCGATCATCATGGCGGGCTTGTCTGCGGCGAGGGCAAGGCCGCGATGCGTGTCGTCGCTGACACCATTTCGCCCGCGAAGGATTACGCGTTCGCCTGGCGCAGCGCGCAGGGCCTGCCGTCAGGCAGCGATATTCCCGACGATATCGAAAACGTCCTGATCCGCATCAGCGATGGCGCGGTGCTTGCCAAGCTCGGCGGTGAGTATTGGGCGACCGGCGAGATGCGCGCGAACCGCTACGAATTGATTGCCGCCTGGTCGCCGGACAGCCGATCCGTCATCGAGGTTGCGAACAGCCGCTGGGAAAGCGATTCCTTTGCCTACTACCGGATTGATGGTGCGACGGCGACGAAGCTCGATCTGCGTGCGCTGGTCGAGCCTGTGATGACGGCCAGGCTGCCGCCGCGAAATCGCCAGGGTAATTCCTTCCGCGTGCGGACGGATCAGCCGGTGACGCTCGATGCGCGCGGCCGCCTGAGCTTTACCGCGATGCTCTATGTGCCCAAGAGCGAAACCAGCAACGACTACAAGGTACAGATCAACGTCCGGACGACAGGCGGCAAGCCGACCGCGCAGGTCGTGTCGATGCGGCGGGTGAAGGCGGATTAGGTGCGTACCCATCATTTCGGTCCGTGTCAGCTCTGCTTCTAAAGCGACGCGGCAGCGCGTCGTTGCGAATGCCGCGGACTTCGTCGCATACTGCGCCCCCTGAGTGTGAGGGTAGCCCGTCCGAGGTATTCAGCTGTTCACCAAGGCACTGTATTCTGCCTGTAGGGCTTGCCGGAGAAGCGGAGCGGTATTCCCGAGTTTAGGATTGTCGGGTTGGCGGAAGTACCCAGCCTTGGCGATCCGAGAGAGGAGCCCCGGCGCGCGCAGCGTCGGGGCTCTCTTTCTGCGTTGTCAGCCTTGCAGATAGCGCGCTTCGAGATGGGCGCGCTCGGCTTCGCCGAGACCGAGGCCCTCGCGGAGATAGGTCTCGAGATCGCCGTAGTCGGCGTCGATGGCCTCGAACGCGGCGGCGAGGAACGAGGCCTGCACCGAACCAAGCACCTGCCTGATGTCGTCAGGCAGGTCGGTGCTGTGATTGGGATCTCGCCGGTAGAAGCGGTTGGTCAGGAGATAGTCTTCCGAAATGATGTCCTCGGAAACGCCGAGCGCATGCAGGATCAGCGCGCAGGCAAAGCCGGTGCGATCCTTGCCGGCGGTACAATGGATCACCAGCGGCGCGCGGTCTTCCAGCAAATGCGCAAACAGCGCCCGGTAGTGCCGCGTGTTCTTCTGTACGTAGCTGCGGTAGGAGTCGCGCATCACCTCGACGGCGTGGTCCGTCGACAGCGGTGTGCCGGCAGCCACGATCGCGCGCAGCGCCGCGACCACCGTGGGTTCGACCGGCAGCGAGTGGACGGTGATTTCCGGCATGCCGCACAGGGCGGCGGTGCGCTCCTCGGTGCCGCGAAAGTCGAACGCGCTGCGGACGCCGAGCTCCCGCAGCACGGAGACATCGTCACCGGTGAGATGACCGAGATGGTTGGAGCGAAAAATCTGCCGCCAGCGCACGGTCCGGCCGTCGCTGGTGGGATAGCCGCCGAGGTCGCGGAAATTGCTGGCGCCGGAGAGGTTGAGATGGCGGGCAGGGGAATCTGACATCAATGCAGCAGGGGTTCGAACGGAGAATATGGAACGGATCGGGTGTCGTTCCGGCCCGTCTCGTCTATACTGAACTCTCACGGGGGCGAAACATGAATCGGCGGAACATCACGATTTTTGGCGCGGCGCTGGGCCTCGCCGCGGTTGCAGTTACGGCATCGCCGGCGTCGGCGCAGTCCAGCTTCCGGAACTATCGTTGCACCGACGGATCGCAATTCATGGTCGGATTTTTCCAGTACGACAAACGCGCCCATCTGCAACTGGACGGCAAGGCGGTGACGCTGCCGAGGCGTTGGACCCTTTCGGGCTCGCGTTATCAGGGGAAGGGCGTGACCTTACGGATCACCAAGGCCGGGGTTACCACGCTCAAGCACGCCAGACGGCGGACCACGACGTGCGAGCAGACATGAAAAAGGGCCGAAACGCTTTCGTTCCGACCCTTTTCTAGTTCTCCGTCCGCGCCTCGTTTGCCGGGCGCGTCCCTGCCAAACACCTCCCAGGCATCAGTGATCCCGCTCGTTCTTGGCGTCCTGGATTGCCGCGGCGTGGTACCAGCTATCGCAGCAGTCAGCGAGGTTGACCGGCTGGGCAGCGGCAAACTCGGTCACGGCTTTGGTCTCGCCATAGCGACGTCCGCCGAGAGCCGCCCGGCCCCCGGTGGGGAATTGGTAGATCTTGGCAGTCCCCTGATTCAAACCCGTAGTCATCATCGCAAGTCTCCTTATGTCGAAGCGCGAGCCTCCATGCTGCGCCCGACTCGTTCTTGACTGGTTACGTAAGTCGATATTGTCGGTGCCCCGGGCGGGTGCAAGTGACCAAGAGAGCGGCAGTTTTTGTCTATTTCGTAGGCAGTTTCAGCGCTGCTTCCTGCGAGGCAGCGATCGCGTGACCAACGCGTGGGCCGACGGGATGGTTGCTCGGGGAGGCCGGCTGCCCGCACAAGGACTTCGAAAGGGTGCCACAGCTTTAAGCGTTTAGCGGCGGACACGCGGAAATGCCGGAGAAATGGGCTGGATTCACTGTGCAGGAGAGCCGCCGAACCGCCGGATTTGCAGGCCTGCCGCGCTTCTATGTCGCAGCTTTTATTTTAGGCCACTGGCGGCAAGCCCTGTGGATGACCGATGCCGCACTGCAGCGATTGGCACGTTCCATGCTTAGTGGGACGTGGCCTACGTGGCCGGGTACACGTATGCGGAAAGACCTCCGGGGGCTGGGCGTCACACCTCAGATTTCAAGCGTCGGTCTTCCGCATTTCACAGAAGCAACTCAAGAGAGGCTCAATGACCAAGTACAAGCTCGAGTATATTTGGCTCGACGGCTATACGCCGACGCCGAGTTTGCGCGGCAAAACGCAGATCAAGGAATTCGACAAGTTCCCGACGCTGGAACAGCTTCCGCTCTGGGGGTTTGACGGTTCGTCCACCATGCAGGCCGAAGGCCACAGCTCCGATTGCGTGCTGAAGCCGGTCGCGGTCTATCCGGATGCCGCGCGTGAAAACGGCGCGCTGGTGATGTGCGAAGTCATGATGCCCGATGGCAAGACCCCGCACCCGTCGAACAAGCGCGCAACCATCCTCGACGATGAAGGCGCCTGGTTCGGCTTCGAGCAGGAATATTTCTTCTACAAGGACGGCCGTCCGCTCGGCTTCCCCTCGGACGGTTATCCGGCACCGCAGGGCCCGTACTACACCGGCGTCGGCTATTCGAACGTCGGCAGCGTTGCCCGCAAGATCGTGGAAGAGCACCTCAACCTCTGCCTCGCCGCGGGCATCAACCACGAAGGCATCAACGCCGAGGTGGCGAAGGGCCAGTGGGAATTCCAGATCTTCGGCAAGGGCTCCAAGACCGCTGCCGACCAGATGTGGATGGCCCGCTACCTGATGCTGCGCCTCACCGAGAGCTACGGCATTGATATCGAATTCCACTGCAAGCCGCTCGGCGATACCGACTGGAACGGCTCGGGCATGCACGCCAACTTCTCGACCAAGTACATGCGCGAAGTCGGCGGCAAGGAATACTTCGAGAAGCTGATGGGTGCCTTTGAGAAGAATCTCATGGACCACATTGCCGTCTACGGGCCGGACAATGACAAGCGCCTGACCGGCAAGCACGAGACCGCGCCCTGGAACAAGTTCAGCTACGGCGTGGCCGACCGCGGTGCCTCGATCCGCGTTCCGCACTCCTTCATCAACAACGGATACAAGGGCTATCTGGAAGACCGCCGCCCGAACTCCCAGGGCGACCCCTACCAGATCGCTTCGCAGATCCTGAAGACCATCGCGGAAGTCCCGACCGGCGCCAAGGCGGCCGCGGCCTAAGAACTGACGATACGTCCCGGTAACACCGGGGGGCAAAAGCTGATCCGCCAAGGCGAAACTGCCTTGGCGGATCTTTGCGTTTTCATGACACGGCGTCTTGATGGGGTTGAATTGGAGCCGGCCGTTCAAGGCCGTTCCCCTGGGTTATTAACCGCGCTAGACAACGGACCGTGAGCTTGCCGGGGACACGGCATTGTTTGAGGGATTTTACAAGGTCAGGTTTCAGCTTGGCGCTTCGGTCGGCCGCAGCGTGATGTATGCGCGCGACGGCAGGATGCTGGGCGGCAATTCCGCCTTTGCCCATATCGGCACCTACGAAAAGCAGGACGACGGCGTCGACGTCGTGATTCAGACGGTGCGCCACAACCCGGACCCGAACTATCGCGCGATGGCCGGCACCGACGATGCCACGCTGCTGGCGAAGGGCAGGGCGGACGGAAACCTCTACCGCTTTGAAGGGGGCTTGAAGGAATTACCGGGCGTGGCGTTCCATTCGGTGATGACGCCGATCGAGCAGGACGCCATACCGATCGCTGGCGGTGTCGGTCAGAGAGGTATCGTCAACGGTCTTTATTCCATCCACGTGCGTCTGCTCGACGGCGTCGAAGGCGGCCTCACCGGCGTGATGCTGCTCAACGAGGGCCGCATCCTCGGCGGCGATGCGTCCTTCTATTATGTCGGTAGCTACACCTCGGAGAACGGGCGCTGGAAGGGCCAGATTCTCAATCAGGAGCATACGCCCGCCATGGGCGAGAACCCGATCTTCGGCGGCCATGAAGTCGGCATCGGCTTTTCCGGCACCTGCGACGAGGAAGGCGCGCTGCTGGAAGCGACGGCGCTCGCCGGCAAGCGCAGCCTTCGTATGACCGCGGTGCTGAAGCTGATGCGGCGGGTGTAGCGGCCGATGAGCGATGCCATCCGCGTGCTCTCGACGCTGGCGTTGAAGGGTGCCGTTCACAGCCTGGCCGGCCAGTATCAGGCGGCAGGCGGCGCGCGCATCGATGCCGATTTCGCGCCGACATTGGCGCTGCTGGACCGGTTGCGCGCGGGCGAAGCCGCCGATGTCGTGATCCTGACCCGCGAGGGGCTCGACGAGGTCGCCCGCGAGGGTCGGGTGGCCGCGGATAGCTGCGTGGATCTGGCCCGCTCGTGGGTCGGCATCGCCGTGAAGGCTGGGGCGGCCCATCCCAATATCGCGACCGAGGCGGCGTTGCGCGCGACGTTGCTCGGCGCGCGCGTCGCCTATTCGCGGCTTGGCGCCAGCGGCATCCTGTTCGCAAAGCTGATCGAGCGGCTCGGCATTGCCGCCGACATCAACGCCCGCGCGATCATCATCCCGCAAGGCTTCACCGCCGAGCGGCTCGTAACCGGCGAGGCCGACCTCGCGGTCCAGCAGATCAGCGAATTGAAGCAGGTCGGCGGCATCGAGGTGGTCGGGCCCATTCCGCGCGAACTGCAGACGCCTGCGGTGTTTTCGGCGGGACGGATGGCGACGACGCAGAAAGCAGGCAAGGCGGATCGGTTGCTGCGCTATCTCGCTTCGCCCGATGTCGCGCCGCTGTTGCGCGAGAGCGGGCTGGAGGCTTGAATTTGGCGGCCCGTCGAAGCAACCTGCGGATCATGAAGGGGACGTTCCGAAGCCTGCTGATCGTGACCATTGCCGGGGCCGTCGCGCCGACGCCCTTGGCCGCGCAATCGGCGGACCTCGTGCTGTGCGACCGCGTGGCTGCCGATCCCGCCGATCCAGACAAGCCGGCCGATGCGAAAGGCGTGGCCGATATTGCAGCCTCTGACATCGCCACGGCCATCAAGTTTTGCAGAAACGCCGCAAACGCGTCGCGGCGCGCGATGTACCAGCTCGGGCGGGCCTACGCTGCCAACCGGCAGACGGCGGAAGCGATGGCGGCTTGGCGCAAGGCGGCCGACAAGGGCTCGACCTCGGCGATGGTCGAACTCGGCGTGCTCTATGGAACAGGTGCCGGCGTCACGCGGGATGAGGCGCAAGCACGAAAACTGTTCGAGCGCGCCGCCCAGGCCGGCAATCCGCGGGGAATCAGCAATCTCGCAGCGCTCGGCGGCGGCGCGTCATCCGATCCGGCGCGTGCGCGCGAATTGCTGTCGAAGGGCGCCGAGACTAACGCCGAGGCGCAGTATCAGCTCGGCATGATGCTTGCGGAAGGCAATGGCGGGAACAAAGACGATGCTGCCGCCCGTGCGCTGTTCGAGAAGGCGGCGGCGCAAAATCATCCCGGCGCACTGGAGCGAATGGGAGCGTTCGCGCAGGAAGGGCGCGGCGGACCAAAGGATGCGGAGGCCGCCAAGGCCTATTATCAGCGTGCTGCCGCACTCGGCGACGAGGATGCGAAGAAGGCGCTGGAGCGGCTGCGCTGTCCCTATGCGATCAAGGATAAACGCGGAAACGTGGTCACCAATCTGTGCTTCTGAGTCGCTGACGCTTACTCCCGGATCAGCACGACACCGGCGATCAACAGCACCGCGCCCGCGAGCCGCGCGGCACTGAGGGGATGCGGCGTCAACCCGAACGCGCCGAAATGATCAAGCGTCACCGCGGCCAGCACCTGGCCGGCAATGACAAGCGCAAACAGCGTTGCGGCGCCGAGCGAAGGTAGCAACAGGATCGCCAGCAGGATGAAGGCGCCGCCGAACACGCCGCCGGACCACGCATACCAGGGCACATCGGCCATGGTTTTCCAGGACGGCACGCGCTCGCCGAGCGCGATCACCGCGACGATCATAGTGAGGAGGCCGCCGGCATAGCTAACCAGTCCCGCCCAGGCCGGCGAGCCCAGCGCGGTGCGCAGGCTGCTATTGAGCGCCTGCTGGGTCACGACGCTGACGCCGGCACCGAGCGCGAGGACATAGAAGAAGATATGCTGCACGAGGCCCCCCAAACATTCCCTGCCGGGCAGAGCGATCCGGCGTTGTAAGGCAGGCCCGAGACAACGCGAATAGCCAGTCCGGAACAAGAGGGCCGCAGCGCAATTGTTGCGAACGGGGGCTCGCCAATAAGCGGTGCTGGCCATGATCCGAAAGCTGCAGTCAGGCGAATACCGGCTCTATTCCCGCAAAATCAATCCGAAAACGGGCAAGCGCCGTAACCTTGGAACCTTCAAATCGCGCGCGGCGGCCGAAAAGCACGAACGGGCCGTACAATATTTCAAGCGGCACTGAACCTGCGTTAAATCGCGGCTGGCACCTCGCCTGAGGCGGTGCTAAGCCCCCGCCAGACATTTTCGATATCAGGACATTTTCCGTTGCTGAACGGGCTTTACAAGGTTGAGTACGGCGTGAACGACGCGTTCGGCCGCAGCATCATGTGCATGCACAATGGCAAGCTATTGGGCGGCAATTCCGCTTTTGCCCATCTTGGCACCTATCAGGAAATCGGTGGGGAGATCGTCGGCGAGGTCATCACCCAGCGCCACAATGACGATCCCCACTACAAGCCGCTGATGGACACCGATGTCGCCGCCATCAGCGTGCGAGGCCAGCTGAAGGGCAACAATATTCGTTTTGAAGGCAGCGCCGCGCCGCGGCCGGGCGCCTTGTTCTGGGCCAACCTGACGCGGCTCGACGACGAGGCTCTGCCGCCGGTCGGCAACGTGGGGCCGGGCGGTATTACCAACGGCCTCTATTCTCTGCAGCTCCGCGCGCTCGACGGTGTCGAGGCAGGCCTGTCGGGTGTGATGCTGCTGCTGGACGGCCGCATCCTCGGCGGCGATGCTTTCTTTTATTACCTCGGCTCCTACGCTTCGGCCGACGGCCGCTGGAAGGGCGAGATCCTCAACCAGGAGCACACGCCGGCGAAGGGCGAAAACCCCGTATTCGGCGGCCATGAGGTGGGCATCGGTTTTACCGGTACCTGCGACGAAGCGGGGGCTGAACTCGAAGCCATTGCGTTGGCCGGCAAGCGCAGCCTGCGGCTGGCCGCGACGCTGAAGCTGATGCGGCCGGTCTAGATCCGCTTGCGGCGCGCGAAAAACCAGACAGTGAGGACAACCGGCGCGCCAAGTGCGAGCCAGGAAAAATAGCGGCCGGGGCCTTCGTACAACAGCGCGCTCAGCAATCCTGCGACCGACAGCACGCCGATCAAAAGCGGACCGCCATACACCGTCCGCCAATTGCCGCTGGATCGTGGTTTGCGTGCGTCGATCATCGCGCCGGCTGTAGCGAAGGCTGTCCCGCGATCGCGTGGCTGCGATGCTTGCGGCGCTTGACGACCCATAGATACAGCCCGCTGGCGATGACGACGATGGTCATGATGTCGAGCAACGCCCAGATAATCTTGAGCGGCATGCCGCCGTAGTCGCCGAAGTGCAGCGGTTGCGAGACCAGCAGCGCCTTGAGGTAGACGGGAAGGTCGCGCGCGTCGGAGACTTCGCCGGTTTCTCCATCGAGCAGCACCGGCTTGAGCAGGCGCGAGGTCAGCGGCGTGTCGCCGCGCATGAAGACCGCGAAATGGTGCGAGCTCGTGAACGGCGTGCCCGGAAAGGCGATGAAGGAAACATTCATGCCGGGCGCGACCGTGCGCGCATTCGCTAGCGTCGTATCGAGCGAGGCCAGATGCACCGGCGGTGGCTTGCCGGCGTATGGCTTGACGATGTCGGTGAGTTCGTTGGCTTTCCACTGGCCCAGCATCACTTCTGCAAGCGTGTTGATGACGCCGGTGGCGCCGACCACCAGGGCCCAGGCGATGGTCACCGCGCCCAACAGATTGTGCCAATCGAACCAGGCGATGCGGCGCGATTTGTCCCTCAGCGTGCCGAAGCTCAGGCGGCGCGTAAACGGCCAGTACAGCACCACGCCGGAGACGATCGCGACCAGGAACAGGAATCCCATCGCGCCGAGGAACAGCTTGCCGGGCTGGCCCGCAAACATATCGACGTGGAGCTTGAGGAAGATCAGAATCGGACCGCCGCCGACCGGGCCGAGCGGCTTGGCGGTGTGGGCATCGTACGCTCTGAGAGTCGCCGCATCCGGATCGCCATCGACCTTGCTGTTGGTGAACGCGATCACATTGTTCGGTTCGTCCTTGTCCCACGAGATATATTGCAGGACACGGCCGGGATCATGCGCCAGCGCAGTGCGGGCGATCTCGTCGATGCTCCGTTTCACCGCGCCCGGCTGGGCGATCTCCGGCTTTGGATCGTAGCCGAGCAGCTCATCGATCTCGTGATGGAAGATCAGCGGCAGGCCGGTGATGCACAACAGCAGCAGGAACAGCGTCGATATCAGGCTGCTCCAGGTGTGGACCACCGACCAGATGCGAACAGTTCTGGCTTTCAGTGCAGCCTCCCTTCGATCGCTCCTACCACTTGTAGGCAAGGCTTGCCGTCACCCGGCGCCGATCACCATAGAAGCAGGCCGTTTCCGATGCGCAACTGGCTACGTACGTTTTGTCGGCGATGTTGATGACGTTGAGCGCGGCGCGCCAGTTTTGCCATTCGTAATGGATCGTCGCGTCACCAAGGACAACCGAGGGAACCACCAACGTGTTCGCGTTATCGGCGAAGGACTTGCCCACGTAGCGCACGCCGCCACCAAAGCCAAAGCCTCGCAACGGCCCCTCCTGGAACGTGTAGTCAGCCCAGAGGGATCCTATTTGCTGTGGCGTGTTGGTCGGTGTCAGCCCGATCAGGGCCGGATTTGTGTCCTTGCTGTTAAAGAGATCGTAGGTGGTGAAGGCGCCTACCATTTTCAGGCCGGGTGCGACATTGGCCACGGCCTCCAGTTCGAGACCGCGCGATGTGACCTCACCGGTCTGGTTCTGCAGGTTCGGCGGCGTGCTGTTCGGGTCCGTCGTAAGGACGTTTCGTCGCTTCAGATCGAACACGGCAATACCGAAATGACCGTTGAAGCCATTAGGCTGAAACTTCAATCCGATCTCGGCCTGTTCGCCGGTTTCGGGTCGGAGCAGTTGGTTCGAAGCGTTGAGGCCGATGATCGGGTTATAGCTTGTCGCGTAGGCGACATACGGCGCCAGCCCGTTGGCGAAATTGTAGATCAGGCCGGCACGGCCACTAAACTTGCTGTCCTCCCGGTTGATCAGCGTGGCGCCCGTGGGACGATCGCCCTGGCTGGTCGATACCCAGTCATTGCGGCCGCTCAACACCAGCGTAAAGCCGCCAAATTTGATCTGGTCTTGAATGTAGGTGCCGAGCTGATTTTGAGTCAGGAGGAAATTACGGAACGGCGCGTCCGTGAACGGAATGTCGCCGACGCCGTAAACCGGATTGAACACGTTGATCGAGGGCACGCCGCCAAAGGCGAAGTTCTGATAGTCGTCGATCCGGTAGGTGGTCAGATCGAGGCCGAACAGCATCGTGTGCTGCACCGGACCAGTGTTGAAACGATACTCCAACTGGTTGTCCAGATTGCCTTGGTTGGCGGTGTTTTTCGCGTACCAATTGTACCGCGCCATGTCGCCGGCGGCGAGGTTGGTATAGCCGTTCCCGATCAAGCCGCGATAGGTGATGTCAACGTGGGCGTAGCGGGCATTCTGCCGGAATGTGACGCTGTCAGAGACGTTGCGCTCGAACTGATAGCCGATCATCTCCTGTTCGCGCTTGAACGTATCGACGCTCGGATCGCCGACGAACAATTTCGTCGGGATGCGTCCAAACGGTGCGTCGATTACCGTACCGGTATAGGGCAGGAAGTTAATGCCACGCGTATCCGTCTTCGATGCTGACGCCAGCACCGTGAAAGTCGTGTCCGCGTCCGGCTTGTAGGTGACGGACGGCGCGATGAAGTAGTTATTGTTGGGCGTGAAATCGACCTGGGTGCCGCCGTTCTGCACTTGGCCCACCACACGATAGAACAGTTTCCCATTCTCCGGTTGCGTCGCAATCGGGCCGCCGAAATCGAACGACAGATAGGCGTTGCCGAAATTATTGACGCCGGTCTCGAGATAGCGGATCGGCTCCACCGGGGGCGTCTTGCTGACCGCGTTGACGATGCCGCTGGGGCTGGAACCGCCATACAGCACGGCGGAGGGACCGCGCAGCACCTCGACGCGGGCAAGATTGAACGGTTGCAGCTTCCAACTTGCATAGGATGTGTAGAAGAGTCGGAGTCCATCGAGGAAGAGACCGACATCGTCCGACTTGAAACCGCGGATCAGGAACCAGTCGTTACGTGTATCGGCGCCGAATGTCCCGGCGACAACGCCTGGCGTGTAGCGCAGAATCTCGTCGAACTTGCCGGGCTTCTGGTCGCGAATCTGCTCGCTGCCGATCACCGACAGCGATTGCGGTGTCTCCATGATCGGCGTGTTGGTCTTGGTACCCGCCATCGAGCGGCCTGCGACGTAGCCCTGGACGTCGCCGCGCGGGTTTTCGACGAAGCCGACCCCGCGCTGCGGCTGCGGCCGGTTGGTTTGCGCTGCCTGCGTTGCGCGCCGCGTCTGCCGCCGCTCCGGCGTTGCAACGCGCCGGCGCGCCTCCGGCGCTCCCACCTCCACGGGGGGCAACGACTGTGCCCCGGATTGCTGCGAAGAGCTTGACTGCGCGAAGGAAGCCTGTGGCCACAACGCCAATACGGATACGGTCGCCAACGCGGCGACCTGCAACAAATCACGAGACTTCAAAGTTTCACCCCAACCTGCGAGTACTTTGTCGCGCCTTCCCCTGGTTCAGCAGCGCAACACTTCGACGCATACGCGAGGGCGTTCGATTCCTCTAATGGAAAGGTTCTTAGAAGCGCTCTTAGAAGACTTCTAGAAATTGTTCTGTATGCTGTCGATTTGCCATCGACACTCAAAAGCTGTGGCGCGGGAATATTCAGTAATCGTCGCTGCCTCCCCATCAGGCTAGTTCCCCAACGCGATCCGAACTCCCAGATTGAAGTCAGACGATCCAGGAGATCTCGCCATGCCTGACCCAGCCGCACCAATCCTTCCCTCGTTATCCTCAGCCCTTGCCGACATGGTCGCCCGGACAAAATCCGCGATCGTCTCGGTGCATTCCCATCGCTCGCGAGCCACCGGCTTTATCTGGAAGCCCGGCTTGATCGTGACGGCCGATGAGCCCCTGGCCGATGAAGGCGAAGTCTCGATCAGGTTTCCCGACGGATCGGAACGGCGTGCGAGCATCGCGGGACGCGATCATACGACCGACATTGCGCTACTGCGCGTCGATGCCGGGAATAGTACGCCGGTCGCGCTCTCACCCATCGTCCCGGATCTCGGTTCGCTGGCGGTCGTCGTCGCGGCCGAGCAGGGCGCTACAACGGCAGCGCTCGCAATGATATCGCTGGTCGGCAGCCGCTGGCGCAGCATGCGGGGTGGAGAGATCGACGCAAGGATCGAGCTGGACGTGCGGCTGCGGCGCCGTCACGAGGGTGGCCTTGTCCTCAATGCCTCCGGCGAGGCGATCGGCATGGCTGTCCAGGGTGTACGACGGATACTCGTGATTCCCAGTGCCACCATCGACCGGATCGCCGCGAGGCTTGAAACTCATGGCCGGATTGCACGTGGCTATCTCGGCCTTGGATTGCAGCCGGTCGAACTTGACGACGGGCTCGGCGCGATGGTGATGAGTGTCGATAGAGCAGGTCCTGCGGCTGCCGCCGGCATTCGGCAGGGCGACATCATCGTTGGGTGGAACAACGAAAAGCTCTCGGGCGTCCGATCACTGCTGCGGTCCCTCGGCCCCGACAGTATCGGCTCGGTCGTCGACGTCGCGATCAGGCGCGCCGGCCAGCCGGTTCAGGTCAGGCTCACGATCGGCGAAAGGCCAGAAGCATGAACGGCGCGGCGTCGCCGGTGATTGTGGTCGCTATTGAGATCGCAGATGCGGCACTGGTGGACCGGCTCGCATCGCTGCTCAGCGGCGTAGCCGGCATTCGCCTGGCGGCACCGGGAGAAGAAGCGACGGTCGCGCTCGTGTCACGCGACCGCGCGGCCGTCACTGAGCATGCCGAGATCGATCTTACGCCCCGCGAGCGCGACGTGCTCCTGCTGTTGGCTGAGGGCGCATCGAACAAGGCGATTGCGCGACGGCTCGGAATATCCGTTCACACCGCAAAATTCCATGTCGGTTCGCTGCTGGAGAAGCTCGACGCCACCGGCCGTACCGACGCCGTCACGCACGCGGCGCGGCTTGGTGTGATCAACCTGTGACCGCACGGCCTGCCCGGCAGGCGCGTTCATTCTCCCTTAGCCGCGGCCTTTGTTCGCCGCGTGGTCTTTCAGTTGCTCGGTCTGGGTCCATTTGCTGTCCTGACCGCGCTCTCGCGAATGCTCAGCCTTGTCGCGGTTTGAGAGCACCATGTTCTCGCCGATGAGTTCATCCTGCACGTCGGTCATGGCGCCGGTCCCGGCGCCTTTGCCTTTTGCCCCGGGTCCGAGATGCTTGCCGTCGCCGTGCGCTCCACGTGTCATGTTGGTCTATCCCTGTGGCTTCTGGGGTTTATGACCCGATTGCCCCGGATGATTGTGCTTGTTGTGCTGGCTTTCCTGATTGAGGCCGCCCCGGCTCACCGCAAACTCCGATTGACGGCCGTCGCGCTTTGCAATTTTTGCGCCGCCATCGCGCTGGGTTCGCGCAATCTCTTCCTCAACCAGCCTCTCATCGGGGACATCAGGCTTTCTTTCCAGCATGCGCAGTTGTTGCTCATGCGTCTTCTTTCCCTGCAGCGTTGTTTTTCGTGGGCCGCAATCCCGATCGTTTTGCGGCGGCCCGCGCCGCCGGTTGCGAACCTCTGCCTTGTCAATGCCGCCTTGCGGATTGGTGTCGTTCTCGATGTCGCCCTCGAAGGTGTTGGCGCCCGCGAACTCCTCCAGTTCATCCGGCGTTACCTGCGCCATCGCGGCGCCCTTCGAACCGCCGATCAGCGGATTGCGATGCAGATCGGCATTGGTTGGCCTGTTCAGTTTGACGTGCTTCGTGCTCATGACGCGTCCTTCGATGCGGGATGGGTGCCGCCGCCCTTTCGTTCCGGATCATGCGTGTGGTGAGTGTCATGCTCGCCGCCGCCGCCGGACACCTTGCTGTGCCGGCGCTGCGGATCGTCGGCCGGCGGCTTCTTGATGTGAAGCGGGTCTTTGGCGTTCTCATGGGAAGCGCCCGGGCCACCTTGGCGAATGCTTGCCGGGGTCTTGGTTGAAGTCGACATGGTGCGCACTCCAGACTAGCGATCCTGCTGATGGCCTTGATGGGTGGTATTCTGTGCTGTGTTGCCCTGCTGGCCCTGCTGCTCGGGATTTTCGGTACGGCCTCGGTCCTTCCGGGCCTGATGGGCATTGCCGGACTTGGGATCGCCAGTACCCTTGTGGCTTTGGTTGTCCTGCGGCACCGGAGGGGGTCTGGTCATTGATGGCTCCCGTTGTTGGTCGGCCTGTGTTGCGAGGTCAACGCGCGGCGAACCACAAGGGTTTCTCGCCGGTTTCCGGGAACCGCGATCACATCCGTATGGGAACGACAGTGGCACGAATTTCGGACAGCCAAGCGCGCTGCATCGCCCGATCAGCGGGTTTCACGGAACTTGAAGGTCCGGCTGCGATGTCCTAAGCAGCGGCCGCAGCGATTTCCTCCTTTCAGGCCCCAATGATCCGTCTCGATAACGTCAGCAAGCAAGTCGGCCACCAGATCCTCTTCATCGAAGCTTCGGCAGCGCTCCAGAAGGGCGAGAAGATCGGCCTCGTCGGCCCGAACGGGGCGGGCAAGACCACGCTTTTCCGAATGATTTCGGGGCAGGAACTGCCCGATGAAGGCCAGGTCTCCCTCGATCGCGGCATTACCATCGGCTATTTCAGCCAGGACGTCGGCGAGATGTCGGGCCGCAGTGCCGTCGCCGAGGTCATGGACGGCGCCGGCCCTGTCAGCGTCGTGGCAGCCGAGTTGAGAGAACTCGAGGCCTCGATGGCCGATCCCGATCGCGCCGACGAGATGGACGATATCATCGCGCGCTACGGCGAGGTTCAGCACCGCTTCGAGGAGCTCGACGGCTACGCCCTCGACGGCCGGGCCCGCGAGGCGCTGTCAGGCTTAGGCTTCAGCCAGGAGATGATGGAAGGCGATGTCGGCGCGCTCTCGGGCGGCTGGAAGATGCGGGTCGCGCTGGCCCGCATCCTGCTGATGCGGCCCGACGTGATGCTGCTGGACGAGCCGAGCAACCATCTCGACCTCGAAAGCCTGATCTGGCTGGAGCAGTTTCTGAAGGGATATGAAGGCGCGCTGTTGATGACCTCGCACGATCGCGAGTTTATCAACCGCATCATCAACAAGGTCGTCGAGATCGACGGCGGCACGCTTTCGACCTATTCCGGCAATTACGAATTCTACGAGCAGCAGCGCGCGCTGAACGAGAAGCAGCAGCAGGCCCAGTTCGAACGCCAGCAGGCGATGTTGGCCAAGGAGATCAAGTTCATCGAGCGCTTCAAGGCGCGCGCTTCGCATGCGGCGCAGGTGCAGAGCCGGGTGAAGAAGCTCGACAAGATCGAGCGCGTCGAGCCGCCGAAACGGCGGCAGACCGTGGCATTCGAATTCCTGCCGGCGCCGCGCTCGGGCGAGGATGTCGTCAGCCTGAAGAACGTCCACAAGGGCTATGGCAGCCGCAGCATCTATCAGGGGCTCGATTTCATGATCCGCCGCAAGGAGCGGTGGTGCGTGATGGGCATCAACGGCGCCGGCAAGTCGACGCTGCTGAAACTGGTGGCGGGCTCGGCCGAGCCTGACGACGGCACGGTGGCGATCGGCGGCAGCGTCAAGATGGGCTATTTCGCCCAGCACGCCATGGATCTGCTCGACGGCGAGCGCACCGTGTTCCAGTCGCTGGAAGATTCCTTCCCGCAGGCGGGCCAGGGCTCGCTGCGCGCGCTTGCAGGCTGCTTCGGCTTCTCCGGCGACGATGTCGAGAAGAAGTGCCGGGTGCTCTCCGGCGGCGAGAAGGCGCGGCTGGTGATGGCGATAATGCTCTACGACCCGCCGAACTTTCTGGTGCTGGACGAGCCGACCAACCATCTGGACCTCGCGACGAAGGAGATGCTGATCGGCGCGCTCTCCGAATTCGAAGGCACCATGCTGTTCGTCTCGCACGACCGGCATTTTCTGGCCGCGCTCTCCAACCGCGTGCTGGAGCTGACGGCCGACGGCATCCACCAGTATGGCGGCGGGTACACCGAATACGTCGCACGCACCGGGCAGGAAGCGCCGGGGTTGCGGAGCTAGCCTCCGTAGCCCGGATGGAGCGAAGCGCAATCCGGGGCTCTCTGTACGGCTGCACTGCTTCCCGGATTTCGCTTCGCTGCATCCGGGCTACAGGCTATCTGCGCACAAGCGGCGCAATAACTTCGATCTCGTTGGTCCAGATGCCGCCGGAATAATTTTGCGGCAGCCGTGCGAACTGCTCTGATGTATCGATGCCGCTGGAAAATTCGCCGCCGCGATAGGGGCCGAGCACGAAGACTTCGCTATTGGCCGCCTTCATCCGGTTGAGAAAGCGGTCCGGCCACCCCCACATCCACGGCGCGACATTGATCGGCAGCATGACCATGGCGTTGCTGCAGGCCTTCGGCACCAGGCCGGTCCAGCCGTAGCCGATGTAGCCGAGCAGGCAGCTCTTGATGGCGGTGCGCGAGATTGTCCGGATCTCAGGCAGGCGCGTGCGCACGGCCTGGACCGGTTCATCGCCGCCATAGACCATGATCTGGGCGCGGAGCTCGGCAGGCAGCTTGGCCAGCACGGCCGCCAGCTTCTCCCCCTCGGATGCGTCGCGGCTCTTGACATTGATCAATAGCCGCGCCTGAGGGAAGGTTGCCAGCACCTCGGCGAGTGTCGGCATCTGGCCGATGCCCTTGCCGCGGAAGGGAAAGGTCTTGCCGCCATCTGCGGTATAGCCGTGGCCGATATCGAGCTTCTTCAGATAGGCCATGGAGTGTTCGCGCGTGACGCCTTGCCCATCGGTGCGGCAATCCAGCGTCCAGTCGTGAAACACCGCGAATTCGCCATCTGTTGTCGGGTGAACATCGAGCTCGACGATATCGGCGCCGGCCGCAAAGCTCGCCCGCATCGAGTCGATCGTGTTCTCCAGATACGCATGCGTTGACGGCAGCATGCGGGCCGCCGTGCAGGTATCGTTCTTCAGATCGCGTTCGTCGAAACGCTGGGCGATGCCGCGATGCGCGAGCAGGATGGGCTTGCCCTCCCGATATGTGGCGAGATGATTGGTGTTGTTGAGGTAGATGGCTGCGGCGAAGACAGCAATCGCCGCCGCGGCATATTTGAGTTTCTTGTTCAAGATTTGTCCCCGCGTGAGAGGCGCATTCGCTAGGCAGCATTTCTGTTCGATTTGCGGCGGAGAACGGCCAATGCCCCAACGTGTGGATGCTGCAACTTGCACGCGGCTTGTCGGCGCCGGACCCGCCCGTTAGGCTGTTTCAAAAATGGGGAGCGAAGCGAGGATGAAGCAGCTCAGGATCGGTGACGTCACCATCGATGCGGTGATCGAGCGCGAGGGACCGTGGCGGCGGCCGCAGGATTTCTTTCCGGCTTATGACGAGGCGGTCTTCAGGCATCATCTCGCCGCCATGGAGCCCGAAGTGTTCGACGCCGCGCTGGGGCTGATGGTCATCACCTACCAGACCTTCGTGGTCCGCACGCCGCGCTACACCATTCTGGTCGACACCTGCACCGGCGAGGACAAGGGCCATCCGCCGCCGTTCGATTTTCCGGGCAAGGAGCGCTGGCGCAACGAGCTGTTCGCGCTCGGCATCGCCTACGAGCAGGTCGATTACGTGTTCTGCACCCACCTGCACATCGACCATACCGGCTGGAATACCACGCTGCGCGACGGGCACTGGGTGCCGACCTTTCCCAACGCGAAATACATTTTTCACAAGAAGGAATATGCCGCTTGGGAGGCGGAGCATACCAGGGGAGCCAACCCGCCCGGCACGGTCTTCCGCGATAATTGCCTGCCGATCGCCGAAGCCGGGCAGGCCGTGCTGGTTGACGACGATTACGCCCTCGACGATACGATTACGCTGACGCCGACGCCGGGGCATTCGCCCTGTCACTGCTGCGTCAACATCTTCTCAGGGGGCAAGCGCGCGGTGGTTGCCGGCGATCTCATGCATCACGTGATCCAGTGCCGCGAGCCGGAATGGTCGGCCAAGCCCGACTGGGATCCGAAACAATCGGCGATCTCGCGGCGCAAGTTCTTTGCCTCCGTCGCCGGTACCGACACGCTGATCCTGCCGATCCATTTTCCGGCGCCGACCGTCGGCCTCATTACCGCGGATGGCGACCGCTTCGATTATCGATTCAAAAGGGATTGATGCAACATGGGAATGCAACGGACTGACGGAATGCAACGGATGGATTTCGAGACGCTGTTCAGACCCGCAAGAGCGTTTCTGTGACTGGCGCAGAGCTTCCTCGGCCTGTTTGCGCTCGGCGATCGCCTCCGCTACGCGCGCCTCCAACGTCTCGTTGAGGCGGCGAGCCTCGGCCTCGGCGCGCTTGCGCGGGGTGATGTCCTGAAACAGCACCGCAATCTGCCGGCGGCTGGCACGGTCGATCCGGAAAGCCGCGAGTTCGAGATAGCGGCCGGTCGCAATCAGCTCGCGCTCGAAGCAGATCGGCACCCCCGTGCGGAGTACGCCGCCATAGAGTTCGGCCCAGCCGTCGGCTTCGTCGGGCACCATCTCGCGCAGCTTCTGGCCAACCACGTTGGGGATGCCGGCATGTTGCGCGTAGGCAGGATTGGCCTCGATGTGGATGTAGTCGCTCAGGGGTCCGTGCGGACCGTCGAGGAATTCGATGATGCAAAAACCCTCGTCGATGGAATTGAACAGGGTTCGATAGCGTTGTTCGCTGTCGGCGAGGGCGGACTCGGCTCGTTCAAGTTCGGTGTTCTCGGCGACGGCGTACGCCCTGAGCCGCGTATTTTCCGCTTCCAGCGCCGCGATCCGACGCTGCAGTTCATCGACGTCGACCAGTGTCACCACGAGCGGCCGCCTGCGGCGACCGCAACAACAGTTGTCGGTTCAGAGGTGTGCCTCATTGCGCCATATCAAGTTCCAGTGGCGCGAAAAGTTCCTCTTCTCGCACGCCGGTCGAATAGGCGAGTAGCGCCGCTCGGCCCCTACGCCGCGCGCACTTCGGAGAGGAAGCGGTTGACCTGGCCGGCGAGGTCCTTGGACTGCGAGGACAATTGCTCGGCTGCGCCCAGCACCTGATTGGCGGCGGCGCCGGTATCGTCGGCGGCCTTCTGCACGCCGGTGATGTTGGAATTGACCTCCTGGGTGCCGCGCGCGGCCTCCTGCACGCTGCGTGAGATTTCCTTGGTCGCGGAGCCCTGTTCCTCGATCGCCGCTGCGATGGCGGTGCCGATCTGGTCGATTTCGGCGATCACGTTGGCGACGTTCTGGATCGCCGTCACGGTCTGGTCGCTCGCCGTCTGGATCGAGGCGATCTGCTCGGAGATTTCGGTGGTCGCCTTTGCGGTCTGGCCGGCCAGCGATTTGACTTCGGAGGCGACGACGGCAAAGCCGCGGCCGGCATCGCCGGCGCGCGCGGCTTCAATGGTCGCGTTCAGCGCGAGCAGGTTGGTCTGCGCTGCGATGCTCTGGATCAGCGTCACGACGTCGCCGATCTTCTGTGCGCCCTCGGCGAGCGAGCGGGCGGTCTCGCCGGTGCGGCGTGCGTTCTCGACCGCGCGGGAGGCGATTTCAGTGGATTGCGCGACCTGACGGCCGATCTCTGAGATCGAGGAGGTCAGTTCTTCGGTGGCGCTGGCAACCGTCTGCACGTTGGCGGAGGTCTGTTCGGACGCGGCGGCGACGATCGCGGCCTGGCGGTTGGTGGCGGTCGCGGTCGACGACATCGACTGCGCCGTGTCCTCCATGACGGACGAGGCGGCTGAAAGCCCGCCGACCAGCTCGGTGACCTTGGCTTCGAACGCGCGGGTGAGTTCGTCGAGCACCTGGGCGCGGCGCATCTTGCCGTCGCTCTCGGCAGCCTTCTCGGCGGCAAGACGTTCGGCCTCGATCATGTTGTCCTTGAAGACGCGCACCGCCGCAGCCATCGCACCGATCTCGTCGGAGCGGCCGGCGCCGGCGATGTCCCCGGATACGTCGCCGCTGGCCAGCCGCGACATCGTGGAAGTGAGGTCGACGATGGGGCCGCAGACACGGCGGCGAACCATCGCGATCAGCACGGCGCTGGCAACAGTAACCGCAATGAGGCCGGCGAGCGCGATCAGGAAACTGAAGCGCGCCGAGGAATAGGCGGTGGCCAGAACATATTCGGCGTTGTCGTAGAAGGCGTTGCGAACCTCGACGACGGCGCCGAGGCCGACCTGGGATTCCGCATAGAAGAAATCGACATTGTTCTCGTATTTGCCTGACGCCGCGCCTTCCTTGGCGAACTTCAGCGCCTTGCCGAAACGGCCGACATAGACTTCATTCATCTTTTCCAATGCCGCGGCCACGTTGGCCGGCGTCGCCGGGTTGCCGCGCAGTTCCTGCAGCGACATCAGGATCTGGTCGGCACGCCCCTGGGAGCGGGAATATTCCATCTTTTCGGCTTCGGTGGCGGCGCGATTGGCACCGACGAGGTTCTTGTGGATGCTGGCGTTGTAGCCGCCGATATCGCGCAGGTTCCAGGCGATGTTGGCATAGACGGCCTGGCGATAAGCATCGCCGTCGAGCTGGGCCATGCGGCGCACCTGCTCGTCGAGCAGCTTGGTGACCGCGGCGTTGAATACGGCATTGTCGGCGACGATCTTTCTGGCGGCGTCCTTGCGCGCTTCGGCCGGGCCGTCGATCGCCTTGTCGATGGCGTCGCGCAGCGCGTTGAATTTCACGTTCAATTCGTCGATGCCACTGCCGATCGCGGCGGCGTCATCGAGCCCGCCGGACAGGTTCTTGCGGACGGCGTTCATCTTGTCGCGGGCGCCGTCGGTGTTCTTGCGCAGTTTTTCGTTGAGTTCCTTCCGCACCGCCGGATCGACCGCGGGCGGGCCGTACAGGATGTTGGTCGAGAATCCGCGCTCGGAGTTCATGTAGCGCGGGATGTCGCCGACCGCGCGCACCACCTCCAGCCGGCTCTGCGCGAGCGAGACCTTGTCCATGGTCTGGTACTTCGAAACCGCCACATAGACGGCGAGCCCGCCGCCGACGGCGGAGAGCGAGACGATGGCAGCGGTGAGGAGGGTGCCGATTTTCATGGGATTTCAGGCCATTTGCGCGGGTCTGGGAGTGCGGGCCACCAGTATAGGTGGTGCAAATTAATCCAGAGTTACGGTTGGGCGTGTCACACCCGTGCCTTCCATTTCGTCTTGATTTAGCGGGGCTTTCCGCGGTTTTCGGGAGAGAGGAGCGAGGAACATGAAGATCGTTATCATCGGTGGTACCGGCCTGATCGGCTCGAAATTGGCCCCGTTGCTGCGGTCGCGCGGCCATGAGGTGCTGCAGGCCTCGCCGAGCAAGGGCGTCAACGCCGTGACCGGGGAGGGCCTGCAGGCGGCGCTGGCGGGCGCCGACATCGTCGTCGACGTGTCCAATTCGCCCTCGTTCGAGGACAAGGCGGTGCTGCACTTCTTCGAGACGGGAACGCGCAACCTGATTGCGGCGGCGAAGCAGGCCGGCGTGCGGCACTGCGTTGCGCTGTCGATCGTCGGCACCGACCGGCTCGAGGGCAGCGGCTATCTCCGTGCCAAGCTGGCGCAGGAGCGGCTGATCGAAAATTCCGGCCTGGCCTACACGATCCTGCGCGCCACGCAGTTTTACGAATTCGTTGGCGCAATCGCCGATGCCGGGCGCAGGGACGGCGCGGTGCACGTCTCCAGCCAGTTGATGCAGCCGTTGTTGTCCGACGAGGTCGCGATAGCGCTGGCCGATGTGACGCTTGGCGAGCCTGCTGGCGGCATCCGCGAGGTCGCGGGTCCCGAAGCAGCGCCGATGGCGGATTTCGTCGGCCGCTGGCTGCGCAAGCAGGGCGATACCAGCAAGGTCGTGGCGGGCGCCGATGTGCCGTATTTCGGTGCGCCGCTCGCGTTGCGCACCCTGGTGCCGGACGACGGCGCGCGGATCATGCCGACGCGGTTCGACGATTGGCTGGGCAGGGCGACTGGCGGGGCGTGATTGGAGTCCAGGATGTCGCTGCCGCTTACGCTCCTTGAACTACGGCGGACAACTCGCTCATCCGGGCTACGAACTGCGGCCTATCCGCGTCATTGCGAGGAGCGACAGCGACGAAGCAATCCATTTTTCCGCAGGCGCTGACAGGTGGATTGCTTCGCTGCGCTCGCAATGACGGGTCGATAGAGTTCACTGTGTCTCTTCAGTGGCAGGCTTCGATGCGGACGTCGGTTGCGGTGCCTTGGAACCCATCTCCTGACACGGCAGTTGCGTCCATGTGCCGTCGGCTTCCTGCTGATAGGCATGACAGGAGGCGGAAGCGGGTGCTTCGCTCGTCTTCGCTATATGAGAGTTGGTGCTTGAGTTCCTGGCGAGCGTCGGCGCCGCCAAAGTGAGGAGCGCAGCCGCCGAACCGAAGAAGATCGCTTGCCCTAGCCGCATGACAAATTCTCCCTTTCTCGAAAACGATGTGTGTTCTTCCTAAAAGATATTGTGGAAATTTTTGGGAATGCCGATGGACGTACCGGCACTTGCTTAACGATTAGCAAACGCGCGGGGCTGACGCGCCGCAGCGCAGGACGAATTCTGTTCTCGCGCGCGGGAACCAGTTTCTCCGGCTGCGCGTTGGGCCGGCATCATGCCGAAGGTACGGCACATGCGTCCGGAAAAGTCACTCTTCAATGCGCTGCTTACCCATTTCCTGATGGGCGTGGCGCTTGGACTGTCGATGGTCCTGTTGCTCAGCCTCATCGATGCCTTCCATGTCAGAGATCTCGTTGCCAAGAGCAGCGCACCGGTGCAGACCACGGTGATGCTGGTCACGACCTACGCCCTGATGTTTGGCATCGGCTCAGCACTGACCGGCTTGGTACTGACGCTGGAAGAAGAGAGCTGAAGGTCGGACGGCCTGCCTGATCAGCGGCGCAGGCGTGCGATTGCGCCGGCGACGATCTGCATGGTGACGCCGACCGTCCATCCGGCCATGATCATCCCTATCCATCCCACATGCGGATTTTGGCGCAGCACGATGACGCCGACGCAAGCGAACGCCGAGAACGCCGCGAGGAAGGTGCCGACCGCGCTGAGCAATTCCGGCGCATCGATCTTGGCGACCCAGGCGCCATCGATGAGTTGCTTGTTCGAGGCGTTGTAGGGCAGGGGCGGCGTATCGATGCCGAGGTAAAAGCCGATGGCGCCACCGATCATCATCAGAAGCAGGAAGGCCTGGTTGGTGAGCGCGGAATGGCTCGTTCCGACCAGTGCTGCCACAAACAATCCGCTCGCTGCGCCTGCCATCGCAAGCCCAAGGCGTTCCAGAACATGGGCAACTTTTCGAACGCGGGTCTGCATGCTCGGCCTCCCGCTGATTGTCGGGAACAGGTTAGGCCGATTTCACAACGGGCGGAAGCAACCTGACGGTGCACGCCACGGCGTGCGCTTCTGCGCGCGGATCGGCAGGCACAACAACTTGCAACGGCCGAAAATGGTTTCATTCGTTTTTGCGCGTTGCGGAGAAGAGCGCAGGTGTCGCGCGAGAAAGATTGGATACACATTTCATTGACCAGTCCGGCAAACAGCCGGATATTTCGCGCTGCTTTTCGCCAATCGGGATCACCGCATGAGATTGAATTCAAAGCCAGTCGTGGGCGATATGCGCAAGCGCATCACCCGCCGCTGCGTCTCGGCGGCGACCGGCGCCTGTTGTTGATCCGTACGTAACAAACCCCCGCGTTCACTCATTCGACAGGAGCGCCATTTCGGCGAACGAACAGCCATGCCCAAAGCCTACATCATCGAAGTTCACGACCGCGCCGCCGGGATCGTCGCCGGCAACGAGCGCGGCTTTACGTTTTTCTCCTCTGACCGCGCCTTCGATCGCCTCGACGGCCGCGATTTCAGCTCCGCGCGGGAGGCTGAGCGCGCGGCGAGGGCGATGCTGGGCGGCAGGAAAACCAGCGCGCATTCGCTGCCGTGAATCGGCGGCGCGATGTAGCAGATGCGTAGGGCGCAATAGCGTAGCGTATTTGCGCCGGCTGTCGTCGTTGGCGGATTTACGCGGAGCCTGTCATCGGGCGCGCATTCGCGCGACCCGTTGGCTAATCCGCCCCACGGTCTTAGGATACGCCTTGTTTCGATAGGAGGCGCGAACATGAGTCTGTTGAGTGCGGCGTTTGATCCCGCGCACGAGGCGGCGCTCGTCACCGGCGCGGGCAATGGAATCGGCCGCGCGATTGCGCAGGCGCTGGTGGGAGAGGGCGTGCGCACGGTGTTTGCCGATGTGAACGGGGACACCGTGACCGCGGCGATCAAGGCCTCGGCGCGACCCGAACTCGCGGTGCCCTGGATTGGCGATCTCGCTGATGCCGCCGCGCGCGAGGCGCTGCTGGCGGAATCCGCCAAAGCGCTGGGGCGCGTGACGCATTTCGTGCACAGCGCCTCGCCGCCGCGGCGCGAAAGCGATCATGCGCTCGGCGTCACCACCGAGATCTGGGCGCAGATGCATGCGGTGAACCTGGATGCCGGTTTTCATCTCTGCCGCGAACTGGCGCAGAAGCTGATCGCCGACAAGGAAGGCGGCTCGTTTCTGCTCCTGACCTCGCTGCATGCGGGCACGCCACGCAACCTGCCGCATTATTCGACGGCGAAGGCCGGGCTTTCCATGCTGGTGAAGGAGTTGGCCAAGACGTTCGGCCGCTTTGGCATCCGCGTCAACGCGCTGGTGCCCGGCGCGATCGCGGCCGGCGGTTTCGTCGCCGACCCCGCGCTCGCAAAACATATTCCGCTTGGCCGACTTGGTGAGGCCAAAGACCTTGCGCCGCTGGCGCTGGCGGTGTTGTCGAACCGGATATCGGCCTACGTCACGGGCGCGGCGATCGTGATCGACGGCGGGCTATCGCTGACCAACTGGTTCGAGCCGCCGGAATTGGGGGGAGTTGTAGAAGATTCGTAGGATGGGGAGCAAAGCGATACCCATCGCGTTTGCGGCGGGGATGATGGGTTTCGCTTCGCTCTACCCATCCTACGAGAGTTCCGTTCCCGGATCGCGTTTCGCTCCATCCGGGTTACGGGTTACGCGCTATGTTCCTGGTGCTTCGCGTGCCATTTCGGGCCTGGGCCGCGCATGTAATGCAACTCGGGGCGATAGCGGTTGCGGCCGAGGTCGAGCAGACCCTGCCATCGGGTCACGATCTCGGTCAGGCGTCGGAGCAGCGGTTGTATGGCCAGCATGGCGACCTCTCAATGCGGCTTGCCGAGCAGGGATGAAAACGGCAGCGCGAAGATTTCGTCGTCGAGGTCGTCGCTGACGTGCAACGTCCAGTCGCGCCAGTCTTCCGGGTCCTGCAGCATGATCAGCGACTGCACGACGCGGGCGGCATGGGCGCGCACCTCGGCCAGATCCTCGACGGCGGCGCCACTCTGGTCGAAGCGTACGCCCTCGGAATTGGAGCAGTGGAAATAGACTCGTGCCATGTCCGACTCCCGCGGTTGCGATTACGCTGAAAATAGCAGGCGGAAGAGCGACTTAATATTCGGGGAGATTGCGGACGGGATACTACGGGGAGTGGCGACCACAGGTGGAGCCGTTGCCTAATCTTGTCTGAAAATTATCCATTCTGCCGGGAGGAACGAGAGTTCCGGTTCGGCCGTTTTCACCGGGAAGCCGCGACGATTCGGAAAAGCGCCGTGGCGGAACCCCGGAGAGCGACATGATGTCGGAAATGCAGATCCACACGATTGCGCGTCAGATGATGGAGAAGCACGGCCTCACCGCGATCGCGCAGGCCGCACACAACGCGCAGGCTTGCGAGAGCAAGGGCGACATCGAGGAAGCCAAGGAGTGGCGTCACATTGAAGACGCCATGAAGATGATGCGGGGCCCGCATCAGAGCTGACGGATTTGTCCCGGATGCGGCCGCGCCGCGCCGCATCCGGGAGAACACGCTATTTACCGCAGCGGCATCGGCGGGCGCACCACTGGCTCGCCGTCATCGGCGATCGTTTGCTGAGGCGGTAGCGGCGCGGCGGCCTGCGCCGGCGGAAGCGGCGCTGCGGGTGCCGCCGCCATTGGCGCGGGTGAATAGGGCGAATAAGAACTGACCGGCTTCGGCCTGCGCGGGGCGGGCGGAGGCGTGGTCGGCCGCACCGGAGGTGCGGTCAGCGACGACACGCGCGGCCGCTGGCTTGGCTCGGCGGGCCTGGTCTCAGCGGCCTTGGCCTCGGACGCCCTGGCAAGGTCGCGCGCCATCTGCGCCTGGCTTGCCTTGAGCTGCGCGATAGTGGCTTTGAGCTCCTCAACCTGCTGGCCCATCGCGGCAAGATCCTGCGCCATCGATTGCAACTGCGCCGGTTCGGCGGCAGGAGCGGCCGCGATTGCGGCCGCGGGTTCGCTTTGAGCCGGCGCTGGGCTTTGAGCCGGCGCCGGGGGGGCCGGCGGTTGCGCGACGGCCTGATCGGTTGCGGCTTGGGCGGCCGGCGCGCTCGGTTGCTCGGCTGCGGCTGGTTTGGCTGCCGAGGGCAACGCAGCCAGCACGAAGGGCGGCGCCCACTCGGCGGCCATCGCCGTGGCCTGATCGCCATAATACTGCCAGGCGGCGGCAGCCAAGGCGCCGAAAAGGCCCAGGAGCGCCATGACCACGCGCTTCGCCCATTTGGCGGTCGGCCGCTCGGCGGCAGGCTTGAGGCCGTCCACCTTGATCTCGGCCAGCTTGACGTTCTCGACCTGGATGTCGCGCCTATCGGCGGCGCGAAACGTCGGTTCGACCTGCGGCGCCGACGCGCCCACCGAAATTGGGGGCGCGACGTGAACCTCCGGCGTCGGCGCGGTATGGACTTGCGGGTTGGCCGCAATTTGGACCTGCGGCGCTACCGGCGGGGCGGCGGGTGGCGGATCGTGCGCCAGCGGGGGCGCCTTGTGGGCGTGTGCGGCCAGTACCGTTTCGATCGCAAAAACGTCGTGCGGATCAGCCTCTTTCAGCGTTGGCGTGGATTGCATTGGCGGTCCCTTGCGCAAGTCCAATGGCTCCCGCGACCGGGCGGCGAGCGAGCTGCTTTGCTAGCGTGAAAATCCTCTGCCCACGCCACCACACGGCCAGCGAGGTTTGACCAAAGCAAGGCAATCTCGTGGAGAGGTTGAGGCCGGGGTGCGTCGGGGAAATATGGGAACCGGCAACAGAATCGATGAAGTGCTAGACCAATCCTGCGATCATCATGACCGACCCTGACGGCCATCCGCCGCGCTTGCGCGCTATGCGATCAAGAGGCGGGTGCCCGGGTCTCAGATATGCTGGACGCCGTGCCGGGCGTGCCACTTCGGGCCGGGGCCGCGCATGTAGTGGCGCTCGGGGCGATAGGCGTCGCAGGCGCGCTCGATCAGCCTGTGCCACCGCGTCATGATCGTATCCAGGCGATGAAGCATGGCGGCCTCAGTGCGGCTTGCCGAGTACGAAGGCGAAGGGCAGAACGAAGAGCTCGTCGTCGAAATCGTCGTTCACATGTACGACCCAGTCGCGCCAGTCTTCGGCGTCGCGGCCCATGATCATCGAGCGCACGATGCAGGCGGCGCGGTCGCGCGCCTCGGTGAGATCGCTGACCGCTTCGCCGGAACGGTCGATGCGGACTTCCCGGGAGTTCGAGCAGTGGAAATAAACCTGGGCCATGGCGGCCTCCTGCGTTTGAGACGATCTGTCTCGTTGGTTGCAGGCTAGTCGCACAAGGTTCTGGACCTCCGTGAGGGAGATCACAGTTACTACTTAAGATTTTGTTAAGGATGTAATGGTCAAACTTTAGGCAAATGGAATCGCAGCGGAACCGGACCTCCCGAGCCGGCAGTTGCAAGAGAAGGCCGGCGGCGTAACGCCCGCCGGCCTTTTCTCTTGGCGGCCCGCCAGAAACTCACAGCGCTGTGAATCGGTGTCCGGAACAGCACCCCGGCCTCGCTCGTTCGTCCTTCATACATGAATGGAGGAATGAGCAATGACCAAACTGAAGCTGCTCGGGGCGGCCGCCATCCTGGCGACGGCGCTTGCGACACCGGCGATGTCGCAGGAAGCGACCCAGGAGCCTGGAATGATCGGGTTCAACTACCCGAATTCCAACTATCTGCGCGGCGGATACGGCGTGCGCACGCCGAGCCCCTATGACTATAGCTACTACTATGGCGATTACGGACCTCGCGCGTATTACGGGCCTCGCGTGTATGGGCCTCGCGCGTATTACGGGCCCGGCCCCGTCGGGCTTGCGGCCGGCGTAGCCGCCGGTGCGGTCGGAATGGCGGGTGCGATTGCCGGCGCGCCGTACGTTGATTCCTACGCCTATTATGACGGGCCCGGCTATTGGTAGAGCCGGAACGCACAACTGCAACAAAAGCGGCCGCAAGGCCGCTTTTTGTTTGGCTGCTTGGCGCTTCAGCGGCTGGCCGCGGCGTAGGAAGACAATAGCGCGAGGAAGATGATGGCATTCAGCGCGGTCGCACCGAGCACGAGGGCGAGCCCAACACCGAGGCCGCGGCCGCCGATCGCCTTGATGGCGGTTGGCAGCACCAGCGCGAAGAAGATCAGGGTGAACGGCATCACCGGCAGCATGTCGAAGCCGGTGCCCTTTGGATCGGCGTGGGCATAGACGAAGGGGAGAGTGTAGATGCAGAACGCCGCATTGGCCGCTGCCAGCATGAGCGCGGCGATGCGGACCGAGGGGACGTCCCAATCGGAGGCGGGCGGTAGCGGAGGCGGGGCGGACATCTTCACTCTGCGCGGCGATCCGGAAAAGATGCAGCTCGATCCGGGGATTATCGGGGAGCCATGAAGTTCGGCCTTAGGTATCGCGGGCCGGACTTCAGGTTCATTCGAGGCAGCTCACGCCTTGCATGAGAAAGGCCCGCATGGTTCGACTGCATCATCCAATGTCTTAGGGGTGAGGCGCCATGAGCAACCGCATTCTCGTCTTTTACGGCTCCTACCGTTCCGACCGCATGGGCATTCGTCTCGCGCAATTCGTCGTCGAGGGATTTCGCGCCCGCGGCGACGATGTCGAACTGATCGACGCCAAGGCGATCGGTCTGCCGATGCTGGACCGCATGTACAAGGAATACCCGAAAGGCGCGGCGCCCGCGGCGCTCGAAGAACTCGCGGGAAAGATCCGCGATGCCGACGGATTTGTGTTCGTATCGGGCGAATATAATTGGGGCATGCAGCCCGGGCTGAAAAACCTCACCGACCATTTCCTCGAAGAATGGTTCTGGCGGCCAGCGGCGATCGCGAGCTATTCGGCCGGCCGCTTCTCCGGCGCGCGCGCCGCGATCGCCTGGCACGGCACGCTGTCGGAAATGGGCATGGTGGTTATCTCGAGTTCGATTGCCGTCGGGCCTATCGCGCAGACGCTTTCCGAAGACGGCAAGCCGACCGGCGACGGCGGCAAGGCGCTGACGCACGCGTTTCCGCGCTTTGCCGATGATCTCGTATGGTGGATGGAGGCGGCGCGGGCGCAGCGCGAGCGGAAAAAACCGCCATATTGAGGGATGTCCGTCGGCATCCGCGCCGTGCCGCGAATGGAGCGCAATGTTGGCGAAAACGCACCCACTTTTCGCCACGGCTGGACAGCAGATTGCGCTTTGCCTGCCATCTTCCGCCTTTGTCGGGCCGCCACAGGCGGCTCGCTCATGCTCCCCTGCACGGATTACGAATCGATGTCGCCAACGAAAGCGCGCTGCGGTCTGTTTGTTGTTGCGCTCGCGGCCACGCTCTTCGGCTCGCCGGCCGGCGCACAGAATCTCGATCAGGGTAAACCGCCGGCAAAACTGTTTGCCGAAGGCTGCGCCTCCTGCCACCGCAGCCCGCGCGGGCTTGCCAAGGGCCGCTTTCGGCTCTCGCTGTATCTGTTCCTGCAAAAGCACTATGTGAGCGGCTCCAGCTCGGCCTGGGCGCTGTCGTCCTATCTGGGATCCATTGACAGCGCCAAGCGCGTCGCGGCGAAGCCGGCCTCGACAGGCGCGTCGCGGTCGTCGATGCGCCCGCCCGCGCCGGTGCCGGCGCGATAGGGCGCTGGCGTCGCCATCGCTTGCTCACGGCAACGCTGCGAAATCTCCGCAAGGTGGTCATCTTTTCGACGTGTGTGGGGATAGCATCGTGAGCGTGTGTGTGGCGGGGAGTAACGACCATGGTAGTAGCTGAACTTCAGACCAAGGTAGAGAAGTGGGAGATCAAGGCCGGCAAGTGCGAGGCCATGGCCAAGGAGGCCAAGGACAAGGCGCAGCAGGCCTTTTACGAGGGGCTTGCCGGCTATTACACGAGCCTGGCGACGGATTTCCGCAAGATCCTTGAAAAGCGAACCGCGTAAGCGGAAGCGGCGATGCCGTAGGGCGGGTCAGCCAACGGGTCCGCGCGACGCGCGGCCCACGACGAGCGCAATTGCGCTCGCGGAGTGATGATAGGGCTCCGCGTAACCCACCGTTACCGACCGCGAAGCATGGCGGATTACGCGAACGCTAATCCGTCTTACGTCGTTGCTTAGCGCGCTCGGCGAGCTTCACCATCAGCTGCAGGGCCTGATTGGTCGGTGTCGCAATGCCGAGCTCGACGCCCTTGCGCACCACATGACCGTTGAGAAAGTCGATCTCGCTGGGCTTGCCGCGCGCAAGATCCTGCGCGGTGGACGACATCTGGTTCGGCATCAAGGTGGGGATGTTCAGGATGTGCGCGAGGAGATCGTCGGGAATCGAGACACCACTGGCGCGGGCGACGGAGGTTGCTTCCTGCACTGCGCGCGTGACGACATCGCGCGTGCCTTCGACTTCCAGCATCGGCCCGTAAGAAATGCCGGCCACGGCGGACAGCGCGTTGAAGGCGCAGTTGATGATCAGCTTGCTCCAAAGTGTCTTGTCGATGTCGTCGGCGATCGTGATGTTGACGCCGGCGGCCTGAAAAATTTGCGCCAGCGCTTCGCTTGCGGCAGAGGGGCCGATGGCGAGGTCGCCGCCGCCGTGATGCCTGACATGGCCGGGCCCGGCCATCTCACTGCCGACATAGACGACGACGGGAATGACGGCGTGGCCGGTGACGGCGGAAAGACGCTGTGCATTGTCGACGCCGTTTTGCAGGCTGAGCACGGATGTTTGCGGCCGCAGGCGCCCGGCGAGGGAGGCGCCGGCCTGCTCGGTATCGGCCGACTTCACGCATACCAGCACCAGATCGGGCGAGGCGAAGTTGGTTGTGTCGGACGCGGCCTTGGCAGGCAGGTGGCCCCTGAACGTCTTGGTGTCCAGCAAGAGGCCGTGCGCATTGATGGCGTCGACATGCGGCTGCCGGCCGATGAAGGTTACGTCATGCCCGGCTTTCAGCAGCAGTCCGCCATAATAGCATCCGACTGCGCCGGCGCCGATCACTGCGACTTGCATGTGTTTCTCCCATTTGTAGCCAAGATAAGCCGACAGGTCGCCTCAATGCGCGCCCGGCGACGAGCGCAATTGCGCTCGCGGAGTGATGACAAGCTCCGAGACATCCGGGACCACTCTAACACCGCCCCGAATGTTGCTTCGCTTATCCGGGCTACAACGGGGGACCACTAAATTCTGTGACACAATCATCACACTCAATCCGAATGCGCTGTGGAGGCCGCGTCCGGCCACGTTTCCGCCCGTATTCGGTCCCGCCATTGCCGCGTGTTGGTTTTCGGCTTGGGCTGGGGCGCGAGCGGGGGATTGCAACATGTCTTCCATTGGCTGCATCGGTACTTCGTGCGTCGACGTCAGGGCAGGCCGTACTCGATTTGATGCGCCGTTGATCACGGCCGCGCGCGCAGGAAGATTCATACGTCTGCTTGCTGCCGCGCTGGGAGCCGCATCGCTTGCGGCCTGCGCACAGTCCTCGGTCGTCACCCAGAAATCCGAACTTCGTGCCGTCAGGCAGGCGTCGGTGGACCAGGATCGAGCGGCACCGTCCATGATGAAGAGGCGCGTGGTCGCCGCGAGAAAGCACGCCCGGTTCGCGTCGCGCAAGGATACAGGCGGCGCCAAGACGGCCTCGCATGGGGTTGCCAGCTTCTACACCGAGGGAACGAAGACCGCGAGCGGCGAAAAGTTCAACACGCTCGATATGACCGCCGCGCATCCGACGTTGCCCTTCGGCACCAAGTTACGCGTGACAAACGTCGCGAGCGGCCAGTCGGTGACGGTACGCGTCAATGACCGCGGCCCGTATGTTCGGGGGCGTGTTGTCGACGTCTCATATTCCGCGGCCGACGCGCTGGGAATGGTGGGCAAGGGTGTTGCCAAGGTCAAGCTCGACGTCGTGGAGTAGCTGACGACACAGCCGTAGCGCTTATCCGTTCTACGGGCTGCCCAGGATGTCCGACAGAGCCGACAGCAGCCGGTCAATTTGCTCGTCTGTGCCCACACTTATCCGCAGATAATCGGCGATGCGCGGAGCGGAAAAATGGCGGACGATCACCGCCCGTTGGCGCAGCCCAGTAGCTAGCGCCGCGCCCTCGTGCGCCGGATGCCGCGCGAAGACGAAGTTGGCCGAGGAAGGCAGCACTTCGAAGCCCAGCCGGATCAGTCCGCGATTCAGCCGCTCCCGGCCTTCGATCACGCGCGCGCGGCTCGCTTGAAAATAGGCTTCGTCCTCCAGAGAGGCGATGGCGCCGGCCTGGGCGGGCCGCCCGAGGGGATAGGAGTTGAAGCTGTCCTTCACCCGGGTGAGCCCCTCGATCAGGTCGGCGTCGCCGATCGCATAGCCAACCCGCAAGCCGGCCAGGGCCCGCGACTTGGACATGGTTTGAACGACCAGAAGATTCCGGTGGGAGGCAATCAGCGGGATCGCAGTCTCGGCGCCGAAATCGACATAGGCCTCGTCGATCACAACGGGAGCGTCAGGATGTTGCTGCAGCAGGGTAATGATCTCGGCGCGTGACAGCGCAATTCCCGTCGGCGCGTTCGGATTGGGCAGGATGAGCGCGCCGGCCGGCCGGAGATAATCGGCCACGCGAATCTGCATGGCCTGATCGAGCGGGACGGTCTCGTAGGCGATGCCGAACAGGCGGCAATAGACCGGATAGAAACTGTAGGTGATGTCAGGGAATAGCAACGGCGCATCATGCTTGAGCAGCGCGGTGAAAGCGTGGGCCAGCACCTCGTCCGAGCCATTGCCGACGAACACTTGTTCCGGCCGTACGTGGTGGTGGGTGGCCAAAGTAGCCCGCAGCGCGGTGGCCTGTGGATCCGGATATAAACGCAGCGTATCGGCCGCCTCGCCGCGAATGGCTCCCAACGCGCGTGGCGAAGGGCCAAACGGACTTTCATTGGTGTTGAGCTTGACCAACTCCGCCATGCGGGGCTGCTCGCCCGGCACATAGGGCTTCAGGTCGTGGGTCAAGCTGCTCCAGAAACGGCTCATTTTTTTCTCCAAATCCGCCCTACGGCCCGATCGCGATACTCTCGAACTTGCGCGTCGGATGAGCCAGCCACCCCGCGCTTTCGACGATGCGCATTTCCTCGGCACCGCTGGTCGCGGTGCGTTCCAGCACGGCGAAGATGGCGGAGGTGGCGTGGCTGAGCGCATCCGGCGTGTCGGCGCCGCGGAGGCGGGCAGCGACCAGCAGTGCGGCGAACAGATCGCCGGTGCCGTTCGGGCTGATCGGCAGTTTTGGTGTGCGTACGCGAAAGGACCTCGCGCGCTCGACGGCGAGAGTCTCGATCTCGCCCGGTGGCGTGTCGGCCAGCTCGGCGCTGGTGACGATGACCGTTCCGCGCGCCATGAACGCACGCGCGGCCTTGAGCACCTGGTCGATCGTCGCGGCCTTCTTTCCACATAGCCATTCGAACTCGAAATGATTGGGCGTGATGATGTCGGCGAGCGGACACAGAAGATCGCGGACCAGCGGCGGTATTTCAGCGTGGACGAACAGGCCGCGGTCGCGATCCCCCAGCACGGGGTCGCAGCAATAGCGCAGCGCGGGATTTTTCGCCTTGGCGCGCGCGACAAAGTCCGCGACCACTTTGGCGTTGTCGGCCGAGCCGAGATAGCCGGACAGGATCATCTGCGCGCTATCGACCGCGCCGCGCTCCTCGATGCCAAGCAGGAGATCGCCAACGAGTGTCCCATCGAGCACGCGGCCGCGCAGCGTCGGATAGCCCGGCCGGTTGCTGAGTAGCGTGGTCGGCACCGCCACGACGTCGATGCCGTGCATCTGCATTGGAAACACCGCGGCGCTGTTGCCGACATGACCGAAGGCGACCTGCGACTGAATGGAAATCACGTTCATGAGATGTTTCTGGGGATTACCGAATTGCCGAAGAGGGGAACCCGCCGAGGTTAACACATTGGTTATTTGTTTGCGGTCATTTTCACGATCTCATTCAACAGGGAGTCACCATGTCTGACGTCACCATTCCCGGCGGCCGGATCCGTTCTTTCGTTGAGCGGATCGAGAATCTCGACACCGAATTGCAGGAGCTGAACGAGCAGAAGAAGGAAGTGTTTTCGGAGGCCAAGGGCGAGGGGTTCGACGTCAAGATCCTCAAGGAGATCATCAAGCTGCGCAAGCAGGACCAGGACGAGCGCGACGAGCGCGAAAGCCTGCTCGATCTCTACATGCGCGCGATGGAAACCGCGCCGCCGGAGAAGACCGCCAAGGCGGCGTGAGCCGAAGAGAAGCCGAGCAAAGAATGTAGCCCGGATGAGCGCAGCGATATCCGGGACGATGTGAGAGTTGTCCCGGATGTCGCTCCGCTCATCCGGGCTACTCGCTGCTTGCCCATTCTCAGGCGAATGAACTCTAATGACGCATGCACTTCGTCAGGGCATGCTCGTTTGAACAGCGAGCGCAGCGTGGGTAGGGCGGGTTGGCGCAGCGTAACCCGCCCTTCACCACGCGACGTGGCGGATTAGCTGACGCTAATCCGCACTACGCATCTGACTCTCATCCGGTCTAATGCTTCCCCGTCATTGCGAGCGAAGTGAAGCAATCCATCTCTCCACGCGGGGATAGATGGATTGCTTCGTCGCTTCCTCGCAATGACGGGGAGAGAGTCTTTCTCAAAAATGGGTTGAAGGTTTCGTCGTGACTTCTTCGCCGCCGCGCGCAAACACAAAGCAAACGTGTTGTTAAGAATTGACCCGCGCTGATTTGCGCTGATGCGATTCGTTCTTTGCGAACAAAATGGAGTCGGATAGAGAACAAAGCCGTGCTTGTTTCTCTGCCGACGCCGTCGCAATCTCAATCCTCCACGTCCGCGTAGTACGCAGCGTCAAAACACCGGCTCACCGATCGCAACCTCGCTGCGCGGGCCGAGCACGATCACGTTGCCAGCAGCGTCCTTGGCTCCGAGGATCAGGAGTTCGGACGTGAAGCCCGCGATGTTTTTCGGCGCGAAATTGCAGACGCACACGACCAGCGAGCCGAGCAGTGCCTCCGGTTCGTAGTTCGTCACTTGCGCGCTCGACCACATGATCCTGTCAGCGCCGACGTCGACGCCGACCTTCAGGGACGGATTGCGCGCGCGCGGAAACGGCTGCACGTCCACGACCTTGCCGATGCGGATGTCGAGGCGGGCGAAATCGTCGTAGGTGGCTTGGGGTTTTAACGGGGGCATGATATCGGGCTCGTTTGGCAAGCTGGATGTCGGGACGGTCCGAATGAGGCATCACGTAGCCTCATATCGCAGTTGTCTTGCGGTTGGAACGCGCCGGCGCAGGTTGGTGATCCCTCGCCGAATAGGTTAGCCTTGCGTGAGCCCTCTATCCTCCAGCCGTTCGAGCGCTTGACCATGCATATCCTTCGACCCCAGTTTCGCATCGAACAGGACCGTGCGCTCGCATTTGCAGCCGAGCGCGGTTTTGGCGCGATCGTTGCCGCCGATGAGCGTGGCCCGTGCGCCTCGCACGTGCCGTTCGTGGTCCTGCGGCGCGACGACCGCGTGATCGTGCAGATCCATCTCACGGCCAAGAATCCGCTCGTGGCGCTCGCCGACGGCAACAGGCGTTTTCTCCTGATCGTCTCCGGTGACGACGCCTATGTCTCCAACGACTGGTATGCCTCGCGCGACAACGTGTCGACCTGGCTCTACGAGGCCGTACATCTCTCTGGCGTCGCGCACTTACGTGCGCACGACGAGAACCGCGGCCATGGCGATGCGCTGCTCGCCGTCTCGGAGGCGCGCCTGCCGAAACAGCCCTGGGACCTGGCTAAAATGGAGCCCGCCAAGCGCGAGAGCATGCTCGCCTCGATCCGCGTCATCGACCTCGTCGTCGAAGAGATCGAGGGGCAGTCAAAGCTCAACCAGCACAAGAGCGATGAGGACCATGTGGCGGTTACCAACCGGTTGGCGCGTGCGGAAGAGACGGGGAGCAGAAGACTGGCCGCGCGGATGCGCACGCTGCGCCCGGAGCTGGAATATGAGTGTGGCAAGCGTGGCCTGGAGACCGCGGCGGGTTGAATGTGGATGCGAGGTGCCAGTTGCTTTAGTCTGCCGCAGCGAAATGCGCCATCTGATCTGCATGCGCCTTCACGAGAACGCCAATATGGACCAGGGCAGGCTCGCTCGACCGAATTGAGCGCGGCGAAAACCCATTCCATCGCTTCGCTGTGACCGCGCGGATCGGCAGGCATCAGCGCGTCACTACGGTTGCCTAGATGCAGCAGGATCGCACCGCTCTCGAAGATCGAGATGTCGCCATCGGTCAGCCACGGCACCTGGCCGAAGGGCTGGCGCGAAATGTTCGGCATTGCGATCGCGGAATGGCACGCTCTCGACGCCATAGGGGCGCGGCAGCTCCGGAACCCAGTCGAAGGTGGTGAGAATCAGAGCGGCCATCGGAATCTCCATTGTGTTTCACAAGGGACGGCCGAACGGCTCGCGCCCCGACACCACCGACAAGTTTTTCGTCAGCCGCAGGCGGATATCGACGCAGCGGCCGCACCAGCGTTAGCGAATCTGCCGCTTGCGGACCCAGCCAAAATTCCAGCGAACCTTCACGGCTTCTCGTGCGACCAACGCGCGGTTCCACATCCTGCCACTGCATGTGTGCATTGCAGCAACGGACTATTGCAATGCAGCAAAATGGATATTAGGTCCATATTTCAAGTTATTAAGGAGAACTGAAGTGAAGAAGATTTCCCTGTCCATCGCGGTCACCGCCGTGCTCGCCATCACGGCTGCCACAAGCGCCGTCGCTGCCGAGCTGCCAGCCTATGAGAAGGCAGGCTTGCCAATTTCGGCCGTGCAGGTTCAGGCGCTGGGCGCTGAACATGTCCAGGAAGCGTCGCCGCTGGCAACGTCCGCTACGCCCGTTCAGGTCAGTGTCCTGACGCCGCGCAGCAAGATCACCACCGCGCAGGGCCGCCCCGCGACGGTCGGCCGCGCCATTCAGTAAGGACAGGCGCGAGTTGGCGCTGCGCATGAACGCCTTGCCTCAGCTAGCAGAAAGCCCGCGAAATCCTCGCGGGCTTTTTTCGTGATGATCCGGCTTACGCCTTCTTCACGAATTCCGATTTCAGATTCATCGCGCCGATGCCATCGATCTTGCAGGCGATGTTGTGGCCGTCTGCGCCCTCGGTCAGGCGGATGTTCCTGACCTTGGTGCCGCCTTTGACGACCGACGACGACCCCTTCACCTTGAGGTCCTTGATGACGATGACGCTGTCGCCGTCCGAGAGCGCGTTGCCGTTGGCGTCGCGTACGCCCGCCTCAGGCGAGGCCTCTGCGGCGGTGCCGGCCGCGGCGCTCCACTCATGGGCGCATTCCGGGCAAACCCACAGGCTGCCATCCTGATAGGCATGTTCGGAATTGCATTTCGGGCAGTTCATTGCGTCGTCCATTGTCGTCCTAAAACCTTGTCCGGGCGAAGCGCACCGTAGGTTCATGTCCGGGTAAAGCAAGGGAAAAGCTTCGGTCCCAGAAGGGGCAAGAGCCCATAGCATCGAGTAGCCTCGCATGAGCGCAGGCGACTTGCGGGATGACGTGAGAGTGGTCCCAGATGTCGAGAGCCTGTCATCACTCCGCGAGCGCAATCGCGCTCGTCGCCGGGCGCGCGTTCGCGCGACCCGTGGCTCATCCGGGCTGCCAGAGTGCAGGCGAGGGCCTTTTTGTCGCGACAGCCGGGCTTTGCAGCATCGCGCACACCCCATAAGCTGACGTCAGCCGAAACGCGCCCCACCTCCCGCCAGAGATCGCCGCGTTACGTCGATCGAAGACGGAAGCGAAGGAGACGAGAACAGCAAAAAGCTGCAACGCTGCGCACGGCCATTGGGAAAAGGGGAGGACACCGATGCCGCTGTCGATAGACCGCCGTCGCGCGCTTGCGCTCACCAGTTCTTTCATTGCGGCGCCGTGGCTCGTGCCGCGGGCGGGCCGCGCCGCGGAGGCCTGGCCGATCCGGCCCGTCAAATATGTCAACGGCTTTCCGGCCGGCGGCGCCACCGACACGCTGTCGCGCGTGCTCTGCCAGAAGCTGAGCGAACTGTCCGGGCAATCTTTCGTGGTCGAGAACAAGGCCGGCGCCGGCGGCGTGCTTGGCGCGGATGCGATCGCCAAAGCGCCGGCGGATGGCTACACGATCGGGCTCGGCGGCATCGCCTCCAACGTGCTCGCGATCGGCTCTTACGCAAAACTGCCGTATCGGCCGCGCGAGGATTTCACCTTCATCTCCGGCATGTGGCAATTGCCGAACATTTTGTCCGCAAAGAAGGACCTGTTCTCCGCGGACCTGAAGGAATTGCTCGCGGCGTTCAGGAAGGAGCCTGGCAAATACACCTACGCGTCCGCCGGCTTCGGCACCACGCTGCATCTCTCCGGCGAGATGATGAACAGCATGGCTGGCGTCCAGGTCCGCCACGTGCCTTACAGGGGCGCCGCGCCGGCGCTGAACGACCTGCTCGGCGGCAATGTCGATCTCCTGTTCGACAATCTTCCAGGCTCATTGCCGAGCGTGCGCTCCGGCGCGATCAGGCCCGTCGCGGTCACCGCGAAGAAGCGGATCGCGGAGCTTCCCGACGTGCCCGCGTTCGCCGAATTGTTGCCCGGCTACGAGATGACCTCGTGGACCGCGCTGATCGGCCCCGCCAACATGCCGCCCGACCTCGTCGCGCAGATCAACGCGCTCACCGCAAAAGCGCTGAAGGATCCTTGGCTGCAACAGCGCTACGCAGACCTGGGGGCCACCACCTGGCCGACCACGCCGCAGGAGATCGCGGCTTATCGTGACAGCGAGGAAGCGCGGCTATTGCCGATCATGAAGGCGGCCGGGATCAAGCCGGAGGGTGGGTAAGGGGATGCTTGTGGTCTCCGAGGCTCGCCTGCCAAGATCACGCTGCGAGTTTGCGCAGATTGAGCCCATCCCAAACAGGAGCGCCGCGTCTCGCGCCTGCGAGAAGCCTGCATCCTTCGGCTAACGCTATCACTCCTCAGGGAACGCCTGTTTCGCTGCGGCGTTCCTGCTCATGAGGAGGAATTCGCCATGAAGTTAAAAGCATTGTTTATTGCAGCAGCCGTGCTGCTGATGCCGGCCGCCGTACTCGCGGCGCCGGGTATCGTGACCACCACGGTCAGCCTCAAGGCCGGGCCCGGTGAAGGCTTTCCGACCGTCGACCGCATTCCCGGCGGCGCCCGTGTCAACATCCACGGGTGCTTCAGAGGCAAGGCCTGGTGCGATGTGAGCTGGTCGGACGATCGTGGCTGGGTGTCGTCGCGATATCTCCAATATCTCCACCGCAACCGCTACGTCTATCTGCCCGACTATGTCGACGAGATCGACGTCCCCATCGTGCCGTTCGTGCTGACCTCGTACTGGTCGAGCCACTATGCGGCACGTCCCTGGTATCACCGCCGGGCCCACTGGGGCGGCTACTGGCAATCGCATGAGCGTGTCGCGACGCGGTTGACGATCGACCGCTCGGCGGCCCGGATCGGCCGCGCGGCGGCAGCGCGCGACGCTGCGCTCCCCGAGGCAAGGACGCGGGTCGGTGTCGAGGAGAGGTCGCGTGCCCGTGTCGAGGAACGGACGCGGGCCGGTGTGACGGAGCGGAGCCGCGCCGGCGTGACGGAACGCGTGACGCGGGAGAGGGACATCACGACGCGTGGCGCACGCGAAGGGCGCGAACGCGCGGTGGTGCAGGACCGCATGACACGCGAGAGCGCGCGGACGGCGCGAGAGAGCGCGCGGATGACGCGTGAGAGCGCAAGAGCGACGGTGCGCGAGCAGCCGATGACCCGAGCCCGCCCGCAGACGCCGCCGGTCATGGCCCGCGGCCATGACGAACCGCGTGCGGCTGCGCCGCGGATCGAGCGTGCAACGCCCCGCATGACGCAGCCCGATGCGGCGCGCGGCGGCGGTGGCTCGCCGAACGTACGCGCGCAGCAGATGCCGGCCCCGGCCGCTCCGCGCGCAGCAGCGCCCGCGACG
>NZ_JBWBWM010000049.1:0-49277 GCF_056174665.1 Bradyrhizobium sp. WYCCWR15520
CAGCGCCAGCTCCCGCGCCGCCGGCTCCCGCGCCGCCGGCTCCCGCGCCGCCTGCGCCCCCGGCACCTTGGGCCACGGCCAACGTTGAGCCGAGCGCAAAGAACAATGCTACCGCAATCGCTGATACTTTCATGGTCGTTCTCCCTATACCTATTGAAGAACGGCAATTTTTTAGGCGCAGCCTTCGTTCCTATTTTTGCTGCGGCCAATGCGCAGATGCCTCTCGGCGCTGTAGGAACCATTCCTCGCGTGGAGCCTAAGCTAGAGCAGCAACACGCAAGCGCGACCGGGGAGGAAGACATGGCATCGAATTTAAAGAAGCCACTACGGCCCGAAGACTTTCCCGTGGATGCCGAAGGTCAGAAGATAAAGAAGCAGGACGGTACTCTCATCGCCGATGCGGACAATCCCGCCGTCGCTGACGAAATCGTGGAGCGCCTCAATGACGACGAGGCCAGGCGTGAAGAAGACAAATGGTCGGCCTGACCTTATGCGACATGCGAACATCGGCCGCGCTGAGCTCGCTATCCGCTAGGAACCTAGCGGCATAATTCGGTTTGATTCAGCATGCCAACGGGAGATGCGACATGACAACGACAGCACGAGACGTATTCATAGTGGGCCTCCGCAACGCACATGCGATGGAGGTGCACGCCCGAGAAATGATGGAAAGGCAATCGGAGCGCCTGGATGACTATCCGGACGTACAAGCCAAGGTGAGAAATCATCTGGCCGAGACTAACGAGCAGCTCAAGAGATTGGAGCAATGCCTCGAATCGTGCGGTGAAAGTTCTTCCACGCTAAAGGACGCCACCTCATCGGTGATGGCCAACACGACAGCCATGGCCAACGCAATGGCCGGTGATGAGATCCTGAAGAACACTTTCGCCAACAACGCCTTCGAGCACTTTGAAATCGCCGCCTACAAGTCGTTGCTGACTTTATGTGGTCCGGCGAGCCAGGAAAAGGCGCGTCCCCTTCTGGAAGCAAACCTTAGGGAAGAAGAGCGAATGGCCGCCTGGATCGATGCCAATCTTGGCAAGGTGACTCAAGACTATCTCACGGTCGAGGAGCGCAAGGCCGCCTAACTTCACGGGTCTGAGAAAGCTGGCGAAGCTATCGCATGCTAGCAAAGAGCAGCTCTTCGGAACCAAACAGGCTGGGAAAAATGAGAATTTAGTGCTGTCGCCACGGCACACTACTGTGACGACGGCCTCAGCTCCCCCCGCGCTGGGGCCGTTTTTTCTATACACTCCCGAGTGCGGCTTACCGCCGGCCGCCAGAGCGCGCCTTCTTCTTCCCGGCCTTCTTTTCGACCCGCACGCCCTCGAATTTTTTGGCTGCCTTGGACTTTTTCGCCGGTTTCTTCACCGCGATGAACTCACCGGACTTCTTGCTGCGCTTTGTCCAGGCCGTCGCGCCGCCCGGCTTGGCCTTTACCTGCGATCGCTTCTTCACTGCGCCTTTCCTGGCGTTGTCGCTTACCGGTTTGTTGACTGCCACACTCATCCTCCCGTTGTTATATCTGGTTGAAGGGAGAATCCTCGACACTTCCGATTGTTCGGCTTGGAGGAACAGGGGGAAGGCGGAGGCTCGCGGTCGGAACGATTCAGCTCAGGTCAATCTCGTATTGCGTGGAGTTCATGATGCGTAGGTCTAGTTGGACGCCGTCGATAGTCCCGAACGACAATGATGAAACGGTTTACCTGGTGGCGGACGATTTCGGTCGATTTGGCTACGCCTGGTGCGAAGCCGATTACGAAACCACCGACCTCGAGACGGTAATTCGGGACCTGCTGACCGGCCAATATAGCAACCCGATCCGCGTCGTCGCCTTCAATACCGCCGAACGTTGGTCGGAAGACGTTTCAGAAGACGTCGCGGCCGAATTACGTCGTCGCTGCGATCTGCAGATGCGCGAGCTTCCCTCTACGATTTCTGATTTCGTTGAGCGACACGAGGACCGCGATCGGCGTCAGTTGACCCTTCGAAGTCTAACTCCGACTCGCATTTCGCGAGCGGTTGCCTATTTATCCCGCATGCCTACGCCTGCCTTCGATCCCTTGCGCAAAGACAGGCGACAGCAGCACGGCGCCGAGGCAGCCGAGGGTCCGCTGCCGGCAACGATGCGAGCCCATTCAGCTTTCCTTCTGCATTGATTGGTCTAGGCGCGCGCCTTGATCAGGTCGGCGAGCAGCTCGGCGCCTTTCTTGACGCTGTTGGCTGCGTCATGCAGGTGCGCGAGCACTTCCTGAAGGCGCTTTTCCTGCTCGCTGAAATCGCGATCATCGCGACCGTCATCGAAAAAGATGCGGCGGATATTGTCGAGGATCATCCTCATTTAACCAACCTCGCCCTGATCTCGATCGTCAGCGCATCAAGCGCGTTGCGCAAACCGACATTTGATTCGGCGATGGTATCGGCAGCGGCGATCCGCTCGTCGTAACTCTCATTCAACTTGTTCTCGAGCATCTGGATCCGCGCGTCCTTTGCCTTGTCTCGCTGCTCAGATTTGAAAATCACCCAGAGCAGGACGATGCAGATCGCGCCGGCCGTGCCCAATTTCACGATTTCTTCCGTCATGCACGCCGGACCCCCGCGATCTGCTTTATGGAGCATGCGCGGGCTTTCGAACCCCTCCAGGATGACCGCATCTACATCGAGAAGATCAACGGTCCATTCCTGTTCGTAGACAAGGCGACGCCCGCCGAGTACGGCGCCGGTTTGGAGTTCGCCATGTCCCGCGGCTGGCTTGAGTTGCACGAGAGCGGAACGTTCGTGAAGCTAACGCAGAGCGTGAGAGTTCTTGGGTGACAGGGCCTGCGGTTGCGGCGGCGCTGGCGCACCTTGCCCGGCCTGCAACAAGGTCGATGTCACAGATCCGGACGACGTGCCCGGGATGCCTGCGGGCTTTAAGCCCGATCTTAGTTAGAGCTTCGACCCCAAGCCGACCAAACCACCGTCCAATACCACCAACCGGTCATTAAGGCTTTCAGCCAAATTGCCCACTCCAACTGCTGGAGGAAGGCTCCCATAATTTCGCGTTTTGGAACGCTAGATCGCGAGGTCTGTTGTCTTTTCAAAGATCTACGACCTTTGGAGCCTCAGATGAGTAAGCGTAAACCAGCCAAGTCGTCAAAGCGCGCCCGCAGCCCCGCCATAGCCACGCGGGCCCATAGGACTAAGCAGGATGTTGTTAAAAGTGCGAAAGACAATCTATTGCGCTCTGTTGCGGCTGGGCCGATTGAGTCGCCACCTGAGCGTCATGGCGATCCAAAACAGGAAGCTCCCAACGTCGAGAAACAAGAAGCTCCCATCGCTGCGAATCCGGTGCAACACGGCCCCGGTCAGATGCGACGGTTTGATTTTGCTTCAGCGACGGGAAACATGTTGGGTTATCAGGTGATGCTTCTGGGAATGACACAAGCCAACATGCGATTTGCTTTTGATTTCAGCCAGAAGCTTCTGTCGATCAGGTCGCCATTCCAATTCGTCGACGCGGTTGTAGAATTTACAAAAAGACGGGCCGACATGGTGGTGAAGCAGTCGACAGAACTGGCTGCACTCTCACGATGACTTCAAGCCGTTCAGCCCGGCCGCGCAACACCTAAGCGGCTGTCATTCGGTATGATTGACCTGATCGTCAAGATGCAAAAGAAGCGGACAGAGAATTGAGTAATCTCGCGGACACTCGATGTGAGACGACTCGAAACTCACGGCTCCTGGGCTCCAGGGGCCGTTTTCGTTAAGAATGATCCCGCTTAGCATCTGTGGTTTTGTAGACGGGACGGGACAGCCGCTTCCGCGATGGAGACGGCTCCCGGGTGAGTGGAGCCGTCTCCTGCTCACCACGGGGCGGCCGTCAGTGAGCGCGCCGACGCTAACCGGAGGCCTCCGACGCCGCGAGTGCGGCATCTATGTCGCGGTCGGCGGCAGACCATGACTCCGACGCCGGCTCCGTAAAAGTGAGCCGCTCTGACCTACGACGAAACTTTTGACCCGAGAGTGAGTGATGTCTCTACACCAAGAGCCCCAGCTCCGGTGGGGGCTGAGGAGTGGAGCCAAGGCCCCTGGAGGCCAGCCCTTGCATGTGACCAGCACAAAGGGCCGCGCCGGAATTACAGCACCGGACAGCCGTCTCTCGCTACAACAAAGGTTAACCGCGCCGGAACGCAATGACAGCACCGGCCATTGGTTTTCCTTTGCTAGCGGCGGATTTGATGCGGTACTGTCCTCGCCGGCGGGCTCCAAGCCCGATCCAAGTTTAGCCAGTAGTCAGCTAATCACCGCAGCGACACTGCAAAATAGAGCTTTAGATGGAACAGCCTCTGTTGGTGCCCGCTACAACGGTTCACCCCCAGGGAGGAAACTTCCCATGTTTAGGATCGCTATTGTCGTGGCAACAGCCGCAGCGGCGCTGACAACCGCCCCGCTGGCTACTCCGGCAAAGGCTGAAGGCGTCAAGATGGCCCAAGTCGATGTTCAGATCGGACGGGACCGGGATAGGGACCGTTACCGCTCAGATCGGGACCGCGACACCACGGTTGGTGTCGGCCCGGGTGGCGTCACCGTGGGCCCACGGCAGCGCTGCCGCACAGTAACTACAAGGGTCGAGAGTGACGATGGCCGGATGGTTACGCGCAAGGAGCGACGCTGCGACTAGGTGCCGCGCCGTGCGTGAAAGCTGTTAGTCAGCCTACTTACCCGGACGTCCCGAAACTTGGAAGCCCTACCATTAGGATAGCCCTAGCGCGGCGTCGACTGCGGCCCTGACTTCCGCACGCGAGGACGGGACTTTAAGAACTTTAAGAAACGGCTCTGGCGCGGGGCTGGGGGCTAATGTGCCAGAGCCGTCCCTCGGCGTGCACTCTTTCGAGCGCCGAATCATCATGCCGGGAGCGGCAAAATAGTGTGAAGGCCCGAGCGTCAGCTGCAACAATTACATCGAGACCAACATTTGTTGGTGGGCGCAGTCGACTCGGGACGCCGATACGCTAAGGGCATCCGGCTCAATGGTCTAGGCGCCCTCGGGACTGAAGGGAGGCTATCCCGCAGCCACCGCTTTCATCAGCTTCACAATGCCGATTGCCATCTTTTCCTGATAATTCACCTAGAGTCACGTACCGTACAGACGCCAAGGTCAAGCAGCGCTTTACTGTCCGCGTTTCAATACCTACAGGTACGTCGGAGTTAGCCCGGCCAATCGCCGGGCTCTTCGTTTTTAGCTCAATTTTCCCGAATTATGTCTGCCTACCTTACAATTCGTGAACAGCAAGAACCTGCTTTCCTGCACATATGTCATAAGGCAAGTGCCCTGGAAGTGCTTTACCGGGTGCATGCATGATCCGATCAAACAGCCGAAGTACTGGCGCGATCGCGCAAAAGCGACCCGCGCGAAAGCGAATCAGTTGCGCTACGCTCCTCGAGAAATGCAACGAATGCTGCGGGTCGCTGAGGAGTACGACAAGTTAGCCGACCGCGCTGCTGAGTGGCAGGGCGATTCACAATTGCACGGGGCAGAACCGCCCGACTAGGTCACCCTAGTGCGCGCTATGAGGTTCGTCACGTGACCTTCACGCCGGCCCATGAAGAATTGTTCGCCCAATGGCAAAGAGACCGAGCCACAATTCAGTCTTACGCGCCATCGGCTACGGTCACTCAACTTGAGTGAAACGGCTTTCGTTCCACTCGGCGCACTCATACCAACTCCTCCAAAGGAAAGAGATCGTAAGTCGGGTAGCGAACAGCCGACGTTTCCAGTTGGACTATCATACCGACCATCACCGCGCGGCCCAGGCATTTTCGGTGATGAGATCGCAACGACGCGCTCCCGCCTTCACCAAATGGAATGGAGCAGCGTATGCAGAAACGTCGCCGCATCAAGCACGAGAAAAGCTTTGGAGAACGGTTAGCGGAAGAGGCTCACCGCTTTAGAGAGGCGGCCGAGGCGCTTCCTCCCGGCACGGCTCAGGAACTGCTCCTGAGGCGTGCCCGACAGGCTGAACACGCAGCGCGCTTGAATGAGTGGTTGAAATCGCCAGGTCCGCAGCCCTCGAAACATGATCGTTGCGTCTGATCGGATGAAGCGTATTGAAATCTGGAAGCATTGAGTTTAGCGGACACGCAATTGCCTGCGTCGTTCGTAACCGGTCTGAGACTGGAGCGGCCTTGCAGTTAGTCAGCACGAACGCCGTTCCGGCACAGTTTACACTGGTGGTCGCCTGCCATTTGGCGAACGGAAACGATGATCGGAGTCAAATTCCTCCTATAATCGCCAGGGCCATAAAAATTGCCGCCTTGATTGGCGGCCTCTTCGTCGTGCTCGGCGCACGCAAAAAAAAGAAAGGGCCTCAAGCGACGGCCTGAGCCCCTTTCTGAGAACTGAGGAGTCGCACCCTGGGGGCAAGATGCGATATCGGCTCAACCCAGCAGCCTCGATCGCGTTCCTAACGTCCAAGCCGACGCTCGACCCGCTTGCGGCTGCTGCCTACAGCCTCTCGCGCAAGTGTTGAACCTGCCAACGGCCCTGAGAACGCGGGAAAGGCCTCAAGCGGCTGATTTCCTGGGAGGTGCGGCATCAGCCAGAGCATCAATTCTTTGCCGCAGATGATCAACCAGCCGTTCAGCGCCAGAGGTCAGGCAGTCACTATGTCCCGCAGGCACCTCAATTACTTCGAGTTGGGAACTGAGACGCCAAGCCCGACCGTCGGAGCCGGCCGCGTAAAAGCTCACAGGTACCTCGAGCGGCGCCGGAAGATATTGCGCCATTGCGATTGAATAAGCGTCCCATAACGCCGGCGGAATCTCATTATTGGTGCTGGACAAACCGTCATGCAGTTTGGCGATCCGCAACCGCGTCAGCACCTTAGCAATTTTTTCGCTCGTTGAAGCTCCCTTGAAGAACACCTCCAGTTGGACCATCAATTGATAGGTCCAACGCAGAAGGTAGGGCGAAACCATGGGCTTCATCACCGCGATGATCGCCCGCGCTGCCGGACGGGCACTGACGGTTGGGGGATCGACCATCGCAACTATGTCCACCTTGTGGCCGGCTGCCATCAGCAGGCGGGCTGTTTCGAACGCCACCATGGCGCCGTTGCATCGGCCACCCAGGAGGAAAGGGCCGCTCGCCTGCCTTGCCAGGATTAGCGGCAGGCGATCGGCGGCCATCGCCTCAATCGACGGCGGAATCGGCTCCCCATGGAGACCATGGGAGTCGATGGAAGTGATCGGGTAATCAGGCCCAAAAAGGTCGACAATCCGGCGCATACACGGGTGGCCGCTCACGAGATCTCCATTGAAGAAGTACAGGGTCGGCCGATTGCCAGACGCACTGAACTGGAAGACCGGCGTCGTCGGCGTACCCGTCTGCGCGGCGATTTTTGGAGCAAGCTGGCGAATTGTTTCTGCCCCGAACAGAATCGTTTCCGGTACGGGGTTGCCGATGAGCCGTTCGACCTCGATGAGCATTTCCATCGCCAGAAGGGAGTCTCCACCGCAGGCAAAAAAATCATCGTCGATCGTCACAGAATCGGACTTGAGCAGCCTGCGCCACAGGCTCAGCAATTCAGCTTCCAGATCCAATGGCCCTTTGTTCACGGCAGGCAGCGGCATCGCCCCCTGATGACCCAGCAGCCCGTCGAGCGATTCACTCAACCGCCGCCGCTGAACCTTTCCCGTCGGCCCCTTTGGCAGTTGATCGACGATCAGAATGCGCCGCGGAATCTTGAACGAGGCCAACTCGAGTTGCAGGAACTGGCGAAGCTCCGCGGGTGTCGTCTGCGCGCCAGGATGGGGAACGACGGCCGCCGCGACGTCCTCGCCAAGGCGTGGATGGAGGATTGCGAAAGCCGCGGCTTCGGCAATGGCCGGATGGCGTAGGAGCGCGGAGTCGATCTCGGCAGGGGCGATCTTCTCACCGCCGCGGTTGATCACTTCACTCAGGCGGCCATGAAGGGACAGGAAGCCGTCTCCGTCGAGGCTGCCGATATCGCCCGTGCGAAACCAGCTACCTGTGAAAGCAGCTTGATTGAGTTCCGGCGCATCGAGATAGCCAGACGTCACGGTGGGACCACGAACCCAGATCTCACCGCGCTCGCCGACTGGCAAGGGATGTCCATCCTCACCAACAATGGCCACGGTATCAGGCCAAGGTTGCCCGCAAGTCCCTGATCTGTTCGGCCCGGGCGCCGGCACGTTGGCGGCGATCTGTGCGGCTTCGCTCGAGCCGTAATGCTCCAGCACCGGCACGCCCAACATGCGCTTTAGGTCGTCGTGCACCTCCTTCGAGAGCGGCGCGCCACCCGATACGACGAACCGCAGCGTGTGCGCCGCCGGCGCATCCTCAAGGCTTTCTGCCTTGTCCAGCACCGCAGCATGAAGCGTGGGACCTGCCGAGTACCAAGTCGGCCGCAGGACATCGAGCCACTCGTCCAACGCCAGGACGCTACTGTTCGCCGGGACGGCAATGCTGCCGCCCGTCAGGAGCGGTGTGAAGACCGTTACTTTGAGCCCATGGGAATAGTAAGGGGACGAAACGCTCAAGCACCGGTCCTGGCGTGTGAGGCCAAACCAGGCCTGAAGCCGCGCGGCCGCCGCCAGCATGTTGCCATGACTGAACGGAATGAGCTTCGGCTGGGCGGTCGTGCCCGACGTCTGCAGGATGAATGCGGGCGATCCCGGATCAGGCTCAGCGTCGATCGCAGAGGAGTTGGAGACCGGCGCTGCGATATCGAGTCCAAGCTGGCCGTGCCCGACCGGAACGGCTTCGATGATGACGAGCCCTCTCCGCGCAGCAGCCTGGCGAGCTTCAGAGGCATTGCCTTGCGGCACGAGAAGAGCGTTCAGGCGCAGCATGTCAAGACGCTGATCGATCTCCACTGGCGACAGCCGCGGATCTAGGGGTACTGCAATGCTGCAGCAGGCGACTGCCACAATGCCGAGAACCGCCTCCGGCCCGTTCGGCATGAGCACTCCGATCCGGGCGTTGCAATCGAACCCGGCCACACGCAACTGCCGGCGAATGCGATCCAACTGGCGCTGAAGATCGCGGTACCGGAGGGTCGCAAACGTAGAGGAGACGATCGCGGGCTGACGCGGGAACGAGCTGGCAATCCGACAGATGACTTGGCCCAGCGTTGATTTGAATTCAGTGTTATCGCGAGAGGACGAGCAATTACTCATCCGCAACCTCTTTATGACCCACTCCCCTAGCCCCCGTTCCTGGCGCTCGAGACGCCATTCTACGCGCTCGCGGCTGGGGTCCGCCTCCTCGCCTCCTTGACCGCCTTCTTCACCGCGCTGCTGACGTCCGAGCTAAGCGCGGACATCTCGTGCCTTGTTGTCCCGCGCCGCTCGCCCACCCACGCGATTGTGCAATAAAATACTGCACGTGCCTGCTGGCGACCTTCTGAACAAGCAAATGTTATCATCCAGGACCTCGCGGACTACGAAATCACCCAGTGGGGGCCTTCAGTGTTCGCTTTGGTAATAGTCAGCTTCATTGTGGGACTGTGCCTGGCGCGGTAACAACGTTTTCGCCGCAGCCACGGCAAGTACTGTCCGTGCCGCGGTTTCGCTGCCGTATCTTGACTGGCGACTTAACCGTCGTGTACTCACTTCTCGTGAGCGTCGGTACGGCATGCACGGTGCAGCTCGGCTCTCTCGTTGGCCAGCTATTCCGACACCCGAGACCATAGTTGCCGCAATTCGCGCGACGCTCGACTCCCTAGTAGGCATTCTCATAGCTACTCTTTGAAAGTACCGTCATCAGAACGATCTTCAGGTCGAAGGCAAAAGACCAGTTATCGATGTAGTACAGGTCATACTCTACGCGGGCGCGCATCTTCTCGAAAGTGTCGGTCTCACCGCGTAGCCCATTCACCTGAGCCCAGCCGGTAATGCCGGGCTTGACGTTGTGACGTCGGGCTAATCGCGCGATCCGCCCTTCAAATATTTGATTGTGCCAAACTGCGTGAGGACGTGGTCCGACAATCGACATGTCTCCCCGGATGACGTTGACGAGCTGAGGGAGCTCGTCGATGTTTGTTCGCCGCAATATCCGTCCTATGCGCGTGACCCTGGGATCATCCCTGATTGCCTGACGATCCTCCTGGCTCGCGACCATAGTGCGAAACTTTAGAACCCTTATGGGCCCGTTGTTATAGCCGTGACGAGTTTGTTTAAACAGAACCGGACCTCGCGAGTCCAACTTGATCAGCGCAGCCACCATCAGCATCAGGGGCAAGAGCAAGAGGCCTGCGGCCGCAGCGACAAAGAGATCAAAACTTCGCTTGAGAAAACGGTCCAGCACCCAATCGGGTCCCGATGCGATTTCAAATACACAGGCGTGGCCGAAGCATCCAATCCGGCTGCAGCCCATGAAGTCCAGCATGCCGGCGGGAAGAAGTTGAATCCTAACCGGCATCTCGGAGAACATGTCCACTGCGCGAGTGACCGCGTTCATATTGTCTGAATGAAACAGCAACAACACCGCATCACATTGGTTGGTGCGAGTGTCACACAGGATCGTTTGAAGCTGCAACTCAATATTCGTCGAGTCCAGGCGATAGAGTTGCCGTATGTCATCCCGCCTGGATGACAATTGCTCAAGGAGTTGGGTCGGCTTTTCAACACCCGGAAAGACAAGGACTGCGGCGCCCCGCGAATTCCAGTGGCCGCGTTTTCGACCAACGTCTATCGCATGCAATAGTGCTGCTCGAGTGAAGACCGCGGCCGGCAAGGCGATGGCAAACTGCGCGAGGAATGTTCCTCTCGAGTAACTCGTGACCATCCCGGTGATGAACATGAACGCGAGAGCGAAAACAAAGGCTAACGCCAATGCAAGCGCTGCCCGATGCGCTTTCCGATTCCATTCCGCACAAAGAAAATCGTATTGCTTGTCCGACAGACAGATGGTGCCGTAAATTAGCGCCAAATACATCGATATCCATCCATATGGAATGGTATCCGGCAATCCACCCCAAACTGCCAGATGATATGCAAAAAACGCCAGGTAGCTCGAACTTGCGACGACCGCCATCTCGGTTAGGGCGACCATTGCGGCGAGCACTTGGCGATTATCGTGGCTGTGCGTGATTTGCTGCGCGCTGTCCGCCGGTTCGATGAAGTTGGATTGCAGCATCCTTGACCTCCGGCGAAATCAAGGTCGTGCTGGCGCGTGCCAAATTCTACCGCCGAGCAGCGATGCGAGCATTCGTCGGCGATGAGGACGTTTCGTTAAGGCAAGAAAGCCGAGGCGGGAGGGGATGGCATGGACATGGACGACATCAGCGCCACTGACAGCATAGAGCATGGGCCGCTCCCGGCATCACGCAGCGCCCTCACCCAATGAGCAGTCGGAGTAACTGCAGCGGGTGTCCCTTACCGCTCAAGTTAGACTTAAATCCAATAGATAGCTTTGGGCTTTTATCAGAAACCACGCCGGCCGTCGGGCCCTCCCCCGACAATCTTCCGACAATCTTCAAAACGATCGTCATAGATTTATATCTGTTCCCCTATCTAGGCACCACGCCGGCTGGGCGCCTGAAAAGCATGGCCCCAATGGACACACTCAATGTCATGTCATCCCGTCAGGTGCTTCAGGAAGCGTTTGCAGGCCTTTGGGACGAGGCACCGTCGGAATGTCCATGAAGGATCCGATCCTCGACAGTCGCGACGGGAAACGCTAACGACGGTTCCGCTGCGTCGGGCGCTCACTTGAGTCATCACAGGCGATCTTCGAGGAGATTTAGCCCGCCTTCTCCGGGGCACGATGGAAAGTGGGACCAGCCCTGAGTTTGATCCAAATCAAAGAACGGCACCCACGAGGACCACGCTCGCGCCATGGCGCGGGCTTACCCGGCAACGCTCACCGTCATGATAACTTCATGGCTGTCGATTGCCGCTTGTTCCCAACGAACTCTCTTTAAGTCGGCTGCCGTACAGACACGAGCGGTTTGCGGGTTTGGCGATTTGCCCGGCCCGCTGCAGGCCGGGCTTTTGGTTTTGTTTAAGCGCCGCGTTGGCGGTGCTGGGGCCGCAGCCGCATAGAGTTAACTTAGGCTCGCGTCGCCTAGGGAACCAGCGAAAGCTCTCACCGCTCCGGAGAGCGAGGAAGTAGGCCCCGAACGCCATGAAATGGATGCTTGTAGTTCTGGTAGGTGCGTCGCTCCGATTAACACCGATTTAGTGTTCGACAATTCGCTGACTGTCTCGGCGATATCAGTTCCGCCGGTTTGGAACCTTTGGGCCCGCCACGCGTCTTTTGCCAAATATTCCCGGGTCGACGGGAGACGTGATTGATAACGCGCGGTGGTGCGCTGTTCAGTAGCAATCTGGTGATAGCGTATGCAAGCTGGATTCGCGTTCTCAAAATTCGCTGATCGCCTAGTAAGCATCGTCGAGCTAACGCCGGGCGATCTTGACCTGCTCACGAATATGCCGAGCAGCATACGCTACTATGGCCCCTGTCACCATATCCTTCAAAAGGGCGATCGGCCGGACCACTGCTCACTGGTGCTGCAGGGCTATCTTTGCTGGCAGCATGTGAACAGCAGCCACCGACACATCACGTCGATTCATGTGACTGGTGATGTGCCAGACCTGCACACGTTCTTCGATCCACGCGTCGACTTCGATTTGGTCACACTCAGTCCCGCCGTGATCGCATCGATTCCGCATTCATTCTTTCGCGAAATTAGCGCCCTGTCGCCCTCAATGGCGCGCGCGTTCCTATTATTGTTCCTCACGGAGGCAGCCGCTTTACGGAACTGGACCGTCACCCTGGGGAGCCGGGACGCGCTGGCCCGCGTGGCGCATCTGCTGTGTGAGGTCGTAGAACGGTTGCGCGCAGTCGGCCTAGCCAGGGATTTTCGGATACCTTCACCTTTCACGCAATCGGGACTCGCCGACGCCTGTGGCATTTCCCCGGTTCATGCCAATCGGGTCATCCGGGAATTGAGCCGCAGCAATATTCTGCAATGGCAGGCAAGGACGATCACAATAAACAACTGGAACGAGCTGGTTCGTCTCGCCGAATTTGCCCCCGACTATCTGCGGCTACGCGGAGGAGATGTGACTGAGTTGTACAGGAACTCCTTACCGAAGTCGGCCATCGGACGCTGCGCATCCAAGGACGCAGCGCTACACTGAAAACACGAGATTTGGTGACTCACTATTGCTTGGGTGCCTCCATGCTCCTCTTCTAAGGGCCGACGCTCGCCGGACAGGTGTCTGGCAAGAGCAGTTCGTCATGAGCAAAGCCATGCTATGTTAAAACTATCCTACATAATGTCCGGCCGGGATGCAGCCAGATTAGTCTCCGGCCGCATGACCAGAATTTCAGATGGTCGAACTGTAACTGCCTCGGCGGCCTTGATTTGGGCTTTGGGGCCGTGCTGGCGTAAGCCTGGTTGGTAAATTCCCGCCACGCACTTTTCTTCGGCCTTACCAATCAGCTACTAACGGAAGCATGCTGCTGACGGAAATTTGACCGAGCTCGCCTGACGTAAACATGCTGTCCAAGAAGGTGACACCTTCGGTGTCCCTGGCTGACGGAAATCAACGATGGGAATCGGAGCGCAATCCCCGTTCTACCGGCGCGCGCTGTACAGGTTCTTCAAGTCCATATATTTTCGCCGGACCGCCAGAACGGATGACCGTGTTTTCGCTGCCTATGTTTCGCCGAGCAGCAGCCTGAGCGTACTCGACGTACGCAAATCTCTTGTTGATCCCGTCCATGAGCGTTTCATTCGCGAATGGGTTGAGGCGGACACCGTCGTGTGGGACATCGGCGCTAATCTGGGGCTGTTTGCATTACCTGCCGCACTTATGGTCCGTACCGGCCGTGTCTATGCTTTTGAGGCAGATCTGGAACCTGCCTGCAACTTGATGCGGAGCCTCAGGCTGAACCAGAACCGAACTCTCAAATTGTCGGTGATGAGTGTTGCGATTTCGAACGAGGATGCTGCAGCCAATTTTCAGATATCCAAGTTCAGTCGGGCACTCAATAAGCTGGAGGCAATTGGCAAATTGCGTGAAACGTTCGTCGTTCCGGAGGAGACGAGACCGGTACCGACAACGCGGATCGACACGCTCGCCAGGAGTCTGGCCGCGCCGACGGTACTCAAGATAGACATGGAAGGCGCGGAAATGATGGTTCTCCACGGCGGCGAGCAGACAATCGCGATGGCTCGTCCCAACATCCTGATCGAGTGCCAAAGCGAACTTCAGGATTCGATGGCAGCGTTCTTTCAAAAGCATCGCTATGTGTTGTTGGACGGTGAAGCGAAGGGCCGGTCTCCATTGCAACGCCCCGCTTGGAATACGGTTGCGATTCCAAACGAGAAGCTCGCGGTGGCGCCTTCGTGACCACGTGCTGCACAAAAGCCAGCGGCCAACGAGCGTTTGCAAGAACGAAGAGACCAGGCGCAGCTCTATTTCACCGCGGTGATCAACAGGTACAAGCCGTGCCGCTTCAGCAATCTGCGGATGAGCCAACGAGGCCATAGTTTCTTTGCAATGCTGAGGAGCGGGCCTCGGTGCCGACGGCCGACCTCACTCTGGAGCAGGTCGCCGTAGTTCACTTGGATGGCGATGCGAACGTCGGAAAATTGCCCAAACAGTTGGCGCGCTTCGTCGACGGTGTAGGCTTTGGTTCCAGGGCTCTCCAGGAAATTCGCGTAGATATACTCGAGTCCCCACCAAGGTCGCCCTCGCATGAGGCCATAGCGCATCCAGAGCATGTAACCGGTCAGCGACCATTTGTGATAGATCATGATCTTTGCGATACCACCGGGCCGCAGCACCCGGTAGGCCTCTCGAACGGCCTGACCGGTATCCGGGGTGTGATGCATTACCCCCCACGAATAGATAATATCCACGCAGCCAGAAGACAGCGGCAGACATTCGCAGTCGGCCAAAACTAGATCGGACTTCAAATCGAACAAATCGAACCGTTCGCGCGTGTAGGCGATGGAACGCCAGCTCAGGTCGGTGCCGAGCAGACGTCGCGGCCGCGCTCGCGCCCATTGCTGATGGTCGCACCCCATACCGATGCCGATTTCGAGCACGACCCGATCCGCCGCGGCGGCGAAGTCGGCGAAAGCGGGTATGAAAGGTTCAAACTCATAACGAGACTTTTCCTCAGTGAGGAAGCGCAGCTTCGTCTCCGATCCGACAGCCCAGAATTCACCAGCGGAGCCTTGGTCCCAGAAGCTGCGAACGTCGCTCTTGAGCATGGCGGATGTGCTCCTGACGCTCTTGAGGAAGCGTGGTTAGTTCACTACGCCGCTCGGACCGCGGCCATCGATCTCAACGATTGGAAGAGGAAGTCGGCTATCACAGGCCCCTCCTCCGGATCGCAGTGCTGGTTGAAGATGCCCCGGAGAGCGAAGCCAAATTCTTCCAGCCGACGCAGTATCTCGTGAGCGAGCGCCTGACGCGCATACAACTCGACATAGCAGCATTCGACGTACAGATAATCAACGAGGGGCAGTACCTCACGACAGCCATTTATGACCTGCAGCTCATAGCCCTGGACATCAATCTTGAGCAGGCAGGGCGGACGTATGCAATCAAGGCGTAGAAAGTCGTTGAGTCGGCCGACATGAACCGTCTCCTCTCCTGTTTCTCGAGAGCCAAATATCTTTGACTGCTTGTGCGCTTTCAGGATCGAGGACGATGCATGATGATCGTCGGCAACGAACATTTTGGTGTCGCGCAGAGCCTCGTCAATGCCCACTTGGAAAAGCTGCACATTAGTCTTATCTGCGAATAGCGCGCGGAACTGTTCAGCAGGACGCGCGAGCGGTTCGAATGCATAAATGGTCGCCGCGGGGTAGAGACATTGGGCAAGCAGCGTAAATTGGCCTCTGTTGGCGCCGACGTCGAGCACCGTCCTTATGTTCAATCTCTGCAGTGCTAATTTGTGCTCGATGCTTGGAGTTATCCCATATCGTAGTCCATTCCAGTATGTGGGGTTTGATAGCGCTTCCACCAACTTGCCCATCTTCTTCAGCATGAATCCTGCCCTCTGTTGCCGTTCAAGCGTCATGTCGACAGGAAAACCACAGTTAAGCGCGAGGCTTTTCTGGGAGGATTTGCGCGGTGGTGAACACGCTGGCTGCGCAGGAGTTCCAAACCACGCAACACAAGCCCTCGGCATCTGGCACCAAATGCGGCTGCTTGGGTGAACCGCAAATGGTCGAAAAGTCAGTCTGGCTGACGTGACATTGTTCGAATCGGTCCGACGTACCGCAAGAAAAGTGGGACATGCAGTACTGCGCTGATCCCGTAAACCAGAACATATGCCCCCAGAAATGTCGGGAACGCCAGTTTGAATAGGTAACTTGCAAGAGCAACTGCAGTCAGTAGGAACACCACGGCCACGTACAACTTTGCCATTGGTTCAAAGAAGCCGAAATTGATGAGTATCAGCTCGAGCGTAAGGTGGATGATTTGTAGAAAGAGCATCGCGACCATCATCAACACGATTGCTTGGCTAATCTCCACTTTGCCGTTGAGCAGTGCTGGAAAGATCTGGTCCGATCCTCCTAACAAGCAAATTGCCAAAACCAGGAAGATGATGGACTTCAAGGCCAAGACCGTCCCTACCGATGACATCAGATCTCGCGCTCTGCCCTCATGCACTGCCCGTGTCTGCAACGGCAGGAAAGCCTCTCCTGCAAATCCGTATGCCGTCGCACCGAAGCGGCAGACCTTATAAAACGTGTCAAATACTACCAGAGCTTCCTTGGGAAACGACATGGCAGGGACCATGAAGTACGGGGAAACCAAAATGGTAAGCGCACTCACGTTCCAAGCGGCGACGGCCCTCATGCTGGACAGCCGATCACGATATAACCGAACCATGGCCGCCGAGATCGACCCTTTGCCGGCGCCGAGATCGTCAAACAGGCGGCGAGCGTAAAACGCGGCGACCAGAAAGCAGGCCACCCAAGCAATATTTATAGCGATTACATAGTCTCGGACCTCAAGTCCGGTCAAAAGCAATATCATGAGACCGGTCACCAGCAATCTGCGCATCACCTCGAGAATTTCGAAAGGGACATAAAGGTCGACCGCATTCGCGGTGGATCCTACGATCCTCCAAGGCAACAGCAGCAGCCAGAACAGCAAGTACAGAATGAGATTCAGCGGTGCTCCGTGATTTTTAATAACGTCAGCAATAATCAGTGCGCCGACGATGAAGAGCACTAGCAGGACGACGGCGCCATATGTAAGCAGAGCCGCCAACGCCTCTTCCAACGCTGTCCCCAGATGTTGGCCAGCCAAATACGCCTTCCGTATATTAACGTACATGAGATTCGAACAACCAAAATCGGCTACATTTGAATAGCCGCCTATGGCAGAAATCAAAATGTAGGCCGCAAACACATCTGGTGAAAGGATCCGCAGGAAGACGTATGTGGTGAGAATTCCAAACACGACTTGGAGCCCAGTGCTAGCGACCTTTAATGCAAGAAAGCCATAGATGCTCATCAGGACGTTCCAACCCAGCTTTGCCGAGGACGCGCACCCGCTCGCTTAAGTGGATGCGGGCCCGCATCCGAGATGCTCGATCCGCTAATCGCTACTAGCAACCGATTGTTGACCGCAGCCGGAATGCCTTGCAAGATCACGCCGCCGACGCGCGATAAGGCGACGCCATCACTAACATCTCAGATTCCAGCGCTGAAAACAGCTTCTCCCATGTCCAATTGCGCTGGATAAATTCGCGGGCGTTCTTTCCTAGAGCCGCTCGCATCTCCGGACTGCGCAGAAGTGCGACGACAGCATCCGCAAATGCCTCGGGACCGGCGGCTTCGAGGAGGTGCGTTCCAGAAATTGCACGAATCCCCTCATTGGCCACCGGGGTCGTGACGACAGGCTTGCCGCAGGCCATGTACTCAATCAGCTTGTTCTGCATGCCGGCTCCAATTTGTATGGGATTTATGCAGACCGTCGCGCGCGCAATGTAGTCTGCAGTATCCGGAACCTCGCCGGTCACCGTGATTGCGCGGTCGAGATCGGCCAGACGGATGACCTCAGTCGCCGGCTGCCGACCGACGATGAGCAAACGCACGCCAGGGATCTCCGCCCTTATGCGCGGCCAGCAGTTCTTCGTGAACCAGGCGATTGCGTGAATGTTGGTGTTAGTCCTCATCACGCCAGAGAAGACCAGCGTGGCTGGATCGGGGTCGATGTCGGGGCGAGGCCGGAATCGGCTCGCATCTACACCGTGCGGAGAAAGAATGTAATTGCTTATCTCTGGGACCGACCTTTCGCGACAGGCCAAGCGAATTTCCTCCGCATCTCTCTCGCCAATGAGAACCGTCTTGAAGAAGTCGCGCCAGATGTTAGCCTCATATCGACGCACCAGGCCCTGCTCTACGGCATATATGACCTTGTCTCGTAGCCTGCCGGAGTTTTGCGCTAGCCGTCGCGTATTCAGCGACTGGGAGAGCTGCATGCCAAGGATCGTGGGAGGATGTCCCTCGTCGGGTTTCGCGTCGGCGGGGCAGACTGCGCGGAGCGCCTCGGCGCTGCGAATGTAATAAGCGTAGGCGACATCGTATTGCCGGAGCGAGATGGCTTCCCGGACGGCATGGATATGAGCGCGATTGGTGAACCAGCCAACCTGCATAGGTTTGCCGACTGCAAGAGCGCCGATCAACCCGAAAATGCTGCGGCCCTTGGGTTGTCGGAAAACAAGGAGTTGACGGCAGCGCTGATCCAGCCACGCGATCTGCTCACGCGTCGGCTCTTCTCCCGTGTCTAGCGTGAACAGGTCCAGCGCGTGCCCCCGCGCGGCCAAGAATGAGATCAGGTGCGCGACCGTTAATTGATCTGCACGCGTCATGGGTAACGGCAACCGGCTGCACACAAGCGCAATTCTTAGCCGATGGTTCGCTGGCAGCACGTTCATGGATGAGGGCAACATTGTGTTGGGCGTCATGGCTAACTCCTAACGTACCGCAGTGCGAACCCGGCGGGGCTTTCCGCCGCTACCGTTGTCCGCCCCGATCAAACCGCGAACGTCGTCCTCGTCACCGGCAACCCAATCGCTCAATGGATCGCTTAAGCGATAGAGATTGAGCACCTGCTTGCCCGACGGCAACTTAACGCCAGGCATAGACTTACCGAGTATGATTAGGTCGGCTCTTGCCGCCGCGTTCTTGAAATCGGTTACCAGAACGTCTGGTAGTCGCGTGAAATGAGTTCGCACAAACGCCAAGTTGCCGCCGATGAGCTGCTCCGGCTTCAGGTCGGGTTCGAACAGGGACAGATCGTATCCATGATCCAGCAGGGTGGCGGCCAGTTCAACCAGCGGACTTTCGCGCAGATCGTCCGTATCCTGCTTGAAGGTAAGTCCCATTTGTAGGATGCGCGTCCCTTTAGGCGCGTGCGCCAGAACCAAGCGCGCAATAAAGGACTTGTGGGCGGTGTTGCTGGCGATCACGCTTTGCAGGAGCGGCACGTCCACTCCGTTTTTCCGCCCAAAGGCATCGAGAGCACGAACATCCTTGGGAAGGCATGATCCGCCGAACGCATTGCCCGGACGCAGGTAGTAAGGAGAGATGTTGAGCTTGGTGTCCGACAAGAAGATGCTTATTAGATCTTGCGGGTTAATAGTGCTGGTGAACGCCAATCTCCCGATTTCATTGGCAAACGCGACCTTGAGCGCATGGAAATAGTTGTCCACATACTTGACCATCTCAGCCACGGCAAAGGACACTTTGAACACGGGCGCATCGATCCCATCGTATATTCCGTACATCTCCTGTGCTGCGCCAGGAAATCGCTCGCCCACGACGATCTTCGGAGGATGGAAATAGTCGGCGATCGCGGTGGATTCGCGCATGAACTCCGGATTATAAACCGGCTCATAACGGTGACCGGCCGGCTCTCCGGCCGCCATACTCAACTTGGGTATGACCACCGTTTCCATGGTGCCAGGCAGCATTGTCGATCGGAACAGGCACAGCAGTGGCCGGCGTCCGGGTGATCGATGCCGAACGGCCATACCAATTTCGTCGGACACCGAAGAGACGTACGACAGTTCAAGTGAGCCGTCCTTACCGCTTGGAGTTCCGACGCACGCGACCACGACGTCCGCGTCGGTTAGCGCAGTACCCAACGTCGTCGCAGCGGTCAGACGATTTTCAGTTCGGGCCTTCGCAAAAATTTCTTGTATCCCAGGCTCTTTGACGGGAGAGCGCCCAGCATTGGCGATCTCCACTTTTTCCGGGTTCACGTCGATGCCAACCACCGTGCCACCCCTGCGCAGCATGCAGGCCGCCATTGTCACACCCACGTATCCTAGTCCGCAGACGACAATTTTCATGGCAGACGTCCTTGGCAGTGTGCAAGCAATGTCCTTGCTACGGCGCGGGCTTCAACAATCCCTACCGGCACCTGTTCGCCCCAGGTCCACAAAGTCGCTGCGACCAAACCATCATGGTCCCACGATGGCTGTACGAATATGCTGTGCGTAGATTGCGCCTCACCGAACTTCGGCCACCAATTGGCACTTTCGATATGAGGTGCGTTTCCAAAAAGCACGGCGAGACTTACCTGCGTCGCACCGGCTGCGAATGCGCTGGAAGGCGACGCAGCCCACGTTCCCGGCACCAGGAATCGAACGCCTGCACGGGTGGGCTCGGCACCACGCCAAACGTCAACGATGAGCAAAGCGCACCCGGGCCACAGTCCGACCCAGCGTGCGACATCAACTCCGACCGGACAAAAGCCGTCTTGATATCCCGCCGTCCACAGCGGCGCCACCCCCCGAAGGGTCGGATATTCTAGAGGAAGGGCGGATCCTCGGCGTCCGACACGGAATGAGTCCCAAAACTCGATCGGCTCGGCGTCGATTACGTGTGGTCCATTGTGACAGGAGGCGGATCGGCAATTGTCCCGCGCAGAGCCCCGAGAATATGTTGGTACACCGGGGTCTACGATGAACCGCTTGCGAGCGACCGAGAGTTCAACACTTAGGAAATCTGCGTGAGCGTGTCCCGGATTGGATTCAGGCCCGCAGGGCCCGCAATCGAAAATGACGGCATCGTTCTGGCCGGACAGTCGAACGTACCCTGTTTCTGGTAGTGCGATTCGACCGTCCGCTGGCGGTGGCGCCAGTTCAACGGCCGATGGAGTGTCGCCGAGCCACGAATCGTTGAACAGGCTTATGTCGCCGTCCGGATGGCACATGACGCCAAGAGCCGACTGCATCGCTGAAAGGGCCGTATCCAGCCAGGGGCAAGCGGCCGGCAAGTTCGTCGCCTGCAACGTTCGCAGGTCGACGAGACACAGCGCGTGATACATCGGCGATCTCTCGGCATGGCCGCCATCGCTCAGCACGACCTGATCCAGGGTCTCTCGTATCGCGAGGTCCAGGAACTCCAGGCGAGGCGCGCTCCGTCCGAGAGCCGCGCGATACATCGCCAGCGCCACGTAATTCTTCAGCAAATGATTGAACTGGAGGTCTCGCTCCAGATTGCAAAGCACGAATGCAGCGCAGAATTTTGCGTGTTCGAGTAAAGCCGCAAGGTCGTCGGAGTGGCCCCCACCCGCGGCACGAAAGAGTGCGTAGCCCGCAAGCAGGTTTAGCACTCGGTGACTTGCAGAGTATGGATGCCAAACATCTCGAAAGACGCCCGGTACGTCCCACTGGTTCTGGGCCTCGAGTCCATCGATTGCCCGACGTATCATTGCTACGTTGCTGGGCTCGCCTCGGGCAAGGAGTGGTACGGCCCAGCCCAGATACGACAACGTCATCCGCCAAAGGCGGTTGTTGCCTTCGCCCATTTCGACGCGCCACGCGATGCGATCGATCCCGCCGAAATCCATCGTCCTGCCGAGAAGATGGAATCTTCCCTCCAGGATTTCCGAGAGGTGCGTGCCGTAAACGCAATTTTGCAGGTGAAGAACATGTTGCGCCGCCTGGCGGAGTGGATCGCGGAATTCCGGATCAGGAAGCTCGCGAGCTGTCTTTTCCACCGATCGACGGAGCAGCGTTGGAAGCTTCCCGGCTATCGCCCATCGCCCGCGCGACCACACGCGAAAATACAACTGCTCTGCACTCAGGTGCCGTATCGTCCGGATGGTGCGGCCGGGCTTCATAGATGCACGACCGATCCGGTTCGAAGCGACTCGACAACGGCAATTGTTGCCAAACTCGTTTCAACAATATCAGCTTCCGGAACGGGCGGCCCGGTGTTTTCTACGACCGCCGCGACGAACGCATCGAGCTCAGCGCGATGGCCCTTATCCTGCTTCAATCTGCTCGACTGGCGTCGGATGCTGCCGTTCGCGACAATCTCCAGTGTGCGGAAATTGTCGATGGTAGCCACCGTGCCCCCGGCGTAGCATTCAATTCGTTCCTTGCTGTAGGTCGGATCGCCTAGCGCCGTGTACACCAGGGTGCAGAGACTGCCATCACTGAACCGGATGGCGACGGTGACGTCCTCACACAGACCGCGACGAAGTCGCGCGGCATCGGCTCGGACCGTCCCGATCGGTGTACCAATCAGGAGACGCGCCAAGTCGACGAAGTGACAGAGTTCGCCGAGAATGCGGCCGTTCCCCTCGTCCGATTCTCGCTGCCAGCTGTCTGGTGCAAGTTGTCCTGCATTGATGCGCATGAGAACGTTTCTTGGCCCCGGTAAACTCGCCAAGTGCCGACACAAGGACGCGGTCATCGGCGCAAACCGTCTGTTGAATCCGACTTGAAAAAATGCGGAAGACGTATTGCGCGCTTGGACGACTGAATTCAGCTCGTCTCGCGTCAAGGCTAAGGGCTTTTCGACCAGGACGGCTTTGCCCGCGGACAGCGCGCGAGCAGTGAGAGCCGCATGGCTACTGTGGGGCGTGGTGATCACAACTGCATTGATTGCGGGATCGTCAAAAATCGTCGAATCGTCGGTCCCGCAATGCCGAAACCCAAATTTGCGCTGGGTGTCGTCGGCCGAAACGCCGCGCTGCGTCACAACTGTGTGCAGCATGACCTGTGGGTGCCGGGCAAGTGTAGGCAACAATTTTGATCGCGCAAAAGATCCCGCGCCGATCACCCCCAAGACGCATCCCTTACGAATAGGATCCGGATGCGGACCAGAGCGCATTTCGATAGCCGGAATCGGCTCGGCTTTTGCGTGCTCATCAATCGGATATTCGATCACGACCCCCAGATGCGGTTCTGCTCCTTCGGTAACCAGTTCATAGGCTCTCTCCGCTTCCTGTATCGAGAAGCGATGGGTCGTGAGTGCTGCCGGAGTGAGCCGGAGCGTGCGTCCCGAGCTCATCAGACGAACGCACTCAGTCAGATTGTCTGCTTCAGTCCAGCGTATCCAGCCGACAGGGTACTTGAGATTGCGCTTTTCGAAATCGCTGTCGTATCTTCCTGGCCCATAGGATCGCGAAACGACGACCGAAAGCTCTTTCTTCATAAACTCGCGATACGGAAAAGCCGTTCCGGTGATACCGACTAGACTGATCCTCGCGCGGTCGCGCGCAATGTTCGCCGCTGTCTCAAACGGCTCGCTTGAAGGCGTAGCGGCGGTGATCACGACACCATCACAACCGACGCCGTCGGTCTGAGATTCGATGAACGCGGAGGGGCTGCCGTCAGCAAGATTCCAGGTGAATTCAGCACCTAGGGATCGGGCCAGCGTAAGCCTTTGGGCACTGTAATCCAGGCAGACTACGCGACAGCCGTGGATCGCAAGCAGCTGAGCGGTCAATTGACCGACCAGACCGGCACCGATGACCCCGACAACGTCACCCAGCTTCGGTTCCAACAGACGGATGCCGTTGAGCGCTATGGATGCGAGAGTACCGAAGCACGCCTCGAAGTGGGATACGTCATCTGGAACAGACGCTGCGAGGTTGCCCGGAGCAACATTGTACTCAGCATGATTAGCGATCCCCGCTCCTGCAATGGCAACCCGATCACCAACCTGAAATCGGCCTTCGAGCCCAGAGCCCACTTCCAGAACGACGCCCGACGCGGAATACCCGAGCGGCAATGGCTGATCGAGACGGGCTCGCACAGCGTCCAAGGTGGCCAGGAGTCCATCACGATGAATTTTCGCTATTACCTGCTTTACCAGATCAGGCCGGCTCTTTGCTTTCCCGATCAGGCTCTTTTTCGCAAACTCAACGACCATTCGCTCTGTGCCGGCCGAAATCAGGCTCGCCGCCGTGCGAACCAGCAGATGTCCCGGCATCACCCGCGGAACAGGGACGTCCCGAACCGACAACGCGCCAGTACTTGCACTTTGGACGATCTGCTTCATCCTTGCGCTCCAGTAAGGAACGTTGCGCTGACATTCAGAAGCCTGTCTTGCGACTAGGCAGCATTTCTCGCATCCGTGCTCGCTAGCGATGGTCTGCAGCTGAGCTGCCGACACCAGATTTCAATGCATACGAGCGTGAAGAGGATGAACGCCACGTCGTTCCGATTTTGATCGAACGCCTTGCGCAATCGGGCGACGGCGGCAGGATCGAACAGGCCCCTTGCTGCGACGACGCGCGGCGATGTCATTTCCGCAGCCAGCTCACGTCCAGGACCGGCCATCCAGGCCCTGAGAGGGACGCCAAAACCCTGCTTCGCGCGATGCAGAACAGCGCGGTTCAACCGGGCTGCCATGGCCTTTCGCAAGATCCGCTTCGTTTGCCAGAGACCGATCTTTTGTGAGACCGGAACTCGCATCGCAAACGCGACAAGCCGGACGTCAAGCAGAGGCACGCGAAACTCGACGCCCTCCTGCATGCCCATCTTGTCGGTGTAGTTGAGATTGAGATCCGGCACGAATCCGTGAAGATCCAACTGCAGTAGTCGGTCCACCGGATGCAACGCGCGCGTCTCGCCCAGCAGTCGGCCGAACGGAGCGCTCTGGCCGTCCAGTGACTGGCCCGATGCTTTCGCCAGAAGCAAGGCCCGCTCTTCCGCCGGCCAGTTCGAGAAGCTCATGGCTTCCGTCAGCATCTCGTCCTCGCTCCAGCTCAACATCTGACCAAGGCGGCCGAGCCGACGACCGAGCACGGAATTGCTGGGAAACCCGCTGATCAGGTACGAGGTGAGCCGACGAGCATAAGGTAGCTGATCGAGCGTTGCCCAGATGAATGCTGCCACATGCCGGCCGTATCCCGTGAACAGATCATCTCCTCCGGTGCCCGTCAGCAAGACCTTGATGCCATGTCGCCTCGCTTCTGCAGCAATCATCCGGGTCTGGAGGGCGGCAAAGTCGCCGGTCGGCTCATCCAAATCCCAGAGCATTTGGGGAAGCTGTTCAACTAGCTGCGCCGTAGTCGGCACTTCGACCAGGGGCACCTCCAGCCTCTTTGCCATATCGCGTGCATGGACAATATCGTCTCCGAAATTATCGGCATGTGTGCGGTCCTTCGACACGCTTGCACAGAATGTGACGACGCGAGAGGGATCCGTCGCTCTGCACATCGACGCCACAACGGCGCTGGAATCAACGCCTCCGGACAAACACGCGCCGACGGAAACGTCGGCGACCATCTGATCCGCCACGACGCGATCGAACATCGTCAGCAAAGCCGCCGGCTCCACTCGCTCGCTGCGCGGGGGCGGGAGTGGAATGTCGTAGTATCGCTCAATCGTCAGCCGGGCGTTCGCGTCAATCCAGGCGCAATGTCCAGGTCGCAGCTTCCGAACAGACTTGAGCATGGTGGAAGCAGACGATGACCAGACGAACGCGAGGTGGTTTGCCACGCATCCAACGTCGATGTCGCGGGCCACATCCGGACACACCGTCAGTGCCTTGAGTTCTGATGCAAACAGAAACCCGTGAGGCAGCGCCGCATAGTACAAGGGTTTGACGCCGAGATGGTCGCGAGCAATGAAGAGATTCCGCAATGCCCGATCCCAGACTGCGAATGCGAAAATTCCATTCAGTCGACGGAGGCAGGACCGGCCCTGCCGTTCAAACAGACAAAGAAGCACCTCTGTATCGCTCTTGGTGCGAAATACGACACCGGCGCTCTCGAGTTCACGACGCAACTGCTTGAAATTATAGATCTCGCCGTTGAATGAGATGACGTAACGTCCATCAACCGTATGCATCGGCTGGTTGGCGGCAGCACTCAGATCAATGATTGACAGGCGGGCGTGGCCGACCGCGAAACTCGCGTCCCAATCCCGCCAAGTGGCGCTGCCGTCCGGGCCACGATGATTGATCCGATCAAGCATCGCATCGAGCAGCCGGTCGCTCCAGGGGCCGACGAAGCCTGCAATACCGCACATACGAGGATCATCCTCTCACCGGCGTCCCGAGCAAATGGTCCGCGCAATCGGCGTCCCGAACAAATGATCCGCGATGGCGTTCCATTTCCGCCACCGGTCTGGTTGGGTCCGATAAACATAGGTTCGAATGGGTTCCGAATTGGATCGAGGGTTTACCTCGTAGGAACCTGCCGCCGTCAATCGCGTTTAGGGCCAGCTTCCTCTGACTTGCGGGAGACGGATGTGGCCGATATTGGCGCTCGCGAATCCGCGAAGGTGGCTGCAAGAGATACCGATTGGTCCTCCGGACTGTCGCTCACAGCGATCATCCTGACTTTCGAGGAAGAGCTGCACATAGAGCGCTGCATTCGAAGCCTCAAACCTGTCGCATCACGAATTTATGTCGTCGATTCGTTTTCGACAGACGCGACGGTCGAGATCGCCCGCGGCCTCGGCGCTGAAGTGATGCAACGGAAATTCAAAAATCAAGCCGATCAATTTCAATGGGCGCTCGACAACCTGCCGATCGACACGAGTTGGGTCATGCGTGTTGACGCAGATGAATACATCTCGACAGGACTCGCAGCATCGATGACGAAAGTCCTTCCTCGCGCGCCCATATCGGTCTCCGGCTTTTACGTTGACCGGATGGTCGTATTTCTCGGGCGCCCGATTCGCCACGGGGGCTTCTACCCGATGAGAGTCCTGAAAATCTGGCGGACGGGATTAGGCCAGGTGGAACAGCGCTGGATAGATGAATACTGCGTCGTCAAGCACGGCCAGGTGGAGTACTGCCCGGGCGACTTGATCGACGAGAATTTGCACGACCTGACCTGGTGGACAGAAAAACACAACAAGTATTCAAGCCGCAGGGTGATCGACCTGCTCGACCGCGAACTCGAACTGGGGCTGTCGCAGCATGCAGTTAGCGGCAAGATGTCCGGCCGGCAAGTCATCTACCACAAGGTCAAGACCAAGATATATCCAGCTCTCCCGCCCTATCTGCGTGCCTTTGCATACTACCTGTATCGATACGTGTTTCGACTGGGATTCCTCGACGGGCAGCAAGGTCTCGTCTTTTGCTTCCTGCAGGCGTTTTGGAATCTTTTTCTGGTGGACGCCAAGCTCTACGAGGCCCGTCGGATGATCGCTGCGGATGGACTGGAGTCATTCATCAAACACTTGCGGGACGCGCAGGGGCTGGATGTCGGACCTCCTTGGAAGAGCAGATCGCACCGGAGCGCTTAGGTCGGATTGCCCGGACGATTGTTTAAGTTCGAACGAAGAGCCGCGGTTGCAACTCAAAGTTCGCGCCTGCTCGCCGGGTACAATGGGAACGCCAGGAGAGATGAGATGAACCGCCGCAACTTGCTCATCTTAGGCGCTTCGAGCGGCTTTTTCGGATCGGCTCGCGCGAAGGAAAAAGTAGCCGGAAGCATTGAAGCGCGTCTGGACGTTCGGAGATTCGGTGCGGTCGGCGATGGCGTAAACGATGATACAAGTGCGTTTCAGCGGGCGATCGATTATGCCTGCAACAACAAGATGCAGTTGGTCGTTCCCGGTACGCCCAAATCTTATCTAATTTCCGACTCCCTACCCATTCCGCATGGCAAGCACGATTGGGCGATTTCGGGAGAGGCGGGGCGAGTCAAGATCACACAAACCGCCGACAACAAGCCCATCTTCCTGTTTTCCAGCCATGGCCACGATTATCGAGATACGACTAATCGCTCCTTCAGCGTAAGCAACCTGAAGGCCGCGTGGACGCGCAATCAAGGCATTGCGAATAACGAATCCAACATGTTCCTGTTTGACGACGGAGGGTATGCGGATTTTCAGATCGACAATTGCGAAAATTCCAATGGTTGTCGGCTCATCTCAACTCGCGAAATGCAGGCATCTAATCGCCGTCTGAACATATGGGGCTGTGTTTTTTCGCGCCTGTTTAGCGGTTATTCGGCGAGTGGCGCGGCTGTCCGCTTGAAGACCAACCCTGTCGAAGGGATGCCAAATATCCTGATCTCGCATCTCTACGCCCTTCGGTATGCGGCGAAAGAGGAACTCATTCACCTGGCGGGTTGTTCAAGCGTCAACATTGACAACGTCGAGATCAACTTCGGCCGCGGGCCTCAGCTCGTCTGCTGGGCCGGAACGACAGAAGTCAATGTGCGCGCGTGGCGCATGGAGGAATGCACAATAGCGGACGGTCCACGAAACGTGATTTTTGATCTGAGCGGTAACGGGCCGGGTCAACAATGCAGCTACCGTATTCAGGGCGTCGAGATGCGGTTTACGACCATCGACACCAAGCAGGCTCATTCCGTCTTTCACGCGCACGACGGCGCGCAAGTGATAATCGACGGCTATCAGGAGGTTGCAACCAGGCACAAGTCGGGAGCGCTCACGGTGGCCACTACACAGGACGCACGAATTCAGTTTCGCAGTGTTGCGGATATCATTTCTCCCCACGTTCTTCTCTTGAACAACCCTGATCTGGCAGCCGTCACATTCGCAACCTCGGAAGTGCTGCGCTTTTACAAGAACAGTCTGACGTCGCGCATGGACCGCGTGCCAAACGACTCACCTAGCGCGATCAATGGCCAGGCCGTGGGAGCTGCCGGTTGGATATGGGCGATCGAGCTCAGCTTGGATGCGGAAGTAACGGCTGGGCAGATAGAACTGGAGCTCTTCAAGAACGGACTGCCGCTCGATTCCGGAGCGATGAAGCTCGCCATAACGTCGGGAGCCGGCGGCCTGAAGGCTGCAGCCGTCGTCAAAAACACCAAACATTCGGATTATCGTGTAACGCCCGGCGATCGTGTCCACTTCGAGCTCTCGACGGATCAGGCGTTTGCTGGCCCCAAGAACGCGCTTTTCAACCTCGTGATTGCGAACATCTAGGAGCGCCCCAGATGTTGCAACCTGACAAGTCGGCAGTTCTTCTCGGCGACGTGGAACAACCGCCCGCTAGTTCGGCGGCCGAAATGCTTACGTCCAGTACCGCATTCCTCCGCCGCAACCTCCGACTGATCCTGACACTTCTTGGCCTAGCCGTCGCATCGTCCCTCGCCTATCTCCTGTTCGCGACGCCCCGCTTCACGGCAGAAGCCGTTCTGTACATTGAAAAGCCGCACATCCGCCCAGTTCAGTCCGAACCCGTGAGCAGCGACAATTCCGTCGATTCTAAAACGATCGATAGCCAAGTCGAGATTCTGAAGTCAGATGCAATCGTACTGTCAGTTGTCAAACGTCTTCAACTGGCGGAAAACGCGGCTTTTATAAGCGCAGGGACCTCACGTCTGACTCCCGAACAGGAGGCCATGCGCGTCCTGCGACGAAATCTGTCTGTGTCGCGAGTTGGCCTTTCATCGGTCATCAAGATCAACTTTACCGATTCTGATCCCCAGCAAGCCGCACGAATAGCGAATGCCGTCGCCACCGCATACATCGAAAATCGGATCAATTCCACGTCTCAAGCCGCGGAGAGCGCAGCCAATTGGCTGGAAGCTCGCCTCCGAGACCTGCAGAAGAAGGCAGCCGATGCGGAGAAGCTAGTCCAGGAGTTTCAAGCGAAGAATGAAATCGAGGAGCAGGCAAAGCTAAGCGAGCTTCGGGCAAATGCAAGGACGTATCGAAGGCTCTATGACAGCTTTCTCGATCGGTACGCCGAAGCCGGTCAGCAGCGGTCGTTCCAGTTCACCGCGGGTCAAGTCGTAAGTCCAGCTTTGCCGCCGGCATTCAAGAGCAGACCGAATGCCCTGTTGGTGCTGCCGATTGCCGTATTCGGCGGGCTCTGCATCGGTCTTGGGATTGCGGCCTGGGCAGAACTATCGGATCGGACTTTCCGGACGCCCGAGCACGTTGCAGAGCGCCTGAAGATCGACTGTCTTGGAGCGCTCGAATGGATTCGACCTCCCAAGCGATCTTTAGCCTTGAGCGAGCGGTTTCGGACGTTCCGAACGCCCGGGCATGTTGCAGAGCGCCTGAAGATCGACCGTCTTAGTCGGCTCGAATGGATTCGAAAATGGCCTCTGGCTGAGCGGTTCTTGGAGCGGTTTCGGAGCAGGTTGGCGGCCCCTCAGCTCATACACTCGGCCCTCTTCGCGTATGTGTTGAAGAATCCGGCATCGCATTTCGCTGAAACCATCCGTTCGTTAAAGCTATCCTGCGATCTTCTCCTTCCGGAACAGCCGTCGAGGATTGTCGGATTTACGTCCGCGCTGGAGGAGGAAGGCAAGTCGACCGTCGGTGCGAATTTCGCGCAGCTCCTTTCGCGTGCAGGACGCAAAGTTCTTCTTCTTGATATGGACTTCCGCAAGAGGACGCTGTCACGCTCGATGACACCGCGTGCCTCGAAGGGCTGGTGCGACTTGGCCCTGCAGTGCGGCAGCGGGGAGGAAGTGCTCCGGACCGATGATGCGAGCAAGATGCATTTCTTCCCCCTGCTGGAAATGCCCGAGCCGTTCGAGCCGATGGAATTCTTGGCATCTAAGAATGTCCGCACGATGTTTGAAGCGCTTCGACGTCAATACGATTATATTGTTGTTGATTTGCCTTCCCTCGAGTCATCTACCGATATTCGGGCTTCAATCGTGACGATCGATGCCTACGTCCTCGTGCTGGAATGGGGCAAGACCTCGACCGAGACGGTACAATGCGCTTTGGCGTCGGTCCAAGGGGTGCATCGCAAGTTGCTCGGTGCGGTTTTGAACAAGACCGACCTTGGCTTGATGCACCACTATACGCCCCATCACAAAGGCGAGTGCTACTTCCGTGCTCCGACGGGTTCCTTTTGATCTTCGTCGGGCGCCGGCGCGGGCGATCCAGAATCGGTAAACTTGGGCAGACCTTCCAGCCGTAGCCGCACCTCAACAACGTCGCCCGGCATCAGTCTGGTACCTTCATCGGCAGCGATGTTGCCCGACGTGTCGTTGTCATTTCTGTGCACCTTGATCACCGGGTCGCCACCGGTTCCGCGGGCGAGTTGGGATCGCACCACTCCGGCATAAAACAATTTGTCGCCGACCGCTTGGAGTCGAGCCCGGATCGTGGCGAGGCGAACGTTGGCGTCCTGCAGTTTTCCTAGCAGACTGTCCCGTCTCTGGTCATCCACGCGCTCCAATCGTCTGGCGAATTCGCTGCGGTGACGCTGTACCTGGTTTATCAGCGCGGTCGTCTGAAGTACCCGAGTGGCTGAAAACAGCGTCTGTCTGCGCGTCTCCGAAAGTCGCGTCATTGGCACGAGCCCTTTACTGAAATTGGCCTGCAGTTGACTGTACTCAGCAGCGTCACCGTCAGCGTCCTTCTGCTCCGTCTCTCGTTGACGCTGAAGCGTGGCTATTTGCCCATCCTCCTGCTGAACGGCATCGGTTAGATATTGCTTCTCTTTTTGATGATCGGAATTGTCGACGCTGAGCCGCTGTGCTTCGACATCTGCTATCCTTGAAGTCACCGCCGATGGGAGCGGCAGATCATCCAGCTTCGGTTGCCCGAGCGCGCTCTTACCGTCGAGCTCGGCTTGGAAGCGGTCGGCCTGTGCCCGCACCTTGGCAAATTCCGTCCACAGTTCGTAGTAATCACCGCGAAAATCCGACGAATCCAGAAAAGGGTCCCGTCCCCGAAACCGCATTGTATCAAAGCCGCCTGCGAGCGCGATGGCTTGGCGCACAGTCATTCCTGGGCGGTAGGCCTGTGTCCCTGGATTGGCCACGTCGCCATTGACGTATATCGGCCGATACTCCGCCACGTTCAGAATAACCTCATCGGGAGAAACGGTGACCACCTGGTCCAGTGACACCGAACGCCCCTGCTGATCTAGTTGCCGAGAACGAAAGGCCTTGGTTGAAAGTATGGATTTTACTTGCCTCCGCAATTCGCCCACGCTCACGCCTGCCGCCTTGATGTCTCCGATCAATGGAAATGAGGCTTGACCATTCAGATCGATCATCACCCGGTGCCGAAAATCACGAAGGCCCACCACCTCGATCTCAAGCACGTCGCCGGGTGCCAGAAGGTATTCGGCGTGTGCAGCGATTGGGGCGAGCAGAACGGCGATAAGCATCAGGAGTTGCCGAGCGGACCCAAACAGGCGCAAATTCATTGCGTTCATCCTGCCCTCCAGCGTGGCCCGGGAATGATGGTTGCTACAACGAGCCCGCTGCCCCGGAGTTCCTGCGCCGCAGTTCCCATTGGGTCAATTTGGAACTCGACTTCAAAGGTCGCCGGCCCCGCGCAAGCTGCCTCGGGACAAAGGAACCGACCGACAACGCCTCCGTTTATTGATCGCAGCTGGGATTCCTTCAGCCGGCGGCACGCGACCGCCGCTTGGGCGGGCCGGTACCAATGTATACCGGAAGGCACATGCACGCTCCAGCGCAACTACGCACAACAACCGCGCGTCTCGTCGGGACGCGCCTTCGCACATTTCTATGCGTTGCCACGCTACTCTCGGTGTTCCTGTCAATCCATCTTTCCGCCTCAGGACGCCTTCTGTTCCCCTATGTTGCGGCTTTCGCCACGTCTCTCGCTCTGATTTGTCTCGAGTGGCGGCGTGTCTCGATAGGGGTGGTTATTGCTGCCTTTCTATTATTGATCGCTACCGTCGCATTTTTTGCTTTGTCGATCCCGTATGCGGTTGCCCCGTCACGTCGCCTACTCTCGCTAGTCCAGATGTACGTGGCGTTCATAGCGAACTACGGCCTTTTTCTTGGGCTATCCGCGTTACCATCGCGAACGGTTTCCCGCCTGTTCATGTATTTGGCGGTCGTCGTGCTGATCGTCGCGACATTGGAGGTGCACTTCGGTTTACGACCATTTGTCGACGCCGTTCGCTCGATGATTCATCAGCAGTACTACGATGACACGATACGAGATCTTGAGCTCTACGGCGCCGTGCGGCCGAGCGCTTTTTCGTCCGAACCTTCGCTGGTAGGTATTTTCTGGGGCCTATCGCTGTGTGGGTGGTTACTCGCCGATCCGGACAAGTGTGGGTTTAGACGGCTGGTTGTCGCTGCACTGCTGACCGCAGCTGCGATTTTTGTGATTCGCTCGCCCACCATATTCTATGCTGTCACTGTCACCGTGATCGGGTTGATCGTTTATCAATTAAGAAGAAGCGCCAACCCTGGCGTGCGATTAATCAAATCGGCATCACTATTTGCCTGTTTCGTGCTGGTCGTCGCCTCGACTTCGCTGCTTGCATATGCCTCCAATGCGTTCGGAGGATTGATCGAGGACATAGTCACGGGAGATAGCTTCTATTCTCGCCAGATTGGACCATATCGGCTTGCGTCAAGCATGGTCGACCACAGTCCTTTCTTTGGTTTCGGATTGGGAGGTGACGCAGAAATGACTCCTTACGCCATGGATGCGTTTTCGCCCGTCATCGAAAACATGTTAGCGGGAGCCTATGAGGCGGACGTCGCCAGCGTTCCGGGCATGGCCATCAACTTCAGTGAGGGAAAGACAAGTCACTTACTCACAAACTCGTTCTGGCAGTTTTGGATTTCATTTGGCATCTTAGGCGGCGCCATCATCGCCTCCATCGTGGCATTTGCGTTGGCACAATTGGGCGTGCGCGAAATTGGCTTCGTGTTGCTCGGGGCGACACTTATGGGGCAGACCATGGGAGGCATCGTGATTGTGCCCGCTTGGGCGCCGCTGTTTGTCATCGCCGCTCTCACGACTCATTGGGACGACGCTTCGCGACGCAGGCAGGTCGGCCGGCGGCTGTTCATGAAGCCTCCCAATCGGTTGAGCGCTTACAGCCAGCTGGCGGTTTAGAACGAGATAATGGAGCGCGACATGCACAGAAATGCCGCTGCAGAGATCGCCGGACGATGTGCGCATAATGGTTGTCGGCCCCTCCGACTCGCATTCCTTTGGGCATACTGGACCGGTTATATCGATGCGACCGTGCAGTACCTTCGGTCCGAGCATCACGTGGTAGTTTTTCGTGCGCGTCAGCGGGGACATGTCGGCAGTCTGAAAGACCAATACAGATTTGCCGAGGAGAGCTTCGGGCCGGTCGAGTCTGAATTGACCTACGCCGCTGAAATAGACGTCGACGCTCTCGACCAAGCCCTACATGAATTCGAGCCAGATGGAATCATCGTTCTGTCATGGCGCAGGCCTGCCTACCGCGAGTTAATGAAGCGGTGGGCCGGAAGGACCGTGCGCATCGTGTGTTTCGATAGCCAATGGCGCGGCCATCTGGGTGCTCTGCTGAGCAAGAGAGAGTTTCCACTCTACCTGAAACAGTTGGGGGGGCGGGCCCTGCGGCGATACTTTTTCCACTCGTTATTTGATGGTGCCCTCCTCTCCGGTCCCAAGTATGTCGACGGTCAAGGAAGTCCCGCGGCACGCCAGACGAGACAGATGACCTTCGCGCTTAAAATGGGCTTTCGTCCGGACGACATTTGTGAGGGCTTTGCTGTGTGTGATTGGCACACGCTGGCGCCCGGGCGACATCCCGGCGAACGAAAGAACTTCCTATTTGTGGGCCGTTATGCGCCTGTGAAGGGCGTTTCGATCCTGGTGGAGGCGTATCGATTGTATAGGTGCAACAGCTCGCAACCCTGGCCCCTCATTGTTGCCGGCGACGGGCCCCTCAAACATCTCTTTTCTGGAGTTCCTGGAATACAAGACGTCGGATTTGTCCAGGCGAACCAACTGCCTGACGTGCTCGCGGAAGCGGCGTGCCTCGTCCTCCCCAGTGTTCTGGAGCCGTGGGGTGTCGTGATCCAGGAGGCCGCTGCAGCTGGTCTCGGAGTAATCTGCAGCGATGAATGCGGAGCCGGAGACGTATTCGTGCAGCAAGACATCAACGGATTTGTCGTGCCGACCGGCAACTTCGAGGCGCTGGCAGACGCCATGAGGAGGTTTTCCGGATCCGAGAAATGGCTCGACCGCGTTCCGAACGCGAGTATCGAAGTATCGAAACGGCTGCTGCCCTCGAGTTTTGCAGAAACCGTCATACCGTTTGTCCAAAGAAAAAGGAAGTTCGGCTCATGAACTCGCAAGTCACCGTTAGTGCATCGGTCGCCGCGCTTTCAGTGCCCGATACTAGGCCGGTGAGAAAGCCGTTTAGCAATTCGCTTGTCAGCTCGCTCGAAGATCCGACCAGTTGGCCATAAGCTTCTTCGCCCATGCTTCAGTGGAACCGGGGATCCATTGTCCAGAATCGAGTGGCAGGGATTGCCAGATCACTAATGAACATCTGGCGCCATCCCAAAACGAATTGCCGGGAGCGCTAGTCGTGTCGATAATTCCCCGCAATTCTCATAAGCGGAGTAGCAGCACCATGAGGAAAATTCGCCACCATGATGGTGTCGAAATCCTTACTTACCATCCGAAATCAGGAAGCGATCTGGGACCCAATAGAGCTGCCAGGTGCAAATCTCGCATGCGCGAATTTGGAGGGTAGAGAACTTAGTGATGCAAATCTTGAAGGCGCAAACCTGCGCGATGCCGACCTCTACTGGGTCATTCTATTCAGAGCAAATCTGAGTGATGCCGATCTTTCAAATGCCCTGCTTTGCGGGGCTGACTTGAAGGAAGCGAACCTGCGGGGAGCGAAATTGACGGGGGCTAATCTTGGTTTGAGCAATCTTGGCGGTTCAACGCCGCTTCAGGGAGCCGATCTACGAGGTGCAGATTTAACAGGAGCCGTGTTGAATGGAGCCGAGTACGACGAGCGCACACAATTTCCTGAAGGCTTCAGACCAGATGCTTCAGGAATGATTCTCGTTCAGTCGGGATTATAAGACTACGCGCGGACGTAGAAGATTGCGCCACTCTTTATGGACGATGCGAAAAGATGCGCCGAAATCGCCCTTGATATCCCGGCTAGCTTGCGCGCCGACAAGTTGGTCCGAGTGAATGTCTCAGTCTGGCCCATCGCGTCATTCCGTAGCGATGCGGAATTTGGTCGCTATCGGCGTATTTGCGGACATGGATCATGCCGTGGCGGGAATCGAGTACCGGGCGAAGTCAGCGGAAGGCAAGATGCGACATCCATTTTTCGAGGGCATCCGAGAAAGACTTATGAAGGCCGCGTCGTCCGAAACACGGCCATCGCGATTGGCATCACATTCGTCGCCGCGGTTGGCGTCTACCTTGCGACACGATTTCTCCAGTCGGTGCTGTAGGCGCGAGCACACCTGCGGGGCTGATGGGTTCTATTATTTCTTTTCGTTGGGAGCGACCGCGGGAGGTGATGAGAGTTCTTCAGCGGGCGTAGTGCCCCTAAGTTCGGATGCCCCAACACACTCACCCGCTCAACTCTTGGTGCCCCTGACAGTCCCTACCAGTTTGCATCCCATTTGGCGCACGCGGCTTCGCTTGGACAATCGACTTTCCTCCGACCATTGGCTTCTTTGCCGGCGGGGCGCCCTGAGCGACAGCGGCACCACCAACCGAGACTGCTGCGAATACTAATGCAGCTCGTGCAGCGGTATTTCTGCTAATGATCATCGATCTTCTCCATCTAAATCCGGCTTGAAGCGTTGCCTCTGGAGAGAGCGCTCGATGGCTTTTTCCGCGTTACCAATCGCCTCGCCCCGCGTGCTGCCATATCCGGATATCTTGGTCCCGGAGACGGTTGCGACCTACTTCCAATGGTGGCGTACGATGCCCTGCACAACGGAGTATTCGATCCCGCGATACAAATCGCGATTGCCTTTGTGTTTCGTCGCGATGTGGCCGCCAACTGAGCGGTCCTTACTCTGACCGGTCCGCCATCATCTTTTCAATATCGCCAGCGAGTTGTCTAAAATGGGCGGCGAGGCGCTCGTAAAGCTCGCGCTTCTGCCGATCCGTCGCGCTTCTCGCGATCTGTTCGGCAAAGTCGGCTTCGGCGCGCAGCTTCTCCGCGCTGGCCTTCATGTCCTGCATAGACCCTCACCTCGGCGGCAACCGATCATATACGTCGCCCGGCGTCGGGGACCATCGCAGGGGAATTAGAAAGCAGCTCGATCGCTCAATTTTGCCCGCCTGCTTAGCATTCCATGAGAAAGAAGCCGCCAACTGGGCGGCCTTACCGTAGGCCAATCCGTGCCACGGTCATTTCCGCGATCTCTCGCGGCTCGCTAATGCCTGTCGCGCCGACCTCGATAACCTTGCGAGCGACCATATCGCAAAGCGGGTCATTGCGATCAACCACGCCCAGCAAGTTTAGAGCGTGGTTGAAGGCTTTGTTCAAAAGCTCGATTTCTTCCGGCGTGCGCTTGTTTTTCAATAACCGATTGATTGGCATTGTCCCGCCCTCAGCCGACGCAAACAAAACCAGACCCCTCTTATAGCACTGGAACTCCGTTCACGGCCAGAGAACTACGGAAGGAACCCTAACCCTTCTCGAGCTTGCTGCGTTTTGCTAAGGCCAACACGCCAACCGGCATCATCAGTCTGAAGATGGAACGCGAAGACGGCGTGGTGGGTGCTCATGACTTGCTGTTGGTCGTTCTTGTAGTACCTGACTAACGTCAGGCCCTTCGAGGCCATCAGCGCGAACACAGTCACAGGGCATTCCTGCCCCACACTGACATCCCAACCCTTCTGCCCAGGCACGCTGCGGATGGTTGACCTTGCAGTCAGGATCAATCATCGAACGAGCCTAACCGGACGACGCCGGTATGCATCGATCGCAGAATTTGACAGCAGCAGCCTGCGCCGCTCGCCGCGTCTCATCATGCAAGCGATGCTGTCGAACAGAAATCGCGAGGTGTCGTTGGGTTCGCCGAGTTCACCCGTCCTCTCAAGGACGCTCCAAGCAATATTGAAAGACTGCTCAAAGAGGTCGGTGTCGGTCATGCAAGGAAAAACAGAGCCTCAACTGAAATGTTCCTACACCGGGCAAGGCCACGGCCGCGCGGTGATGGTTTGGGAGCAACACAACAAATGTTAGGTTTTGGTATGCAAGGAGAGCCGCGCCTCAACCGCATCGCAAATTCAGTGGCTCGTTCAACTAATCGCCTGCTGCGTCCTAGAACACCACCGTCTCCTCGCGCGCTTCTTTATTGTTGCGCACCCGGTTGGTACGTAGGGTCTCGGCGGCCATTCCAGAAGCTCGACACCTGTTTCCGTGAAGACGATGCCTGCGGCGCTCAGTTCCGTTATCAAGGCGGATAATGTCGACGCCTGTGGTTCGCGTTTGCAGCTTTCGAGATCAGCGATTATCACACGACGAACACTGATACCCTCTGCCAAGTAGGATTGAGACCAACCAAGAAGTGCACGTGCGCCTCTTACCTGCGCAGCGAGCTTTGGAAAATCATGCATGGCTCCTCCGAAAAAAGAGTATGCAGAGGTTCAAAAGTGAACAGTATAGATTCTATAACAGTCTCATTTTTTATTGTTTGCTGCCTGCTAAGGTCAACCAAGATCAGGTTGTGAGCGCAATGCCAGCAAACTGATGCGCGATGCTACTTGCCGATGCGTCGGCGCGCACCGCTCTTCTACGGAGCCTTCTGCCGGAATGACGACGATATCAAGTCCGCTGCGTTCCCTTGGTCAGCCCCTTGAAAGAACTCGCCCGCAGCAATCCTTCCGATGTGATGTTTCTGTATTCAACGTCGGCAAAGAACTGAGGCTCTACCCATGTCGCCTTCGCGCCACCCTGCTGCCTCGTTCAACCTTGCGCCACGGATCAGGACGAGCGGCTCGGCGACAGACCTAGCAGCACCGTCCGTCACGTCACACCTTGTTCATTCGCCCCGCTGAGGTTCCGCGTATTTTGTTGTGAACCCTTCACCCTTATGGGTGAGACCATCTCTTCCGGCGGTTCGAGGGTCCCGTTTTTCTAACCTCAGCGCTCACCGATCCCGGGTTGACCCCGTGGGATGTAGAGCGTCATCCTATTGTCGTGGGTGGGAGGAAGGCAGTGGAGGTGAAGGTCGGTTCGATGTTTGTACATATTGTCGAAGACAATGCGAACTTCCGCAAAGCAATTGAAGGCCTGTTGAAGCAATTCGGATATGAGGTCTCCACTTATCCTTTGGCCCAGCATTTCCTGGATCGTTTGCCGAGCGACGACATACCGAGCTGCATCCTTCTTGACGTGCGGCTTCCGGGAATGAGCGGGCCAGAGCTGCAACAGCGGTTGTCAGAACTCGGTTCGACGCTCCCCATCATATTCCTCTCCGGCTACACTGATATTGCGACTACAGTGAAGACCATGAAGGCTGGCGGAGAGGATTTTTTGATCAAGCCCGTATCATCGGACCAGCTTCTTCCAGCCGTCGAACGAGCCATCGCCCATCACCGCGCGGTGCTTAACCTGAAGCAGACCCGCGCCCTCATTCTCTCCCGCATTGCAACGTTGACGCCGCGCGAGCGGCAAGTGTTTGAACTTGTCATTCGTGGCAAAACTAACAAAGAGATCGCCAACGTCTTGGGCGCGACCGAACGCACCATGAAGGCGCACCGCCATTTCGTGATGACGAAGATGCAGGCTCGATCTCTGCCAGAGCTTGTTTTGCTGGCCGAGCGCGTCAGCATCCTTGCGTCCGACGCGGGGCAGACTAGCTAAGACCGCGCTCGGTGCTGACCAGCCAAGGAGTCGTCCCAAAATGCAGAAACGGCGCTGTCGCCAGCGCCGTCTGGTGCACCTTACGCGTGGAACCGGCCCACTTCGACTGGCGCTGGCGGGAGCGACCCGCTCTGGCTCTGCTGGCGTGGGAAGCCTTGCCCGCGATCCGCCGATGAGGCTACGCCGCATGTAGCGAGAGTCAATTGGATCGGACAATTAATTTTAGGCCAGTGGCGATAACCTTTCACGCCATCGCAGCATCTGGCCAACGTGGCGCCCTCACTCCGTTGGCGCTGAGTTTACGTCGTAAAAGGCTGAAATGATCTGCCCAAGTGATTGCATAATTTGTTGCCACACTTGGCGGCGTGAGGCGGGCCATTCTGGAACGGAGATCAAGAATGATCTTCATGTTGTTTGCCGTGGCCATTGCCGTCTTATTTTTTGCCGGCTCGCTCATCTTGCTACGTTTGGGTCAGCAGCTCGGCTTGCAGCATCGCAAGCGGAGCGGCAGCGAGGGCCTCGGAGGGTTAGCGACCGTTGAAGGCTCAATTTTCGGCTTAATGGGTCTGCTGCTCGCATTCACCATCTCAGGTGCGCTGCAACGCTTCGATGATCGCCGACAGCTGGTCATTCAGGAAGCGACGGCGGCCACCACCGCATATGACAGACTGAGCCTTTTCGGCGGAGACGATGCGCGCAGGCTTCAGACCGGCCTCAAAGAATACGTCCGCGCCCGGATCGATCTATACCGCATGGCGCATGATTTCTTGCTGCTCCAGCGGGCGGAAGATTTCTCGGACCAGCAAGAAAAAAAGGTGCTCGAACTCAAGAACCAGTTGTGGGACGCGGCGGTGGCGGCTTGCCCGCAGCCGAACTATCGACCTGCATGCGCTCTATCTCTTCCGGCGCTAAATAGTCTCTTTGAAGTCGCGCGCCTGCGTGCAGGTGCCGCCGAAAAACATCCGCCACAGATCGTCTACTTTATGTTGTTTGGCCTTGGTCTTGGCTGCTCACTGCTTGCCGGGTTCGGTATGGCCGCGAGCGCAGGGCACAGCTGGATACACATGTTGCTCTTTGCAGGAACCCTGACCGTCGCGCTCTACATCGTGACCGATATGGAATATCCGCGTCTCGGCCTCATCCGGATCGAGAGTTTCGATCATTTCCTCGCCGACGCCTACGATCAAATGCGATAACGCGCTTCGGCTGGCCTGAAACTGTCACCGCAAGTGGGTCCTTCGGCCCGTGGCGCACCTGCCGGGACCGCGCGACCCCACATATTGAGGATATCTGGTGCGAGAAAATCCGTGGTGCGGTTGCACGCGTGCCGGCACGCCAACGGCAGCGCAGCGAATGGCGCGATGCAATATCATCGAGGTGATGAAATGGACGGTGGTTGCTTGGCTTTATTTCGGAAGACATTCCACATTGTAGGCAATGATAATCTGGGCCGGATCGGCCTTGCCGATGGTCTTCAAGTCTTCCAGGCCACTTCTCAGCTTGGCTCCGGCATCCCTTAAACTTTCTTCAAGCGCCGATTTAGCCGCCCTGCATCGTTCTTCGTTGGAGAACTCCTGAAACACCACGGTCGGAAGGAGCCTCCATTCCGCCCTATCATTGGAGGCGGCTGGGCTGACGGAGTAGGAAAAGACGTACATCAGAACCCACATCGCATACTCCACGGTGTAACGACGACTTGCGCGGAGCGCCTCTGAACGTCTGCTCCAGGGGCAAGTCCAGGCATGGCACGTTCCGCAGCGCTGGGAATGACGCGATGTGCCAACTCGATCTGCACCAGGCCAACGCGTTGCCGACGGCACTATGGCCACCGGCGACATGGTCATTGTGCGCTATGCCGATGACCTCATCATCGGCTTCGCGCCCCATCGGCCAACGGCGTCGCGCCACTCAGTACGGATAGTACCGGTTTGGGCAAACCCAGTTGCCGTAGGTGTCGTAGCCGCAGCCGCCGCGGTAGGCCCCCGCCGCGGCTGCGCCGACCGCGGCCGCGCCCACCGCCGCCGCGCCGACACCGTAGCCGCGATAGCCGTAGCCGCGATAGCCGTAGCGCCCGCCGCGCACAGCGACCGCGCCACCCCGATATCCACGAGCAGCGACAGCGCCGCCCCGGGGTCCTCGAACTGCGACAGCGCCACCGCCGTGGAAGCCTCCAGCGCGCATACCACCGCCGCGTCGGGCGAACGCGTCATCGGGAGTGAAGGTGACCAGCAGCAAGGCTGCGGCTGCCGAAGCGATGAAAATTCGACGCAACATTAGGAGTTCTCCTTCTTCGAGATAGGGAAGCCGCGGACACCTGCACATCGCACCGAACCGCGGGTCAGTTGAAGCCTCGCGCGCGGGAGCTTCGCGCCCTTGACCTGGATCAAACAAACCTCACGTTCATCTACGTGAACGACTGCTCGATCACCGCCCATTCACGCGGATGCTGCAAGCAATCGGAGTATCTTGCCGCGACGCAACAGGAACGAACACGATGGCTGAGACCGTCAGCGTTGGTTGCCCGTCACGTCGCCCAGCCTGCGACCGTGAGCTCGTCGGCACTGGCGCTGCACCTTGCAGCCGAACCTACATCGCCAAACTCGAAGCCGAAGGCGTCATCCAGCGGCAAGGTGACGGCTTTGCGCTCGACCAGAGCCGCGTTGCCTATCTGCGATACTTGCGGCGCAAGCGGCAGCAATCGCCGCGCGCGGAGGCCGACGCTGATCACGTCAAGGCCAAGACTGAGATGCTGCAACTGCGGTTGATGGAGAAGAAGCGAGAACTGGTCCGGCGGGCGGACGTTGATGAGTTGATCGACACCCTTGCCGGGGTCGTTCTCACGCATCTGAGCGGCATGGCGGCGCGGTGCAGCCGCGACATGGTGGTGAGGCGCAAGATCGATCAGGTGGTGTTTCAGGTCAGGCGTGAGCCGAAGCCTGCAGCGTGATGGCCGATGTGGTCGGCGAACCGCCGTTAGAGCAACAGGTCTGACGATATGGATTGCCACGAAACCGTATGTCGCCTCCGGGAGCACAGCAGACCAAGTGTGCTCAAAGCAAGTTCTTCCGATTTTTGACCCACGGCGGACATCAGTTGTCTGTCAACTGCTCCGCACAAGCTCGCGTGAGCTGTTAAGCTAGCTCGGGCAGCTTGCGATGTTCACCGCTTTCAGCTGCGCTTCATGACAATCAACTGATCTAGATCAACGAAGTTGGCGTCGGGCCGAGGATATCGTTGTTTAGGGCCGATGTCTGGCTGGAGGTCTGTCATGCATTCAGCAATCCTGATTTTCCTTGCCATTCTGGCCTTTGCGACGACGCCAGCGCGCGCCCAAGGCTCGTGGCTTGAGACGAGATTTGCAAGGGCGATTTGCAGCGGCGGGGCGACGCCCGTTGCCAACACCGATGGCCTAGCGAGGCGGCTTAAACTCACCGATCCTCAAAAAGCGGCGCTGAAAGATTTGACTGGTGCTTCTGCGTCTGCCGACGCTTCTGCGAAGAAGTTGCTATGCGCTGACAAAGATCTTTCTACGACGCCGGGCCGAATGGCGTTCGCCGCAAAGATGGCGGAGACCAGGCTTTCCGGCCTGAAGGCAGTCGAGCCCAAGCTTCAGGCGTTTTATGACAGCCTGGACGCGAAGCAGAAGAAAGCGTTCGACACTGGCGGGCGCATCGGCGGAATATTCGACTGGTGGGGCAAGAAATAAAGGCCCGACTAGAACGAAGAAACTGGAAGAAGATTTTCTCGTTCGAGTAGAGGAGCAGAACTGATGAGTGATCTTGTCGTGATTGCATTCCCAACCGAGGCGAAGGCAGAGGAAGTTCGTCAGAAATTGCTGACCATGCAGAAGGACTATCTGATCGAACTCGGCGATGCCGTGGTTGCGGTGAAGGACAGCAACGGAAACATCAAGCTAAATCAACTGATCAATACCACGGCTGCTGGTGCGGTTACTGGCACCTTTTGGGGCGCGCTGATTGGCCTGATCTTTTTGATGCCGCTGGCTGGCGCTGCCCTTGGCGCAGCGTCCGGCACGCTCGGCGGATATTTGACGGATGTCGGCATTGACGACAAATGGATGAAGGAGACCGCTGCTGCCATTCAACCTGGAACCGCAGCACTCTTCGTACTGGTGCGCAAAGTCACGGCAGACAAGGTTCTTGAGAGGCTCAAAGGCGAAGGCGGCGCGGTGCTAAAGACTTCTCTCGACCACACTAAGGAAGCCGCCTTGCAAGCGGCTCTGGCAGAGGTCAAAGCGGCGGTACCGGCTTCGCCTCCTGATTTGCCGCGCGTTTGAAACGCTTGCGACCGCCAGCCGGCGACCGCGCCGCTGGGCGACGGGCGGTTATTGGGGCCGCGGCGGTTACTGGGGCGGCAGCCCATCAACCGCGGCGCCCGCGTCGAGCACTGGCAGCACAAATCCGGCGCATCGCCAGGGCGCGCGCTACAACAATGCGAACCTCCAGCAGAGATTCGGCAATCCCAACCAGCGTCCAGGTGGCGGCCGCCAGGGGCTGGGTCAGGGAACGAACCGGCCCAATGTCGGCGATCGTGCCCAGGGCATCGGCAATCGGGCTCAAGGCATCGATCGCCGCCGGCAGGCGGGCGCCGGAAGGACGGCCGGCAATCGACAAGCCATCAGCCGGAACCGCCCGACGGCGGGACGTAGCGTTGCGTGCAGGCCGGGTGGCGGCGGCAATGGCGTGACAAATTTCGGCGATGTCCGACTTCTCAAGCGCTTGATTTATGCAATCGGCAGCGACCTGCCGTTGTTCGATTGTGGGCGTGTCGCGGACCTGACGGATTTCTCAGACATGTAACCTCCAACAAAAAGGTCGGCATTTCTGCCGACCTAGTTTGCTGGAGAAGTCGAAATAACGCGAGGTCAGTATCTCGCTGCGACCGGTGCGCCGTAACCGCCGAAGCGGTAGTTGATGCGCAAGGTGACCATATCCACGTCCTGGCTGACCCGGTTGTTGAGCACAGCGGCAAAAGGTGCGACAATCGTAAACGTATTATTGGCATCGCCCATGAACAGGTGGTCGTATTCAACGCCGACCGACCAGTTCGGTGCAAAGCCGTACTCAAATCCGACACCCACGACGCCGCCCCAGCGGGTCGAGCTTGCCGAGGCCAGTTCAGCGCCGAAGTTAAGGTTGTCGAGGATGCTAAAGCGGTTGCTGGTCACCGCCGCGCCGCCCTTTACGTACAGCAGCACTTGATTCCAGGCGTAGCCGATCTGGCCGGTAAAGAGGCCGATGCCATCGGTTTTGGTGCGAAGGGAGAGCGTAGGATCGAACAGGCTGACGCGCGTATGGCTGAGATCCGCCCAATCGCCCTGGGCTTCCAGGCCAAACACCCACTGATTGGCTTGCCAGCGATAACCGATCTGGCCGCCGACGACGCCGCCGGACCGCTCGTGGCAGCCCTCAGCGAAGGTGCCAACCACCGTGTTAACAAAATCCCAGCAGTTGCGGCTCTGACCCCAGCCGCCGTTGGCGCCGATGTAGAAGCCGCCCCAGTTGTAGATCACCGGAAGCGGCGCGGGTGGCGGTGCCTTGACGGCCATATCAGCGGCCGAAGCGGGAGAGCCCATCCCGAGAGCAAGCAACCCGATAGTCCCCAGTAAAAACTTCTTCATCGTAATTTCTCCATCCCCCGTCGCCTTGTCGCGACCACCAAGTTGAAGTGCACTTCCGAATTACAACTGTAAGTAAGTTTGCATGATTTTCCCGGAAATGGCGTGACTTGCCGGCAACAGTCCGTTTTTGAAACAAGGCAGACGCGTGTCAGAACTGTGGATTGACCTCCTTCATGTCAGCGCGACCCAACGGATAGTAGGCGGGTGAACGGCGGAAAGCTTTCCGCAGCGTGTCCAGCCATCGCGATGCGCGCATCAACTTGGTGTCGGTCAACCGCTCCAGGTGCGCCCGAGGTAACGCCTACACCTATTTCCGCTTCACGATCTCGAACCCGTTGGTCTCAAGCTCCGTCATAACCACCTTGGTCAGGTGAGCGGCCTCTTCCGGTTGTATCCAATGATCGTGCGAAGCGGGATCATCTTCCTTGGGATATTTGACAAACGCGGAATGGATCGCGGCGTAGATCACGTCTCTCGGATCGGCCATCGGCACTCCTCCATGCAAATAGCTTAGCTCATTTTCACCTAACAGCGGAGCACCAGCCGTTCAGGCATTCAAAACGCCTGCTTGCCCCAGGACGTTGCTGATAGACTTCGCGTGCCACTGCCCGCCGGGCACCGTCGCGACGCCTCCCGGCATGCAACTGTGAGCTTGACGGCAGCCGTCTCCTTTAAGCCAACCATTTGAAATCGGGCGGCGCATAGGTCGAGGTGCAAGTACGGGTGTACCGCGCGCGCCAATTCAGAATGACAGAGCCGAACGATAACTAGCTATTAACCAAGTTGGATTATCTGGAGAGTTGGGCATTCGGGGCGCGTGTGCTGGCTTGCGGGCCAGCCGGTAGTGTAGGCGTGGACCCATGGCCCTTGACCCCGAAGAGTTCGTCACCCTGACAGATCACGGCTCGATGAAACTGCGCGCGGCCGTATTGCGCGCGATGACGTTGCTGCCCAAGGAACGCAAGCGGACAACAATCGTCCGCGAGAGTGAACCGGCGATCCTGAATTTCGAGCAGATCAAGAACCTTGCGGCGCAGTGGGACGAACGGCTCATGCCAATCGACTGACTAGTTTCCCTGCGCTGGTTTCAGTCGGGTCGACGAATACGCGCCCCGATCCGAAACGGAAACCAAGAAAAGGGATGTGGTCTGGTTCGACCTCAACGAGGACCGTCCATTGTTCGCCTTCGCGGGCATGTGGACGACCTACAACGGGGAAGGCAGCACCAAGTCGAAGCCGATAGCGGGGCCGCACGGTCTATGGCTTTCTGACGACATCACCTAACGCCATCGTCGAGCCTATCCAACCGAAGGCGATGCCGGTGATCGTGACGACCGATGAAGAGCGCGATGTCTGGATGCGCACGCCGTGGGACGAAGCGAAGACGTTACAGCGTCCTCTGCCCGATGACGCCTTGAAGATCGTGATGCGTGGTGCGGACAAAGAAGACAAGGCTGTCGCATGAACGTTACGTCGACTGTTTAAGTCGAGCGTTCGATTTGGCCACGTACCGACGACTTCCGCTCTACCCCCTATAAACAGACATCGTTAGCCTGCGTCGGCATGCATGCCCCGAAAAGTTTCAAACCAAATTTGCCCAGCCTAAACAAAGTTGTGCCCTGGTGGTCTTAATGATGGAACTGGCGCTTTTATCTAGCGTTGGCTTCTTCGGTTGATTGACTGGTTTCTCGCACCATCCCGCGCCAACAGTGACGAGTACCGATAACGACCAAAGCCAAGGGTGACAGGCGTCCGACGGGACCGACGTCTCAACGGCAAAGGGTCCAAAGGTCAGAGTCCAAACGGCCAGTGCAAAGCGAGGGTCAACCCTGCGGCAGCCGCCAGTCTGTCCGCAGCTAACTGGCAACATACATGCGACACGAAGGCCGCAAGGCTTTGAGGACCATCGGTCGTTCCGGTGGTCCTTTTCGTTTGGGCGCAAAATCCGTGCGGACGACGGCTCTTATCGCTTGACGCATGTTTTCAACTCAGTGATGGACAATTGTTTGGGCAGTAGTCGTTCAAGAAATTAGACGACGAGCCTGCGCTGTGGCCACTCTGGGGCAAACAACGTTAGGTCAGCAGAACTGCATTTTCCGAATCAGCGAAGTGCTGTTTCCTCCTGATGGGGGCTCGTGTGGGATTGTCATGCAATTCAACCGCGTCAGCGGTCTCGTCGAGGACCTGCATATATGGAGTGCGACAAGCAACGGCTTCTCCTTTGTGATCAGCTTTGAAACTTGCAGCGGTCCCGGCCTCCGCGGACGCCATGGTTACCTGGCATCTTGGCGCCCGATCCACCAAAGCCGATGCGCCATAAAGGTCGGCGGCTCTCCCTTTATGACGCTTGTCGAGGCCGAGATCGCTTGCACCGCCATGCTCGCGCACCTGATCCGCCCAGGCTGATCAAAAGCTCTATCGCCATTCAACGCATCACATCACACGTTCGCGGGTGACGTGGTAGCGCTTCGGCCTCTGCATGGACCGCATCTACCCGCCGCGCAAAATCGACCTATCCCCGTCGTTGCTCTGACGAGCGATCCGGTCGGCCACCGCATGACTGGAGGATTGGTTCGACATCAAAGGCGGTCCACTCGCTCGGGCTTATCACGAACATCCGACCCTTGGCCTAAGGGTGACCGGCGTCGCCATTGCCCTCGCGCTCGGGTTTACTAACGAGTGCAACCTCGCCGCTCGTCGAGAGCAACGTCGAGATGGCGGAGGTCATCGCTGCTCGCGTCACCCCCCTTCCAGGACACGACTTCGGTCATCCAATCTCGAATGACCGCCCTTGGTCCGTAGCCGAACAACGCTAAAGCATTCGTCATGTCGGGTCTCAGCAGGGGACCGCATGGCATGCGCAATTCCTCACCGCCGCTTGTGACCCAAATCGTAAATCAGCTCTAGCAGAACTGAGGCATTGGGCCATACGGTGCGATGGATGCCACCGGCCTATGTGAAGCCCTACGCCAAGAGGCGCCGTGTGGGCTGCATTACAGGATACACGTTGGCAGCGACCTTGGTCCGAGATATCCGTGGGCGGCGGGAACGGTCGCGGCCGCAAGCGCTTGGAGAATGCAAGGAGATTGACATGGAATTCAGGCAACTTCTCGTGCTGAGTGCCGTAATGCTGACGATGACAGGGGGGCCCAGCTACGGTCAGGGCGGTAAAGAACCCTACGTGCGAGTGGCCGAGATCGAAATCGATCCGGTCCAGTTGGAGGCTTACCAGGCCGCAGTCAAGGAACAGATCGAAGCGGCCCTCCGGATCGAACCAGGTGTGTTGGCCTTGTATTCCGTCGCCGACAAGGAGAATCCGGCGCACATCACCGTCTTTGAGATATACACGGACGTGGAAGCATACAAAACGCATCTTGAAACGGCTCATTTCAAAAAGTACAAGACCGCCACTCAGGACATTGTGAAATCACTAAAGCTTCGCGAGACGGTACCTATCCTGCTTGGCGTCAAGCGAAGGTGAGCTTGTTCGATTGTCACAAATGTTTGCGAGTCATCCCGCGATCCATTCGTCTGTAATGCTAGGCACTTCGCGCGCTAGTTTGCAGCTAGTTCGGGGCTCAGCCTGAGTCAGCTTCTGGCCGATTGTGTTGAAAAAGGCGGCTGTTGCGACGCAGAGATATCAGTGATTCAGTCTGTCTAATTGGCAGGACTGAAGGTCATGATGGGGCATCGGCAAATCGAACAAGCTGCGTTGTTCTATTAGTTCTCGCTTGAAAGGCACATCCCGGCCGACCACCTACTCCGGTCGATCGATAGGTTCGTAGAGCTTGAGGACCTGCGACGGGAGCTGGCGCCGTTCTACAGCAACATCGGACGACCTTCGATCGATCCCGAACTGA